>JBEKEI010000162.1:0-10168 GCA_050013915.1 Roseiarcus sp.
CGCGCTCGCCGGTCTCGGTTTGACGTATCTGCCGGAAGACGTGGTGCGGCAACGCGTGCCATTGCTGGCCATTACCGGGACACGATACCGATTCGACCATTTCAAATCGCGCCTGCCTGCCCGGCGCTCGCCGCGCGCCGTTTTCGGCCTGGATGGCGGGGAGCGGGCGTGCAGCCGAGCGGGGATTCGGCGCGGGTGAGCAAGATACCGTCCCCGAGCGGGCGGTCGCTCCCGCCTTGCGTTGCAAAGGACGCGCTCGCGGCTTCGGCTTCGGGCGACGGCGCCGGCAGATCGGCGAAGCGGGGCGCGACGGCGAGGGCTTTCGAGACCGTGACGCAACCATCATCCCGGCCGCCGGAATTCGCCCCACGCTGCTCCAGGCCGTGCCAGTCCTCGGGGCGCTCGCAAAGCCGGGAGCGATCAAGACGCCGCTTGCCGCCCGGCGTGATTTCGTCCGGCGCCGACGCGTCGGCGGCAATCCGGCAAATCCGCTAGCTACGGGCCTCGCAAGTGGCGCACCGCTCGGCTGCGCTGCGGGAGGCGCGCGCCCCGCCTCGCCGTCGCGAGCCGGATCGCGGTCAGTAGCTGACGGTGATCGTTCTGACCTCGACGTCCGATCCGGATGGAGCCTGGGCGTCGAGGCCTGCCGAAGCGCTCCGGCCGACGCCGACGTTGTAGGGCGTGGCGGCGCTGCACGCGACCGAGAGCGCGCCCGGACCCGGGGCGGCCCTGGCCGCTCCCGCCATGCCATCGTTGACGGTGCAGGTCGCGGTGACGGTGAGGCTGACGAACAGGGCCCCGGTGGCGGTGGACGCCTGCGCGGTCGCGCCGGACAGGAGGGTCGCGATCGCGAGGGCGAGGGCGAGGGGGAACCGGCGCCTGTGCTTCATTTCGACGATCGCCCTGTTCGAGGATGGAGGAGAGACGTTGCCCGCCTTTGTAGACCGCCTTAATCGATTGTAAATCGCTTCTCCTGCCTGCCGTTAACGCGCTGAAACCGAATTGCCGCCAAATTGAGGTTTCTACGCCGCCATTCATGAGCCGTTAACCATCGCCGCCCGCGCGAGGAGTCCCTCTGCCACGGCGGCCCGAGCTCGAGGCCTTGTACTAGCGGGCATTTCCGGCCTGCCCGGGACAGGATGCCGATTCGACGATTTCAAATCATGCCGGCTTGCTCCGTCGACGCCTGGCGCGGCTCTCGGCCTCGGCGGCGGGGAGCGAGCATGCGGCCGAGCACGGATTCGGCGCGGGCGAGAAGGGCGCCGTGGCCGACCGGCGGGCGTTCCCGCCGAGTATTGCAAAGACGCGGCCGCGGCTCGGCGGCGTGCCGACGGCGGGACGCGGTCGGCGCCCGCGTCTACAAGCGCCCAAGTCGCGCGCGCATGCGCCTGCAACGGCCTGTCCGGAGGCGAGCCCTCGCGGCGTCATTTTGCTGCAATGGCGAGTCGTCGCGGCGTAGCGGCCATCGTGACCTCTTGGCGAGCGATGCGGCCTGGGGCCGCCACGCTCACCAAGAGGTCGCGGTGGAAGCGGCCGGGGACGGGCGGGCGGGGCGAGGTTCGCGCAGCGTCTCGTGGCGCGGCGCGACCACCGACGGCGGTCGACCTCGCTGCGCGCGGCGCCGTCGGTACGCATGCCTGCCGATTGGGGGTGCGGCGATGGCGCGCCCCGCCCCTGTCCGCCGCCGGCTCCGTTTCTCTTTTACAGAAAAATGCTTGACTCCGGCGGTTCCCCCGTCCACAATCGCCAAGTCGATCGATGGCCCTACCGAGCCAGGCAAAGCCAGGAGACTCACCGCTACGCCAGAACCCCCGAAAACCGCCCGAAACCCCCGCCGCGCGTAACTCCCAGGCGCTCCCTCCGCCAACGGCGGGAAGCCCCCTCCGGGGCGATGCTCGCGGCGGGCGACTTTGGCTCGTTCGTGATGCGATTCGTCTTTGTTCCATCGCTGCGCCCGCCGGGGCCTTCGAGAGCCCCGGGAGCGCGGGAGCCTCGGGGTCAAAAAAGCTTCCGGCCTCTCGCAAGCTATTGAAATACCAAGAGATGCCATGGAGCCAGGGACTTCCAGGAGTTTCCAGGGGGTTTCCAGGGGGTTTCCGGGAGTTTCCAGAAGTTTCCAGAAGTTTCCAAAGATTTCCAAAAATTTCACCGGCCCGGGCCCGGGCGACGCGAAGGGATGGCGGGCCGATCCCGGCACTCGGGTGACCGACGCTCCGGCGACGACGGCGGGTGGTTCGGATTATCCTGGCGTCGCCCTTGCGCGAGCCGCCCCCGCCGCACCAGGCTTAGTTTTCCTCAGCCCGGGGCCTAGAACTAATCGTTTGCGCCACGGCCTCCCGTGAGGCCTCCTGCGGCGGGTTCGACGAACCGGCAGGCGATTGGGGCAGGAGATGACGATGACGGCGCTCGCGCACAGAGATTGGGTTCCCGCGCAATCCGAGCTTTTCGTCCAGGCGCTCGCCGACGACACCAGCCGGCGCAACTCCGAACAGATTCTCGCCTCGATCGATCGCGGCATCGCGCTCAACAGGGCGATCCACGAGCGCGATTGCCTCAATCTCAATCCGGGGACCAATGTGATGAATCCGCGGGCGGAAGCCGCGCTGGCGTCCGGCCTCGGCTCGCGCCCCTCGCTCGGCTATCCCGGCGACAAATACGAGATGGGCCTCGAGGGCGTCGAGCAGGTGGAGATCATCGCCGCCGAACTCGCCGCCGAGGTGTTCGGCGCCCGGTTCGCCGAAATCCGGGTGCCTTCGGGGGCCATCGCCAACCTCTACGCGTTCATGCTGGCGGCCAGGCCGGGCGAGCGGATCATCGTCCCGCCGCCCAGCATCGGCGGACACGTCACCCACAATGTGGCGGGATGCGCCGGCCGCTACGGTCTGGAAATCCACACCGCGGCCGTCGACGCCGACGGCTACACGGTCGACATCGCCAGGCTACGCGATCAGGCGCGCCGCTTGCGCCCGAAGCTCATCACGATCGGCAGCAGCCTCAACCTGTTCGCGCACCCAGTGCGCGAAATCCGCGCGATCGCCGACGAAGTCGGCGCGCTGACGCTGTTCGACGCCGCGCATCTGTGCGGCATGATCGCCGGCCGCGCCTGGCAGCAGCCGCTCGAGGAGGGCGCTCATCTCATGACGATGAGCACCTACAAGAGCCTCGGCGGGCCGGCCTCGGGGCTCATCCTCACCAGCGATCCCGCAATAGCCGAGAAGCTCGACGCCATCGCGTTTCCCGGGCTGACCGCGAATTTCGACGCCGCCAAATCGGCCGCGCTGGCGATCGCCCTGCTCGACTGGAAAGACCATGGCCGAGCCTACGCGGCCGCCATGGCGGCGACCGCCCGCGCGCTCGCCGATCAGCTGACCGAACGCGGAATTCCGGTGTTCCGCACGAGCAAGGGCGCAACGACCTCGCATCAATTCGCGATCGAGGCCGCGCAATTCGGCGGCGGACAGAGGGCGGCCAGGCTGCTGCGCAAGGCGAACATTCTCTCGTGCGGCATCGGCCTGCCGATCGAGCCTGTCGAGGGCGACATGAACGGCCTGCGCCTCGGCACTCCCGAAATCGTCCGCTGGGGAATTACCGTCGAAGACATGCCGGAACTGGCGGCGCTGGTCGCGCGCGGATTGCGCGCCGACGGACCCGGCGATGGACTCGCGGCCGAGGTGACCGCCTTCCGCCGTCGCTTCGACGCGCTCCACTTCATCAATTAAGGGGGCGACCGGGATCGCCTCGGCGCTTTCGTGTGCAAAAATGGTTGACGGCGGGCCGGCGGCTGTCGAATCTGGATCGACCGTCGCAACGCCGGCGACCGGCCGCCGGCCGGGCGAGAGAGCCAGTCCGATCGCCGTCAATCCGCCCCGCCCCCGGATGCCGCCGCTGAATGCGCTGAGAGCGTTCGAGACGGCGGCGCGGCACGAGAGCTTCGCCAGGGCGGCGCTGGAGCTGGGCGTCACGCCCGCCGCCGTTTCGCATCAGATCAAGGCGCTCGAAGCCTGGCTCGGGGCGGCCCTGTTCGTCCGTCATGCCCAGGGCCTGCAACTCACCGACGCTGGAAAGTCGGCGATGCCGGCGTTCGCCAGGGCGTTCGACGCCCTGAGCTCGGCCGTGCAGGAGCTGCGTCAGACGGCGCCGCGCGCCCAGGTCAGCATCGCCGCTCTGCCAGCCGTCGCCCAACTCTGGCTCGCCCCCAGGCTGCCCGCGCTCCGCGCCGCCTTTCCCGAAGTCCGGCCCTCGATCCACGCGCTCGAGGCGGCGCCGGATTTCCGGCGCGAGCCGTTCGATCTCGGCTTTTTCTTCATGCGCGAGCCGGGTCGCGGCAGCCGATCGTTCAAGCTCTGCGACGATCGGATATTCCCGGCATGCGCGCCGAAGATCGCCGTTACGCTGAACGCGCCCGCTGACCTGGCGGCGCACCCGCTTCTGCGCGACACCAGCTGGGCCGACGATTGGGATCATTGGCTGTCGGCCGCGGGCGTGACCGGCGTCCCGATCCATGACGGCCCGGCGTTCTCGCTCTACGGCCTGGCAGTCCAGGCGGCCGTCGACGGCGCGGGAATACTCATGGCCCATGAGACGCTGGTCCTGGCCGCCCTGGAGTCAGGCGCGCTGGTCGCGCCGTTTGCGCTGCGCGTGAACACGGGTCTGCGCCTGGAACTGCTGGCCCCGGACCGGCCGCCCGGCCAGACGGCGCGGCTGATCGACTGGTTCATCGCGTCCTGACGCGCGGAAACGGCCGGGCGATCGGCGGGGAACTCACACGGACCCGCCGCCCGCCGGGCCGGCCAGCAGTGCGCGCAACGTGGCGATGGTGGAGGAATCGGCTTCGCCGTCGACGCGCGAGGGGCGGAAGTGGCGCTGAAAGGCGGCGACTGCGAGCTCGGTCTGCCGGTCATAGACGCCGGTGAGTTCGACGCCATAGCCATAGAGCGCGAACAGCGCCTGCAGCGCGCGCACCGGCGGCCCTTCGTGGCCGCGCCGCTGGATCGGGCCTGCCGCGAGCGGCGCGGGCGCGGTCCAGTGACCGACGCCCGCGCGCCACAGCGTCTCCCAGGGGAAGCCTTCGCCGGGGTCGCGCTTGCGCGCTGGCGCGATGTCGGAATGGGCGAGGATGCGTTCGGGGCGGATGCGATGGCGCGCACCGAGGTCGGCGAGCAGCGCGATGACGCCCTCGATCTGCCGGGCCGGGAACGGCGGCGGCGCGGCGTCCCCGGCGCCATGGCCGGGATTGACGATCTCGACGCCGATCGAGGCGGAATTGAGGTCGGTCTCGCCCTTCCACCGGCTGACCCCGGCATGCCAGGCGCGACGCTGCTCGGCGACGAGTTGGGTGACGCGCCCGTCCTCGCCGACGAGATAGTGGCACGAGACTTCCGAGGCCGGATTGCAGAGCCAGGCCGCCGCCTCAGCGGCGGTCGGCATGCCGGTATAGTGCAGGATGACGCAGTCGGGTCGCCGATCGCCGCGCCGCTCGCCGTGATTGGGCGAGGCGACGAAGTCCCCGGCGACCGGGCTTTCGGGGCGAGGCCCGGGCGTCACGCCGCGCGCGGGCCTGCCGCCGCGTGACGGTCGACCCGAGGCGCCGGATCGCCCCGGCGGCGCATCAATAGTAGGCGCGGCAACGCTGGTTGCCATTGTAGTCGTAATAGAATTCGGCGCAGCGCGGCGGCGGGCCATAGCCCGGACCCGCGTAGGGGCCAGGGCCGTAATAGCCGGGCGGCGGCGTCGAGGCGGCGCCGATCGTCGCGCCGGTCGCCGCGCCGATCGCGCCGCCGACCAGCGCGCCGCTGGCGTGGCCGGTCGCCGCGGCGCCGATGAGGGCGCCGGTGGCGCCGCCGAGCAGGGCCCCGCCGGCGGCGTTCTGGCCCTCCGGCGTGTTGCATCCGGCGAGGGGAATCGCGATCGCCATCGCCGCGCACAGGGACATCATTCTGATCATTTCAATCTCCGATTTCCGGTACGCGAACGGCGGGTGTCCAAACCCCTGACGGTCCGGGCCGCGCGGCGCGTCCGGCCCACGGCGGCGACGCCGCCCCCCTCACGGGACCGCCGCCATATCAAGCACAGGAATAGTGAACTGCCGGTGAATTTCGGGCCAAATTACGGCGTCCCGACGGCGCGCTCGCCGTCCGGAGGCGGACGCAGGCGGGCGGCGGCGCGTGGTCATTCGAACAAAATATTGAATCGAACCGATTTTCTATCCTTATAGATTAGCGCCGGGCCCGTCCGTCGCGCCGGCCGCGGCGGCGGGCGGCCGAACATGAGCCGATCTTTCTCGAATCAAGGAGAGATTCCGTTCACCACTTCAGGCGATCGCTCGGGCGCCGGCGCTCGCTTAGCGCTATAGTTCAAAATGGATGCAAATCACCCCCCAGGGCGATGGTGCACACGAGGGACGACGCTATGCTGCGCAAAAGCGGAAACGCAATGGCCACCTCTGCCGGCCCAAACCGCAACGACGCGACGGAAGCGGGCGGGACGCGGGACAATCGCGCCGATCCCCGCTACCCCGTGCATCTGCGCAGTGGCAAGATCGCCGACGCGCAGCGCAAGCTCATCTGTCATTGCGTGGTCCGCGACCGGTCGGCCCGCGGCGCCCGTCTCGTCCTGCCGAGCAACGTCTCCGTCCCGGATCGCATCTGGTTCTATGACGACGAGTTCAAGGCCTCCGTCAAGGCGGAAGTCCGTTGGCGGGGAAGCCAGGATCTCGGGATCATGATTCCCGAATTCCAGCTCGAAGGCAAATATCACAATTACGGCGACCTCGTCAGACTGCAGGGCGTGATCACCGCCAACCAGCAGAAGCGGGCCCGGCTGCGGTCGGTCCAGGTCATCTACCGCAACGCGCGGTCGCCGGGCTAGGCGCGGCCGGGCGCCCGACATTCTCCTCCGCCGGGACCGGATTCCGGCGGGAACGGCGCCGAGCGCCGGCGGCGCGGCTCGCCGCGCGCGGACCCCGAAGCAGAGATCGGCGCGCGATTCCGCCGCCGCGACAGCAGGCTGTCGAACGCGCCGGACTTCATGGCGCCTGCGCGAGGCCTTGCCTGAGCTTGGGGGAAACGTTTGTCCATCCGGACCGCGCGACCGCCGAAGGGAAAACGACGCGGCGCCGGATCGGCGCTGCGCCGGCCACGGGCCGTGCTGACGGCAAGCGGCGCGCTGCTGTCCCTCCTGATGGTCGCATGCGTCTGGTGGTTCAGCGACACCGGCCGCGAGAGCGCGCTGAACGACGCCCGCCGCGAGCTCATGTCGCTGTCGCTCGCGCTGTCGGAGGAGACCGACCGCACGCTCCAGGGCGCCGAGATCCTGCAGACCGACGTCATTGACCGCATCGAGGCGATGGGAGTCGCGTCGGCGGCGGATCTCGCGCCGGCGACGGGCACGCTCGAAGTCCACCAGCTGCTCCGGCAAAAGATCGCCGGCCTCCTGTGCCTCGACGCCGTGACGATCGTCGACGCGCATGGGAACCTCGTCAATTTCTCGCGCTCCTGGCCAATCCCCGCGGTCAATGTCGCCGACCGGGATTATTTCAAGGCGCTGGAGAGCGATCCCGGGCGCCGCGAATTCATCGGCGATCCCATCCAGAACGGCGTGAACGGCGCCTGGACGATCCTCCTCGCCAACCGCATCTCCGGTCCGAAGGGCGAATTCGTCGGCCTCGTGGTGGCGGAGATCCGGGTCGCCTATTTCGAGGCCGCCTACGCCTCCTTCGTCATGCCAGGCGGCCGCGTGTCGCTGTTTCGCAACAATGGCGTGTTGCTGGCGCGCGCGCCCCACGTCGACTCGGAGTACCGCAAGGATTACGGCGTCTTGGCGATTTTCAATGACAGGCTGCCGGAGAGCGAGGGCGCGATCACGTTGCGCAGCATCGGCGACGGCAAGGGCACCGAACGCGTGCTCGCGTTCGCCAAACTGCCGCGCTACGGGCTGGTCATGACGGTCAGCAAGAGCGTCGCCGAGATCCTCGCCGACTGGACCCGGCTGGCGCA
This sequence comes from Roseiarcus sp., assembly GCA_050013915.1. Lineage (GTDB taxonomy): Bacteria > Pseudomonadota > Alphaproteobacteria > Rhizobiales > Beijerinckiaceae > Roseiarcus. The sequence continues at coordinate 7,995 of JBEKEI010000162.1, forward strand.
CATCTTCGACCTCGTGGCCGTGCTGATCGTCGGCATGATCGCGACGACGGTAATCATGCTGCTGAGGATCCTCGACCAGCAGCGCAGGATGGTCGAGGCCGCGCGCGCGCGCGCCGCCGCCGAACTCGAGATTTCGACGCAGGCGCAGATTCTCAAGCACGCGGGCCGGTTCGAGGTCGCGCTCAACAATATGCTGCAGGGCCTGTGCATGTTCGACACGCGGGAGCGCCTGATCGTCTGCAATTCGCGCTACGCCCAGATGTACTGCCTGCCCGAAGCCCTGACCCGGCCCGGCGTTCTGTGGCGCGACATCATCACGCACCGGCTCGCCACTTTCGGCTACCGCGACCTCGGGATCGAGGACGTCGTCGCGCGGCACGAAGCGACGGATCGGCGCAGCGTCGCGTCGAGCGACACCCGCGAACTCGGCGATGGCCGTACGATTCTCATCCGCCATCAACCGATCCCGGAGGGCGGCTGGGTCACCACCCACGAGGACATTACCGAACGCCGCAAGTCCGACGAGCGCCTTTCCCGCATGGCGCGCCACGACGCGCTGACCGGCCTGCCCAACCGCATCCTGCTGCACGAACGGCTCGGCCGGGCGGTCGAGCGCCTCGCGGAGGGCGAGCAATTCGCGATATTCTGCCTGGACCTCGATCACTTCAAGGAGACCAACGACACGCTCGGCCATCCCGTCGGCGACGCGCTGCTGAGGGATTTCGCCGCCCGCCTGAGGGCTTCGATCCGCGACAGCGACACCGTGGCCAGGATCGGGGGCGACGAATTCGCCATCGTCCAGGCGGCGATCGCCGATCCGCAGGAGGCGCGCGATCTGGCGCAGCGGTTGCTCGACGTCCTCGGCGAGCCCTACGAGATCGCCGGCCACCACATCGACATCGGCGCGAGCATCGGGATCGCTTGCGCGCCGCGTGACGACGAGGAGGGCGGGCTGCTGCTGCGCAAGGCCGACATCGCGCTCTACCGCGCCAAATCGGAGGGGCGGCGCGGCTATCGATTCTTCGAACCGGCGATGGACGAGGAACTGCAGGCCCGACGCCGGCTCGAGGTCGACATCCGCAAGGCGCTGCGGGAGGAGGAATTCGAGGTCTATTACCAGCCGCTGCTCGACGCGCGCACGCGCCAGATCAACAGCTTCGAAGCGCTCGTGCGCTGGCGCTATCCCTATCGCGGCATCGTCTCGCCGATCGAGTTCATTCCGCTCGCCGAGGAGACCGGCCTCATCGTGCCGCTCGGCGAATGGGTCCTGCGGGCCGCGTGCCGCGAGGCCGCGCGCTGGCCGCCCGACCTGCGGGTGACGGTCAACCTCTCCGCCGCCCAGTTCAAGTCGCCCGGCCTCGTAGAGGTCGTCGCCGCGGCGCTCGCCGCGGCCGGGCTTTCCGGGCGACGGCTCGAACTCGAGATCACCGAATCCGTGCTGCTGTGCGAAAGCAAGCGCACGCTCGAAGCGCTCCACCGGCTGCGCGCCATGGGGGTCAGGATCGCGATGGACGATTTCGGAACGGGCTATTCCTCGCTGAGCTATCTCAGGAGCTTCCCGTTCGACAAGATCAAGATCGACAAGTCCTTCGTCCAGAACATCGACCAGCGCGACGCGCAGGAAATCGTGCGCGCCATCTCGGCGCTCGGCCAGACGCTCGTGATGACGACCACGGCGGAAGGCGTCGAAACCGAGGCGCAGCTGGCCGCCGTCGTCGAGACGGGCTGCGTCGAGGCGCAGGGCAATCTGTTCAGCAGGCCCGTTCCCGCCACGGAGGTGCCCGACCTGCTCGGCCGATTCCACCACGCGCTGCACGCCGCCTGAGCACAGCGTGATCGACTGACCGAGGGATCGGCTGCGCAACACGCCGGGCCGAGTTCGCCAATCGCCGCGCCGACGGCGCGCAGTCGCCCCGGACGAGCGCGTGCGATCGCCCTGACCTGACGGCGCGACGGCGGCGTGGCTTCGCGGCGCGGGGCGTTCACGCGCGCATCGCTCCGGCCGATGGCTCATCCCCTTGCCCTCCTGCCCCCTCGACCCGCCGCTCGCGCCTGGACGACCCAGATCGGCCGCTGCGCCCCGCCTCGCCCGACAAATCCTTTCGTTGTGGCAACAATTGGAAATGGATTTCTCGCCCGATCGAGGCAAATCAGAGGGTTGCAGGCAAATTGAA
>JBEKEI010000163.1:0-10145 GCA_050013915.1 Roseiarcus sp.
AACTCCACCCCGAGGCTCGAGGCGAGCTGGCGCGCGGCCTCGGTCTTGCCGACGCCGGTTGGCCCGGAGAACAGATAGGAGCCGATCGGCTTTTCCGGGTCGCGCAGGCCGGCGCGGGCGAGCTTGATCGCCGAAGATAGCGCCGTGATCGCCTCGTTCTGGCCGTAGACGACCCGCTTCAGCGTCTCCTCGAGGTGTTGGAGCACCTCGGCGTCGTCCTTGGAGACCGATTTGGCGGGAATCCTCGCCATGGTGGCGATGGTCGCCTCGATCTCCTTGATGCCGATGGTCTTCTTGCGCTTGGCCTCGGCGACCAGCATCTGCGAAGCGCCGGTCTCGTCGATCACGTCGATCGCCTTGTCGGGCAGCTTGCGGTCATGGATGAAGCGCGCGGACAATTCCACCGCGGCGCGCACCGCCTCGTTGGTGTAGCGGATCTTGTGGAATTCCTCAAAATAGGGCTTCAGCCCCTTGAGGATCTCGACGGCGTCCTCGACCGTCGGCTCGTTGACGTCGATCTTCTGGAACCGGCGCACCAGCGCGCGGTCCTTCTCGAAATACTGCCGATACTCCTTATAGGTGGTCGAGCCGATGCAGCGCAGCACGCCCTGCGCGAGCGCCGGCTTGAGCAGGTTGGAGGCGTCCATCGCGCCCCCGGAAGTCGCCCCCGCCCCGATCACGGTATGGATTTCGTCGATGAACAGGATCGCGTCCTTGTGCTGCTCGATCTCCTTCATGACCTGCTTGAGGCGCTCCTCGAAGTCGCCGCGGTAGCGCGTGCCGGCGAGCAGCGCGCCCATGTCGAGGGCGAACACCGTCGCATTGGCGAGAACCTCCGGGACCGCGGCGTTGATGATCTTGTGCGCGAGCCCTTCGGCGATAGCGGTCTTGCCGACGCCGGGCTCGCCGACCAGCAGCGGATTGTTCTTCTGGCGCCGGCACAGCACCTGGATCGTGCGCTGCACCTCGGCCTCGCGGCCGATCAGGGGATCGATCTTCCCGTCCTTCGCCTTCTTGTTGAGATTTACACAATAAGCGTCGAGTGCGGCTTCCTTTTTCTTCTGCTCTGGCCCTTCCTTGGAATCCTTCGCGTCGCGCGATTCATGATCCTCGTCGGCCCCGCGCGGCGTCTTGGACGGATCCGACATGCCGGGCCGCTTGGCGATGCCGTGGCTGATGTAGTTGACCGCATCGTAGCGGGTCATGTCCTGCTCCTGCAGGAAGAATGCGGCGTGACTCTCGCGTTCCGCGAAAATGGCGACCAGCACATTGGCGCCGGTCACTTCTTCGCGCCCCGAGGATTGGACGTGGATCACCGCACGCTGGACGACGCGCTGGAATCCGGCCGTCGGCTTGGCCTCCTCGCGGGTCTCGATGACGAGATTCTCGAGTTCGGTGTCGATGTATTGGGTCAGGTTCTTGCGCAGGACCTCGAGATCGACGCTGCACGCGCGCAGGACCGCCGACGCGTCGCTGTCGTCGATCAGGGAAACCAGGAGATGTTCGAGCGTGGCGTATTCGTGGCGGCGTTCGTTCGCGACGGCGAGCGCCCTGTGCAGGGTCTTTTCGAGTGCGCGAGAAAAGGATGGCATTGCGCGCCTTTCACTTTTTTTCCATGATGCATTGCAGCGGATGCTGGTTCTTGCGGGCGTGATCCATCACCTGGGCGACCTTGGTCTCGGCGATTTCGTAAGTGAACACGCCACACTCGCCCACCCCGTGGTGGTGCACATGCAGCATGATCTGCGTCGCCTCTTCCGAGTTCTTGTTGAAATAGGATTGCAGGATGAGGATTACAAACTCCATCGGGGTGTAATCGTCATTCAGCAGCAGCACCCGATACATGCTGGGCCGCTTGGTCTGCGTGCGCGTTCGGGTGATGACGGCCGTTCCGTTGCCCGGCGATTCGGGCGTCTTGCGCGGCTCGCGCGCGCTCACGGGGACGATCCGCGCCGATTGCGCACTCGCCCCGCCTCGAATCGTCGGCGCCGGCGGGCGACCCGCGGCGCGCGGCGAAAACAGCCAGCGCGCCAGCAATGCGACCCCGGCCCTGACACGACTGACCACGAAATGCGGTTCGCCGATCACATCCAACCTCTCATCAGGCCGGGCGGCGCGCAATCGATTCGGGGCGGCCTCTCCAGCGATCGAACTGTCCCGCCCAATCTAGGAGCGTTGCCCCCGATATGAAAGAGGATTGTGAGTCGGGGCGCGGATCAAATTCGAGGCGATGCTCAGCACCCGGTCAATATGAGACGGTGACGAAAAAGGGCCGGCTTTCAGCCGACCCCGACACCGAGCGGCGCGGCCCGCGCCGCGCCGCAAAGGCCGCCGCGGCGGCGAAATTACTTGGCCTGCGCCTTGGCGTAGGCGGCCTCGAGCGGCTTGAACGCATCCTTGGCGAGCTTGGCGTAGAGTTCGCTGAACTTGGTCGCCTGGGCGACGAAACCCTCATAGGCGCTCTTGGCGAAATCCGTCTGGATCTGGATCGCGGTCTCGACGCTCTTTGCGCCCAGCAGCTTCTCGACGACCGACGTGTTCGCCGCGATCGCCTTCTTCGAATAGTCGCTCGTCTCGGCCGCGATCTCCTGCAGGCCCTTGGAGAGCGAGGTGGTCGCCGCGGTGGCGGCCTCGAGCTGCTGCTTGCCGAACTTCTGGATCTCTTCAACATTGGTGAACATGAGCTTTGTCCCTGGTTTTGCCGCCGCGCCGATGCCGGAGGCTCGTGATCGCTAAGCGACCGACGTTGCCGCGCAAGGGCGAAAGGATCAGTGGAAGAACGTCCCGCGCTTGCTGAATGGACATTTAGGTGCAGTGCACAAAAGTGTCAAGAAAAATTTTTTGCATCGCACCATTCATTAACCTCACCGCCCCGGCCGCTTCGGGCCGCGCCCGCCTCGCCGCGGGCCCGATCGCCCCGGGCGGAGACGCCGCCCCGGTTAATCATTCCGCGGTTCAGCGCATCGATTCATAGGCTTGCGTCGGATCGCGGATTCCGCGGCGATTTCGTTAACCCGGTCGTAACCCCGTCGCCATAGGTTTCCACTGTGTGCGTTTGGCAACGGCCGCCGGAAAGCGACCGGGCGCCGTGAGTGCAGAGTTCAGGGGCAGGTTGATGGCGTTGCGTCGTGGGAAGAACGGTTGGACGAGCGCGCGCGTTTTGGCGCTCGTGGGGGTCGCTCTGGCGACGGCCGGACTTTCCGCGACGCCGGCCGAGGCGCATCATTGGCGCCATTACTGGCGCGCCTCCGCCCGCCAGGCCGCGCCCCCGGCCAATCCGGCCTATGCCGCGATGGTCGTCGACGAGAATTCCGGCCGCACGATTTACGCGGCCAGCGAGAACGAACTGCGTCACCCCGCCTCCCTGACCAAGGTGATGACGCTCTATCTGCTGTTCGAACAGCTCGAGAAAGGCCGGATGACGCTCGGCTCGCCGATCGCGATGTCCGAACACGCCGCGAGCCAGGCGCCCTCGAAGCTCGGACTCGAGCCCGGCGAGACCATCAGCGTCGACAATGCGATCAAGGCGATCGTGACGCGATCGGCCAACGACGTCGCCGTTGCGATCGGCGAGGCGATCGCCGGCGACGAGGACAGCTTCGCGCAGATGATGACCCGCAAGGCGCGCGCGCTCGGCATGGCGCATTCGACCTATGTCAACGCCTCCGGCCTGCCGGACGACCGCCAGATCACCACCGCCCATGACCTGACCATCCTCGGCCGGGCGGTGGAAGAGCGCTTTCCGCGCTACTTCCACTATTTCTCGACCCATTCGTTCGACTATGCGGGCGAGACGATCGGCAACCACAACCATCTGCTTGGCCGCGTCGACGGCGTCGACGGCATCAAGACCGGCTATACGCGCGCCTCCGGCTTCAACCTGTTGACGTCAGTCCATCGCGGCGGCCGCTCGCTGGTCGCGGTCGTCTTGGGCGGACCGACCGCCGCGGCGCGAGACCGGACGATGGAGATTCTGATCGCCGAGCATATTGCGAGCGCCACGACGGCGCGCAGCGCGACGATGATCGCCGAGGCCCCCTCGGCGGAGCCCGCAAGGATCGCTTCGGCCGTCCTCGAGGGCGCGCCGCCGCTTCCCCCGCTCCCGCCGGCGCGCGCTCCGGCCCTCGTCGCCTCGGCCGCGGCGCCGCTTCCGCCCGCGCGCGCGCTCGCCGCTCCGGAGGGCGAGGGCGACAACGACACCGTCGAGCGCGATCCGCCGGCGCCCGCGCTCGCGGCGGCCCGTCATGGCGCCGACCAGACCGCGGCCGCCTCGCTCGCTTCCGCCTACACCCCGATGCGTCAGGCCGAGACGACGCCCGCGGCGCTGGGTTGGGTCAAGGGCCCCGAGGGGATCGCCCGGCCGGCCGACCCCGCCAGGAACGCCCTCGTCGCCGCTCTGACGCCTTCGGCGCCCCCGCCTTCCCCGGCGCCCGGCGTCGCGGCGGCGCCCTTGCCCGAAACCCGGCCGCCGGCGGCCGCCAAAGCCGCGCCCGCCCAGGAGGAGAGCCATGTCGCGCGCGTCGATGCTGCGCGTCCCGCGCCGGCGCGCGACGCCTGGATCGTGCAGATCGGCGCCAGCGACGACGCCGGCAAGGCGAACGAACTGCTGATCCGCGCCCGCGCGGCGAACAAGTCGACCCTCGCCTCGGCCCGGCCGTTGACCGAAAAAGTCGGCAATGGCGGCGCGGTTTTCTATCGGGCGCGCTTCGCGGGGCTCGATTCGTCGACCGCCGAGGCGGCCTGCAAGTCGCTCAAGCGGAGCGGCTTCTCTTGTTTCGCGACGCGGGAATAAGCGGGCCTTCCGGCCAAGCGGCGCGGGTAGGCGTGGAGTGCGTGAATCAATGGCGGCGCAGCAGAACATCCTTGGCCTGATTGACGCGGGCCGCCAGACTCGTCGATCCCCCATGGTCCGGGTGGAGTTTCTTCATGAGCTCGCGGTGCGCCCGCGCGATCTGCTCGGCGCCGGCGCCCTGCGCCAGGCCCAGAACCTCATAGGCCTCCTTTTCGGCCATCGCGCCCGAACCGAAGCCGCCGCCCCGCGCGTCGCGCTCGTCATGTGCTGTCGCGCGCCATCCGGCGAACTGGCGGTCGAGGTAAGTCTCTAGCAGCCGCGCCCCGTCCGGATCCTCGCCGCGCGTCGACTCCCAGAGCGCGAGCAAATCGGCGCGGGTCAACGTCGCCAGCGCGCGGCCCTGGAGCGGCCCCGCCAGCACGACGCCCGAGAGATCGCCGGTCTCGTGGTCGAGGATCATCTCCACTGTCGGCGAACGCACGCGCGAGGTCCGTCCGCGCACCACCAGCAGCAGCGCTCCGAGCAGGCCGAGCACGCCGCCGCCGTGGCGCACGATGCGCGCCGCCGCGGGGGGGCTCAGCCGCGCGAACTGCCTGATGCCCGCGAGCACGAGATAGAGCAGGAACAGGCCGGCGATCAGTTGGGGCATGTCGACTTCATCTTCTCGCGCGCGGGATCGCCGCGCGACGCGGCGGACCGCCGCGTCGACGAGGCTACACCCGATGAGCGGCTAGCGCATCTGCCGCAGCAACAGCCGCGCCGCCTCGTTGCCGACCGCCTGCGCCTCCAGACCCGCGCGGCCGCCGGCGGCGTAGGCCGCCGCGGCGCGAAGCAGGCCTTCGAGACGCCGGGCGGCGCCGGCGTCGAAGGCGCCATAGGCGCCGCCGGTCAGGCGCGCGATCTCCTGGAAGGCGCGCGCCGCTTCCGGATCGTCGCCTTCCTGGAACATGAACGCCTCGACGCCGGCGATCGCCAGTTCGCCCGCCGTGGCGGCGAGCCGGTCGATCTTCTCCTCCATCGCGTCGCCGACGAACACCAGCGCGCCCACCTTGGCCCGGCGCGCCTCGTCGCGCGCGTGGGCCAGCACCTTGCCGATCTGGGTGGCGCCGCCGCGCACCGAGATTTTCGCCATCAGCTCGGCGAGCCCCTGCCCGCCCGACACGAAATTCGAGGCGCGGCATTCGTTGAAGCCGCGGAAGTAGACGAGCTGGGCGTCGAGCCCGCCGAGGCCCGCGGCGGCCTGGAACATGCGGGCCTGAAGGTTCTGCGCGAGGTCCCAGGTCGGCTGCCGGCTCATCGTCGCGTCGAGCGCGAAGATCAGCCGGCCCCGGTTCTCGCCGGGCAGCGCCGGCGCCTTGCGCGCGGCCTCGACGAAGGCGGCGACGTCGGCGCTCGCCGGCCGCGGCGCGAGCGGGGAATCGCCGTTCTGCTTGGCCAATGTCGTGCTCCGCTGCAATGGTCCCGGTTACATCGGCGCTCGAACCTCGTTCGGCAAGCGGGTCGGGCCCTACAGCAGGCCGAGGCCGCTGAGTTCGCGGCGCAGGGCTTCCGGCATCGCCGCCAGATCGTCGCGGCCGCCCAGATCGGGCGGCGCATCGGCCGCCGCCAGGTAGCGCCAGCCCTGGAACGGGCGGCACGAGCGCGGCAGGACGGGCGTGAGTTCGGGCCGCATCCACAGCCGGCAGCGGCCGATCCCGTCGGCGTCGACGAACGGCTCGATAGCCTCGAGCCGCTGGCGCGCCGCCGCCTGGCCGCGGATCACCCAGTACAGCGAGCCGCCGTCGAGCAGTTCGGCGCCGCGCCTGGGGATCATGCGCGTCACGTGCAGCGACAGCCCCCGCTCGCCGCGTTTGGCGCGCTCGGCGACGCGCGAGGCGATCCACCGTTCGAGGTCGTCGATCGATTCGGCGCCGACGCAGAGCTTCAGGAGATGGAGCGGCATGGCGAGTTATCGCGCGGAACGGATCAAAAGCGAAGGGCGCGGCGGACGAGGCTGTGGATGGCGCGCCGCTCCGGCGCCGCCGTCCGGTATCGCCGGGATCGGCGAGTCGCGCCCGTCGCCCCGCCCGTCCGGCGCGCCGCTGCGACGACGATATTTCGCAAATTCGCGCTGTCAAAAAGTCCTCGTTAACTCCGCCGGCGTCAAATGCCGGGGCAACGCCCGGCGGCGCCGCCGGGCCGACCGCTCGGAGTGCGTCTGTCGATGATCGAATTCCCGACGCTCGCGATGAAAGCGCGCGGCGCGCGCTTTCTGCCGCAGCGGCCGCGGTCGGTGCTCCTCGCGGGCGGCGCGCTGCTGTGCGGTCTGATGGTCGCAGGCGTCTGGTGGTTCGTCGAGGCCGGCCGCGCGAGCGCCCTGAACGACGCGCAGCGCGAGCTCATGGCGCTCTCGCGCGCGCTGTCGGAGGACACGGATCGCGCGCTGCAGGGCGCCGAAATCCTGCAGACCGGCGTCGTCGCGCGCCTCCAGGCGATGGGCGTCGCCACGGCATCCGATCTGGCCCGGGTGGCGGCGACGGCCGAATTCCACGAATTGCTCAACCAGAAGGCCTCGGACATCCTCTATGTCGAGCGGATGGCGATCGCCGACGCCAATGGCGACATCCTCAGCGATTCCAAGGTGATGCCCCCCCCGAAGGTCAATCTGGCGGACCGCAGCTACTTCCAGATGCTCAAGAGCGATCCGACGCGGCGCAGCTTCGTGGGCGATCCCTCCCCGGGCAAGGTGACCAACGCCTTCACGATTCATCTGGCCGCTCGAATTTCCGGCCCCAAAGGGGAGTTTCTCGGCCTCGTCCTGTCGTCGATCAAGGTCGCCTATTTCGAGACCGCGTTTTCCACCTTCGTCATGCCGGGCGGACGCGTCTCGCTGTTCGGGGAGAACGGCGTCCTGCTCGCCCGCGCGCCCCATATCGACAAGGAATTCCAGAAACTCTACAGCGCAGACCCGATGTTCAACGGCGCCGCCCCGCAGACCCAGGGCGTGGTCGTCCTGCCCGGCGTCGGCGAGGGCAGAACCGAGCGCGTCGTCGGTTTCACCAGGCTGCCGCGCTATTCCCTGGTGATGACGGTCAGCAAGGGCAGAGACGAAATCCTCGCCGAATGGAACGGCCTCGCGCGAATCTTCTATGCCGCGACTGCGGCGGTGCTCGGCCTGATCGGGACGACGATCGTCGTCCTGTCGCGCTCCGTCGATCAGCAGCGCAAGGTGGCGGCGGCCGAGCAGGCGCGCGTGGCGGCCGAGGTGGAGGCCGTGCACGCCGGCCGGTTCGAGATCGCGCTCAACAACATGCTGCAGGGCCTGTGCATGTTCGACAAGGAGGATCGCCTGATCGTCTGCAATGCGCGCTACGGCCAGATGTACAGCCTGCCTGCGCAGCTGGCGCGGCCCGGCACGGCCTGGCGCGACATCGTCGCCCACCGGATCGAACGGTTCGGCTACCGCAATCTCGACCTCGCGGATGTCGTCGCCCAGCATCAGGCGATCGACCTCACGCGCGCCGCGGAGACCCGCACCCGTGAACTCGGCGACGGACGCACCATCCTCATCCGGCATCAGCCGATCACGGAGGGCGGCTGGGTCGCCACCCACGAGGACATCACCGAGCGCCGCAAGGCCGACGAGCGGCTCTCCCACATGGCGCGCCACGACGCGCTGACCGGCCTGCCCAACCGCATCCTGCTGCAGGAACGGTTCGCCCAGGCGGTCGAGCGCCTCGCCGAGGGCGAGCAATTCGCGGTGCTGTGCCTCGACCTCGATCATTTCAAGGAGACCAACGACACGCTCGGACACCCCGTCGGCGACGCGCTGTTGCGCGATTTCGCCACGCGATTGAAGACGACGCTGGGCGCCGGCGACACCGTCGCGCGGATCGGCGGCGACGAATTCGCGATCGTCCAGGTCGCGATCGCCGGAGCCGACGCCGCCGCCGATCTCGCCCGGCGGATCCTCGCGGTCGCGACCAAGCCCTTTGAGATCGCTGGCCATCGGATCGACATCGGCGCCAGCGTCGGGATCGCCTGCGCCCCGCGCGACGGCGACGACGGCGCGCTGCTGCTGCGCAAGGCCGATATCGCGCTGTATCGCGCCAAGTCCGACGGCAGGCGGGACTTCCGCTTCTTCGAGGCGGCGATGGACAATGAACTGCAATCCAGGCGGCTGCTCGAAATCGCGCTGCGCGAGGCGGTCGAGCAGGAGTCGTTCGAGGTCTTCTACCAGCCCCTGCTCGACGCGCGCAGCCGGACGATCCGGAGCTTCGAGGCGCTGGTGCGCTGGCGCCATCCCGAGCGCGGGCTCGTCTCGCCGGCCGAATTCATTCCGCTCGCCGAGGAGACCGGCCTCATCGTGCCGCTGGGCGCCTGGGTGCTGAGATCGGCCTGCCGGCAGGCCGCGCTCTGGCCCGCCGACGTGCGCGTGTCGGTCAACCTGTCCGTGCACCAGTTCAAGGCGGCCAATCTGGTCGAAACGGTGCGCTCCGCGCTCGCCGCGGCCGGCCTCGCCGGCCGCCGGCTCGAGCTCGAAATCACCGAATCGGTGCTGCTGATCGAAAGCGCGCGCACGCTCGAAATCCTCCACGAGCTGCGCGGCATGGGCATCAAGATCGCGATGGACGATTTCGGCACCGGCTATTCCTCGCTGAGCTATCTGAGAAGCTTTCCGTTCGACAAGATCAAGATCGACCAGTCCTTCGTCCGCAACCTCGATCAGCGCGACGCGCAGGAGATCGTGCGCGCGATCTCCTCGCTCGGCCAGACGCTCGGCATCACCACGACCGCCGAGGGCGTCGAGACCGAGGCGCAGCTCGCGGCGGTCATCGAGACCGGCTGCATCGAGGTCCAGGGCTATCTGTTCAGCAAGCCGGTCCCGGCGCCCAACGTCGCCGCCCTGCTCGAGAAATACTATTACCGGCTGAAGGCCGCCTGAGCGGAATCTCGGCCAGGCGTCGCGCCGGGCTCCGCTGGCGAACCTGGCGGCGAACGGCGCGGTCATCGGCCCGCGATCCCGCCGCGTCGCCCGGGCCTGGAGCGCGATTGAAATTTTTGGAAATTTTTGGAAATCTTTGGAAGAGTTTGGAAGTCTTTGGAGATCTCCGGAAGTTCCTTTGAAGGTGTTTGGAAGCCCCCCTATTTCCGCAGGCCCCATGGAATTGGTTTGTATTTCAATAGCTTGCGAGAGACCGGACGCCTTTTTGACCCCGAGGCCCGCGCGCTCCCGGAGCTGTCGAAGTCCCGATGGCGGCGAGCGTCGGACCAAAGGTTCGCGAGCCATGGTTCCTCCTTCCGCCTGCCGGGCCCGGGGGGTCGTCGATCCAACGCTTCACTATGCCGCGAGGATCGGCTGGCGTCAATAAAA
>JBEKEI010000164.1:0-10109 GCA_050013915.1 Roseiarcus sp.
ACAATTCTGACTCGCAATCCGATTCAGTCAAAACGATGCGAGACAGCTTGATGGCGCCGACGCTGCGTGTTCCGGTACTAATCGTACTCGCGCTCTGCGCCACCATTGGTCCGGCGTCGGCCGAACCGTGCGCGGTGCGGGATCCCGACGGCTTTCTCGACAGGCGTGGCCGCACGGCGCCGCCGACCAATGCGCTGCCCTCGCCGGCGACCAACAATGATTGCGGCTTCTACAACTGGGCGTGGCGGACCTTCATGTACGTGACTGCGAAGACGGCGTCCGACGACCCGCTGTTCCTGCACTACCGGACGATCGAGACCGCGTTCCCCGGCGCGTTCGACGTCAAGAATCCGGATGTCGTCGAAAACGTCGACCGGAGCAGGATCGTCGATCTGAATCCGACGAAAATCGCGCTCGCCTCGGCCCCGGAAACCGGGCAGGCGGATCAGCGGCCGATCCTCAACGACGGGGCGCGGCAGGCGGCGCAGGGCGGGGTCGGGGCGACGCTGGTCGACCAGAACGGCAACCCCGTCTTCTATTCGATCAATCTCAATGAGGCCTATGCCGAGTTCGTCCGCGACAACCGCCTCGACGACATCCCGCGCCTGCTGGCGAAGCCGATCGCGGGCAAGGACGACGACGCGGTTCCCGCCGATCTCGAATTCCGGCCGGGCGCCCTCGAATTGAAATCGGCCTGGATGATCATCGACGGGCCGGTCAGCAGATATTCCAACTATATCGTCGCCAGGGCGCGGGTTCCCACGTTGAAGAACGTGATCGACGCCGACGGCGGGACGACCGCGGTCGAGGTCGATTCCTCGCGGCCGGCGCGCGAGGTCAATGTGGCGCTGCTCGGCCTGCACGTCGTGGGCGCGATCGACGGCCACCCGGAATTTGTCTGGGCGACCTTCGAGCACGCCGGCCCCGAGGGGCGTCGCGACATCGCCCCGGCCGCGGAGGTCAATCCCGACCCCGCCGCGCCGGGCGGGCAGGCCGTCGGCGCCGGGGAGGCCGCCTATCCTCTGTTCCCCAAGGGCGGGTCCGCCCAAGCGGCCAACGTCAGGCTCGACCAGAGGGTGCGCGAGGATCAGAAATTCGCGACGCCGACGCCGGTCTATCGCGTGTTTCCCGGATCGCAGGCGGCCAAGCCCGCCGACGGCGAGGCGGCCGCTCCCTGGGAGGACCCGGCGGTGTACAACCTCAATGCCGCCGTCGGCGAGCTCTTCGCCGCGCGCGATCCGCGCAAGGCCGACGCGCGGCGCAACTATCGCCTCGTCGGGGCGGTCTGGATCGACCAGCCGCGTGCCGTCGCTCCCGCCGACGCCCAGAAGAACCCGGTCGTCGACGCCGACGGCAACGAAGTGCTGATCGCGGCCGACGGCAGGGTGCCGGGCGGAGCGAACGCGGCGATCGTCAGGAATTTCGACGCGGCCCTCACTTTCGCCGGCGAGGACGGCCGACTCGCCGGCGAGAACCGTCTGTCGAACATGGCGCTGGAATCCTTTACGCAGCCGTCGGACGCCGCGCCCCACTGCCTGTCATGCCACAACACCGAGGATCAGGTGACGAGCGCGCCCGGCAGGATCCTGTGGGCGCGGCGCATCAACATGAGCCACGCACTCTCGATCGCGGTCGAGGCCTATCTGACCCGGCATCCCGACGCCGGACAAGGCCGCCCCGCTTCCCGGTCGGCGTCGGACTGAGCGCGCGGGCGCCGGATAGGCGGCCCCGGCGGTTCGATCGGCGCTTGTCTCGAACCGGCGCGGCGCTAGACTGGTGGCGGCGGTCGCAAGCTGGTCGCGCGAAACGCCCATCGACAGCGCGGCCGCACCTTGGGGAGAGCGGCGATGGCGGCGAAGGTCTTGCGCATCTGGCTCGGGCGCTGCGCCCCGGTCGCCGCGGCGTTCGTCCTGGCCCTGACCGGCGCCGCGGCCGAGGGCGTCAGCGGCGCGTTGCTGCCTCCGGCCGCGCCCGTCGAGGCCGCGGCGCCCGCCAAGCCGGCGCCCGGGCAGCCGGCGCGAAAACAGCCGCAGCGCGAGAGCCCGGCGGCCGCGCGTCGCGGCCCGCCGCCGATCGCGCGCGCCTTCCCGGCGCCGGCCGGCGAATCCCGGTTCCGGCGCGACGAGATTCTCGTTGCCTTCGTCGCCGGCGCCGGCGGCCCCGCCATCGACGCGGTCCTTCGCCGTCACCGGCTCGACCCGATCGAGTCCGCAACGATCGCCTTGCTCGGAATCACGCTCCGACGCCTGGGGATCGCCGACGCGCGCGAGGTCGCCGTCGTGCTGCGCGAGATCGGCGCGGAGCCGCTCGTCGCCTTTGCCCAACCCGACTACGTCTATGCGCTGGAAGACGACGCCGGCGCCGCTTCGCCGAGGGACGATGGACCGCCGCAATATGCGCTGGCCAAGCTGCGCGTCGATCGCGCGCCCGCGATCGGCGCCGACGAGAAGGTGTTGGTGGCGGTGATCGACACCGCGATCGACGAGTCCCACCCCGATCTGGCGGGCGCGATCGCGGCGCGCTTCGACGCGATCGGCGGCGCAGCGTCGGCGCGCGCCCACGGCACCGCGATCGTCGGCGCGATCGCCGCGCGCGGGGGGATCGGCGGGGTCGCGCCGCGCTGTGGCATTCTGGCGGCGCGCGCCTTCGAGTCGGCCGGAGCGGGACCACAGGGGACGACCTACGCCATCCTCGAAGCGATCGACTGGGCCGCCCGGGCCCACGCGCGCATCATCAACATGAGTTTCGCCGGACCGCCGGACCCGGCGCTGCATCGGATCCTCGCCGCCGTCTTCGACAAGGGCGTCATGCTGATCGCCGCGGCGGGCAATGGCGGGCGCAAATCGCCGCCGCTGTTCCCCGGCGCCGACGAAAAGGTGCTCGCCGTCACCGCCACCGACGCCGACGACAGGCTGTTCGAGAACGCCAATGTTGGGCGCTATGTCGCGGTCGCCGCGCCGGGCGTGGACGTGTTGCTGCCGGCGCCCGAGGGCGCCTACGAACTCGCGACGGGAACTTCGGTCTCGGCGGCCCTGGTCTCGGGCGTCGCCGCGCTCGTGCTCGAACGGCGCCCGGCGATGCAGCCGGCCGCGCTGAGAAACGTTCTGACGACCACCGCGACGCGGCTGGGCGGCGGCGGCCACGAGGCCGAATTCGGCGCCGGGCTGGTCGACGCGCAAGGCGCGCTGGCGGCGGCGGCCGGCGCGGCGTCGAGGTGACGCGGGCGGAAACATCGCCGGCCTGTTCGCCCCGGCTCTCTATCGTCTGGGCGCCGGCAAAGCCGTAGCCACGACCGGTTCGGCGCGCAGCGAGGCGAGCGCAGCGTCGCGCGCTGCGAAGGTCATCGCGGCATCGCCGATCCGCACCCGGAACAGGCCGCCGGCGAGCGGCCCGTCGATCAGCCGGTCGCCGAGTCTGCGCAAGACTTCCTCGACCTCCCGCATCGTCGCATCCGGCGCGAAAGTCACGAGAGCCGTCGTTCCCTCGGCGGCCGGCGGCGCCTGCGTCGCGGATTCATAGCCCGTCGTCCCGATTCTCGGCAGCAGCGCGACGATCGCCGCGCCCTGCAGCACGATCACGAGCGCCGCCGCGGCGCCCGCCCAGGCGAGGCCGGCTCGATTTACGCCGCGCCCGGACAGCGCCGCGCGGAGTTGCGCTCTCAGCGTCGGCCGGCGCGGCTCGGCGGCGGTCGCCGCGAGCACGCGCGCCCAAGCGCGCGCGCCGGGCGCGCCGAGCCCCTCGTTGAGCCCGATCGTCTGGTCGCGCTCCTCGCGCGCCGCGCGCAGGCTTTCGCGCAGCTTCGGCTCGCGGGCCAGCGCCTCCTCGACCCGCCGCGCCCGGCTCGCGTCCAGCCTCCCGGCCGCGTACCACGGCAGCAATTCTTCGATCGCGGCCCTCTCGTCCTCCGGCTCCGCGTTCCCTGTCATGGCCAACCTCGATCGACGCCGACGGCCCGCGCAAGTTCGGAAAGCTTCCTGCGGGCATGGAACATCCGCGTTTTCACGGTCCCCTCCGGCGCGCCGACGATCTGCGCGACCTCCTCGACCGTCTTGTCGTGGTAATACACGAGATCGATCACCTCGCGATGCTCGGCGCTGAGGCGGGACAGGCAGGAGCGCAGCAGATCGCCTTTCGTCCTTTTTTGCATCGCCACCTCCGGGTTGTCCGCGGAATCCTCGATCTCCTCGGCGGCCGCTTCGTCGAGACCAGCCTCTTTCTTCCTCCGGAGCAGTGAGAAGGCCTTGTTGCGCGCGATCGCCAGCAGCCAGGTCGAGGCTTCCGACCTGCCCTCGAAGCCCGTCACGTTGCGCCACACGTCGATGAACACCTCGCTGACGACGTCCTCGGCGGCCTGCCGGTCGCGCAGTAGCCGCAAGGCGAACCGGTAGACCTTCACCTGGTGGCGGCCGTAGAGCGTCTGCAGCGCCAAATGGTCGCCCGACCGAATCCGGCCGAGCAGGTCTGCGTCCGACTCCACCGTCACGGGTCGCCCCCCGACCTGCCCGTTTGTCGCCCGCGCAGGGTGAAAGGTTCAATGCGCCGGAGCAAGTTCTTTCTGTCGGCGCGGCCGACCGCCGCCGCCGCCGGGCGCGGGCCTCGACTGGACTCGGCAAAAGGCCGCGCGGCTCAGCCGGCGGCCCGCGCGAGGAAAGCGGCGATGCGCTCACCCTGCGCGGCGATCCCGGCGAGGCCATTGAGGTGGCCGTTGGGTCCGGGAATTTCCCCGGTCTCGACCGCGACGCCCCGGTCGGCAAGCGCCCTGGCGGTCGCCAGAACCCAGGGCGTGGGGAACACCTGGTCGGTCGGCGCGTAGAGGATCAGCGCCGGAGCGGCGATGCGCGCGAGGCCTTCGGCGGCCGTTCGCGCGCCCACGCCGGCGCCGGGGGCGAAAGTCTGGTTCGCCTTGGCGAGGTAGAGAAGATGGTTGGCGTCGCACAGCGCCGCGCGCATCGCGCCGACCGCCTCGAACGCGGCCTCGACCGCGAACCTGTTGCCCAGCGCGGCGCTCGGGTCCTGGTCCGACCGCGCGAAGGCCACGCCATAGGCCGAATCCGTCCATTCGAAGTGATTGGCCTGCAGCGCGATGATCTTGATCGCCTCGGCGAGCCCAGCAAGCGGGGCCGGACCGGCGTAATAGTCGCCGCCGTTCCATGCGGGATCGCGCAGGATCGGGCTGACCCAGACGTTGAGCCAGGCGATCAGCCAGGCGCCGGGCGCCGCCGCGGCAATGACCGGAACGATGCGGGTCATCATGTCGGGGTAGGTCGCCGCCCATTCGTAAGTCTGCAGCCCGCCCATCGACGGGCCCATTACCGCGTGCAGTCGGCCGATGCCGAGATGGTCGACGAGCGCCTTCTGCGCGCGCA
Organism: Roseiarcus sp.; assembly: GCA_050013915.1. Classification (GTDB taxonomy): domain Bacteria; phylum Pseudomonadota; class Alphaproteobacteria; order Rhizobiales; family Beijerinckiaceae; genus Roseiarcus. The sequence goes on from JBEKEI010000164.1 coordinate 5,367, forward strand.
CGAAGTCGCCGATCGTCACCAGTGGGAAGCGCAGGCCGTAGGGCGCGCCGGTGGCTGGGTCGATCGAGGCCGGTCCGGTGGTGACCACGTCGGGATCGCGGGCGTTGACGTTGACGAGCGTATCGCTCGAGAAGACGAAATACCGGTCGGTGTCGATCGCCTTGCCGGAACCGATGATCGAATCCCAGTAGCCGGGCAGGGGATCGCCCGCCCGATACCTGCCCGCCGCATGGCTCGTGCCCGAAAAGTAATGGCAAATCAGGATCGCGTTGGAGCGCTCGGCGTTCAGCGTCCCCCAGCTCTCCCAGCCGAGCCGGACGCTCCGGATCGTCTCGCCGGAAACCGTCAGGAATTCGGGGATCTCGAAGACCTTCTTCTCGACGATCACGGCAACGCTCCGGGTCGGAGGAATGGCGGCCGGCATGTCTACAGGCGCGCGCCGGGCGCGCCAAGCGGCTCACCCGCGCAGCCTTTCGAGCGTCGCCGGATCGGGTCGGCCGCCGAAATGCTCGTCAAGCGCGCGCTTGAATGGCGCGTCGGCGGCCGCCGCTTGGGCGAACAAGGTCAGTGAGGACCAGAATTTCATGTCGTCCGGAGCGCCGAAAATCTCGCGCGCCGACCGGCCGTCGACGAGCCCGGCGAGGCGGACGCATTCCACCAGCCGCGGCCCGAGGATCGGATGGCGCAGATAGGCCTGCGCCTCGGCGAGCGAGGCGATCGCATAGCGGCGCGCGGTCTCGCTGCGGCCGAGCCCTGCGATCTGCGGGAACACGAACCACATCCAGTGCGAGCGCTTGCGGCCCCCGCGGAGTTCCTCCAGCGCCTGCGCGAACACGCCTTCCTGCGCATCGACGAAACGCTGGAGGGCGCTGAAATCGTTCATTTCGGACGGGATCGGCGGCATGCGCGCGCGCGGCTCACGCCGGCCGGCCGGCCGCCGCCGGCGTTTGAACAGCGAGCGCCTTGGCGAGCCGGCGGCCGAGCGCCGCGTCCTTCGACAGCGGATGATCGGCGTCTTCGGTCGCCGCCCTCATACGCCGTATCAGCTCTTTATCGTGCTCGTCGCGATACGGCTTGAGGTCGAGATCGGCGGGCACTTTGGTGAGGCGTTCGTCGCCCGCCTGCTTGACGTATTGCTGCATGAATTGGTCATAGGCGCGCCAGGACACGCGCTCCGCGCGCACCGCCGCCTCTTCCGCCCGCGTCGCGATCTGGTGGGCGTGCTGGTAATGCAGATGGAGCTGGTCGATCAGCGTCTTCTCGACCTCCTCGTGGAGCAGGAGGTAGCGGTCGACTTCGATCGTCCGGCCCTTGAAGACGAAGCTGCGCGGCAGGTGGCGGTCGATGTAGACGCGCTTGCCGTCGAAGCTGTACCCCGCGAGATAGGGTATGTCATGCTCGCGGTCGATCGCGCCGACCCGGCGCGCGATCGCGTCGAGCGCGCGATCGAGCATCAGGCTCGAGACATAGGTGTCGGGCAGGCGCAGTCGCTTGTGGGCGGCGACGGGATGGCAGCAATTGGCCGGCATGGTCGCCTCCGGTCGGGAAGGCGGCGGCCGAAGGATCGGCCGCCGTCCGGCGTCAGGGCTTCTTCTCGTTCTTGGCGGCCGCGGCGCCGGCGGCGGTCGCATCCGCCTCGCACATATAGGCGCCCTGCTTGGTCTTGCCGTATTTCGCGGCGGTCGAATAATGGTACTTTTTCGTCTTCGTGTTGACCCAGACGACCGTATCGGCGGGGCACTTGGCCTTGGCCTCGGCCTCGGCTGCGAACTGGCCGGGGCCGGCGGCCATGGCGGCGGCCTTGGGCTTCTTCATCGGGGCGGGGGTCGCCGCGGGCGCCGCGGCGGCGGGCTCAGGCGCGGCGGCGGGAGCAGCGGCCGGCGCGGCGGCGGCTGGAGCGGCCGCCGGCGCCGCCGCCTTCTGGCTCTCCATACAGGCGGCGACGAAATCCTTGCGGGTCTTGCCTTCGGTCGTGCCGGCGGCCTTGGCCGCCTTCCACTGATCCGCGCACGTCTTGGTAGCGCTCTGGGCCTCGGCCGCGTCGATCCCGGCCAGGCCGAAAGCGCCCGCCAGGAGGAACGCCGAGACGGCGAATCCTATGGTCGTCTTGTTCATGAACTTGCCCTCCAACAGTCGCATCGCCCGCCGCCGCGCGGCCGAGCCCGGGAATCCCCATGCGGTCCCGGTCAATGCCCTGCGGCCGGTGAACCGGGAATGAACATCCGCGTCAGTTTCTTGAACCGGGTGGAAAACTGGTGGCGTCGTTGCTCGCCTTCGACCACCTCCCGGCTCGTCACCCAGTTGAGCTGGATGGCGCGCCGCTGGCCCGAAATCGGCTTATGGCCGTGCCAGGAATTCTCGGCGCGACGGAAGACCAACAGAGTCCCCCCGAAGGGCGGCACCTCGGCGACGTAGTCCTCGAGATCGTCGGGGCCGCGCAGCAGCCGCAGACGACCGGCATCCTCCTGCCAGCGCTCGTTCATGTAGAGCAGGACGGTGATGATTTTGGTGGTCGAGTCCGTATGGATCGACCCGTCCTTGTCGCGCACGTAGCCGCGCACGGTGTACATGGTCGGGCGGCCGGTCAGGTCGATGCCGAACTTGCGCTCGACTGCGGCGCGAAACGCCGGTCCCAGCAGTTCGGCCATCAGGGCGGCGAAACGGCCGTGGATGTCGAGTTCCGCCGGCGGATGCGAACCGGGACCCGGCACCGCCGGATAGTCGGCGAGCACAGCCGCGAATTGTTCGGGCCTGACGAAGTCGGGCACGACCACGTAGTCGAAGGGATCGCGTTGCAGCGGCGTGCGCTCCAGCGCGGCGAAATCGCATAGGGTCAAGCGAAGGGCTCCCTCGGGGCGCGGTTCGCGACCGCGCCGACTTCAAGCTGGGCGCGCTTATAGCAACCGCGTCGCCGAGCGCCAAATTCGGTCGGCGTCCGCGGGCGCAGATCCCGTCAGCCCACGGCGAACGTCGTCATCACTCCCGATGCGGCGTGGGCGGGGATCGCCGACTCGATCGGCCACAGGCCCGGATTGTCCGCGACGAAGGCGACATGGCTGGTCTTGCCGGGCGCGATCAGCACGCCGTCGCGCCAATAGGGCTCCCAGCCGTCGTCCAGCGGGTGGAGCAGCCGTACGACATGGCCATGAATCCGGATCGCCTGGGTCAGCGCGGTCTGGTTGATGAAGCCGAGAGTCACCGGCGCGCCGCGCGCCGCCGAGAACAGCGGCCTGGCTGGCCATTCGCGCAGCGTCGCGCCATTGATCGAAAAGGGCGCCGCGCCGCCGCCGGCGATCGTCAGGTCGACGCGGCGCGCGCGCTGCAGGTCGATCTCCGCCGGCAGCAGCGGATTGTCAGGGAGTCCGGCGAGCGGCGGGCGCGGGGCGAGCGCGTCCCCGGCCGCGGCGAAGACGAGCAGGGGCCGATCGCCCGCGCCGCCGGAAAGCAGAAAGCGCACGGCCGCCCCGTCGCGCGGAATGTCGAACATCATGTCGAAACGGGCGCCCGGCCCCATCGGGAAGGCGTTGCGCAGCGGCTCGAAGGCTTCGGCGGGCTGGCCGTCGAGGGCGACGATCAGCGGCTTGGCACCTTCGACGCGGATGAGCATGATGCGCGCCAACGCGGCGTTGGCGAGGCGCAGTCGCATTCGCGCGCCCGGCGCGACGCCGAGCGTGAGCGGGACCGGGCCATTGTTGGCGGCCATCGTCGCGCTGTCGCCGTCTGCCTCGTCGTCGCTCGGACGGCCCTGCGGGTCGAGGCGCCAGTCGGCGAGCGCGACGATGGTCTCGAGGTCGCAGGCCGGCGGCGCCGACTCCTCGACGATCACCGGCCCATACAGCCCGCGGCCGATCTGCCCCCCCGTCGCCGCGCCGACATGCGGCCGGTAGAGGTTGAAGCCGGAATCGGGCGGCGTGTAGCGATAGTCGAAGCTGGCGCCGGGCGGAACCGCGGGCTGCGTCAGGCCGGCGAGGCCGGCCATCGCGTTGGGCATGCGCAGGCCGGTCCAGCTCAGCGTCGTCGGCTGCGCGAGGCCGTTGACGAGCCTGACCTTCAGTTCCTCGCCCTTGCGGAGCCGAAGCAGGGGTCCGGGCGTCGAGCCGTCATAGCCGAGAGCGGCGATGGACGCAGCGGGGCCCTCGAGCGGTCGCGCCGTCGCCGGCCCCGCCGCGAGCCGCCGGAAGCCGTCGGCCTCCGCCGGGGAGGTGCCCTGGGCGCCTGCGCCGCCGCCGCATGCCGCCCACAGCGCCGCCGAGACCCCGGCGCGCATGATATCGCGACGGCCGGCGCTCATGCCGCGCCGCCGGCGCGCCGCGCCGCGCGCGCCGGCCTGTCCCATTTCGAAGCGCCGCGGGCGGCCCCGACCTTGCCTCGCGCCGATGTCCCCGCTGCGCCGGGGCACACCCGGCGGCGGGAGTCCGGCTGTTCGGAACAGCGCGATCGAAGGGATGAACAGGCGTTGCTGACCAAGATTTTCGTTCTGTCCTGCGTGGCCATCGCCGCTGCCTGCCTCGTGTTGATCCCGGACTGGCCGTCCTTCGAACTCCACGACCATGACAACATGCGGGTGGTCCTGCTCGGCGGCGGCCTGTTCACGATCGCGATCGCCGTCCTGATCCGCGAATAGCCGGTTTCGCCCGCCGATCCAAATCGGGGCCGCGCGCCGCGCCGGCGCGAAAGCCCCGGAGCGCGGCGCTGTGCGGCTGCGGGCGGCGTTTTTTTCTGGCGCCCGCGTGGCGAGATGCT
>JBEKEI010000165.1:0-10076 GCA_050013915.1 Roseiarcus sp.
TGCGGCGCCCACGGGACGCTCGGGCTGGTGACCGAGGCGACCTTCAAGCTGCTGCCCAAGCCCGAATGCGCGGCGAGCGTGGTCATCCGGCGGCTCGACGACTTCACGGCGATCGAGGCGCTGTCGCGCGCGCTCGGCTCGCCCTATGGCGTCAGCGGCGCCGCCCATCTCTCGGCCGGCATGGGGCGCGATTTTCCGCGCAGCTTCGTGCGCGTCGAAGGCTTTCGCGATTCCGTGACCTATCGGATCGCCGCCCTGCTCGCGCTGCTGAAGGAATTCGGCGCCAAGCACGCGCTGGAGGACGAGGATTCGACGCGCCTGTGGCGCGAGATCGGCGACGCGGCGTTCCTCGCGAGCCCCGCCGAGGCCGCGATCTGGCGCGTGAGTCTGGCGCCCTCGAAGGCCGCCCGTTTCGTCGCCGAGGTCGGCGCTCATGCGCTCACGCATTTCTACGATTGGGGCGGCGGCCTCGTCTGGCTCCGCAGCGCGGCGACCGAAGCGGCCGCCGCCGCGATCCGCGCCGCGCTGACGCCGTTCGGCGGCCATGCGACGCTCGTGCGCGCGCCCGACGCTCTGCGCGCCTCGATCGACGTGTTCGAGCCGCTGTCGGCGCCGCTGTCGGCGATCACCCGCGGTGTGAAGGCGAGTTTCGACCCCGACGGCGTCTTCAACGCCGGGCGCATGTATCGCGGGATGTGAGGGGCCGATGCAGACCAACTTCTCGCCCGCCCTGCTCGAAGATCCGCACATGCGGGCGTCGGAGCAGGTCATCCGCGCCTGCGTCCATTGCGGCTTCTGCACGGCGACCTGCCCGACCTATCTGCTGCTGGGCGACGAACTCGACAGCCCGCGCGGGCGCATCTACCTCATCAAGGACATGCTCGAGAACGACCGGCCGGCGACCGCCGAGGTGGTCAGGCATGTCGACCGCTGTCTTTCCTGCCTGGCCTGCATGACGACCTGTCCTTCGGGCGTCAACTACATGCATCTGGTCGACCATGCGCGCGCCTATATCGAGGCGACCTACGGGCGCCCGCTCGGCGACCGGCTGATCCGCGCGACGCTCGCCCGCGTGCTGCCCTCGCGCAACCTGTTCCGCGCAGCGCTGCTGGCGGCGCGGATCGGCAGGCGGCTCGCGCCGACGCTCGCGCGCGTCCCCCGGATCGGCCCGTCGCTCGCCGCGATGCTGGCGCTCGCCCCCGCCGAGCTGCCCGCACGGGTCGCGACCGAGGGACCGGGCGTCCATCCCGCCCCCGGCGCCGCGTCCCGGCGCCGCCGCGTCGCGCTGCTGACCGGGTGCGCGCAGGCGGTGCTGGCGCCGCAGATCAACGCGGCGACGATCCGGCTGCTGAATCGCGCGGGGGTCGACGTCGTGCTGCCCGCCGGCGAGGGCTGCTGCGGCGCGCTCGTCCATCACATGGGCCGCGAGGCGCGCGCGCTCGCGCAGGCGCGCGCCAACATCGACGTCTGGACGCGCCAGATCGAGACGCAGGGCCTCGAGGCGATCGTCGTCACCGCGTCGGGCTGCGGCACCACGATCAAGGACTACGGCTTCATGCTGCGCGGCGATCCCGCCTATGCGCAGAAGGCCGCGCGAGTCGCCGCGCTCGCCAAGGACGTCACTGAATATCTCGGCGGGCTCGAACTGCCGTTCGGCGCGCCGAGCGGGCTGGTCGTCGCCTATCATTCGGCCTGTTCGATGCAGCACGGCCAGAAGATCACGACCGCGCCGAAAGATCTGCTGCGCCGCGCCGGCTTCGTCGTGCGCGACGTGCCCGAGGGGCATATCTGCTGCGGTTCGGCGGGGACCTACAACATCCTGCAGCCCGAAATCGCGGGGCGCCTGCGTGCGCGCAAGGTCGCCAATATCGCGCGCGTAAAGCCCGACCTGATCGCGGCGGGCAATATCGGCTGCATGACGCAGATCGCCCAGGGCGCGTCGATCCCGATCCTGCATACCGCCGAACTGCTCGACTGGGCGAGCGGCGGCCCGCGGCCGCGCGGCGCGCCGGAGCGGAGATCCCCATGAGCTTCAGCGGATTCGGCCCCGACGCGCTGCCGTTCTTCAAGGCGCTCGGCTTCCATCAGACGAAGGAATGGTTCGAGGACAACCGCGCGACCTACGAGTCGCAGGTCAAGGCGCCGCTCGGCGATCTCGTCGAGGATCTGGCGGGCGCCTTTTCGCGGATCGGCGTGCCGCTGAAGGGCGACCGCAAGGCCTCGCTGTTCCGCATCAACCGCGACGTCCGCTTCGCCAAGGACAAGAGCCCCTACAAGACCCATGCGGGCGCGGTGCTGACGCGCACCGGCGCCAAGGACGACCAGGGCCTGTTCTATATCCATGTCTCGCCGGAGGGCTGCTTCGTCGCCGCGGGCTTCCATCACCCCGAGCCGGACGATCTGGCGCGGCTGCGCCGCGCGATCGTGCGGGCGCCCGGGGACTTTGAAACGGCGCTGAACGGGCTCGACGCGGCTGGCGCGAGTCTCAGGGACGACGAGAGCCTGAAGCGCCTGCCGCGCGGCTTCGAGGCGGTGACGGCGCCCGCCGTCGCCGCGGCGGTGCTGCGCAAGTCGCACGTCGGCTCGCGGCCGATCCCCGAGGCGCGGCTCGCCTCGGCCGCGCTGGTCGAGGATCTCGTCGATTTCGGCCGACAGGCGCTGCCGCTGCTGCGCTGGGGCTGGGCGGCGATCGCCGACGCGCGGTGAGGATTGCGATCGCCGACGCGCCGCGCCCGACCAAGCGCGGCCGTTTCACGCCGCCCGCTTCATCTCGCCGACCGTCGCGCGGATCGCCTCCACGAGCGCGGCGGCCTCCGGCGACAGTTCGCCATGGCCGTAGACGAGGCCCATGCGCGAACTCGGCAGATTCGGCAGGCCCGACTCGGGGCCGAGAATCCGGAAATCAGCGGGAACGACGTCGCGCGGCAGGACGGTGATCGCAAGGCCGGCGCGCACGATCGGCCCGATCGCCGAGAAATTCTTGGACACCAGCAGGCTGCGGGTCCGGCGGTCGCTGTGGCGCAGCGCCTCCTCCGCCATGCGCCGCCAGATGCAGGTCGGGCTGCCCATCGCCAGCGACAGCGGCGCCGCGGGGTCGATCTTGAACCGGCGCGAGGCGACCCAGACCAGTTGCTCCTCGCGGATCGGCTCGACCGCCTCGACGCCCTCGCCGTCGGTGACCAGAGCGAGATCGAGCGCGCCCGCACGCACCTGGGCCGTGAGCGCGACCGAATTCTCGCAGGCGACGGAAACCTCGACGACGGGATGGTCGTGATAGAAGCGGCCGAGAATGTCGGCGAGGAAGAATTCGGCATAGTCGTCGGGAATGCCGAGCCGGACCCGCCCGCTGAGTCCCTTGCGCGACAGCGCGGCGAGCGCGCCGGCCTCGATCTGCATGATGCGCCGGGCGAAGTCGATCAGCTTCTCGCCTTCGTCGGAAAGTCGCGCGCCGCGCCCGTGCTTGACGAACAGCGCGCAGCCGAGCTGCTCCTCCAGCCGGCGGACGTGCATGGAGACCGCGGACTGGGTCTTGTTGACCCGCTCGGCGGCGCGGGTAAACGAGCCGGCGTCGACGATCGCGAGAAACGAGCGCAGCTGGTCGGTGTCGAGCATGATCAATGATCCGATTTAGCGATGGATTACTCTACAAACATTCGTTGGACCGATCAATCGAAATCCGGCATGTCAGGGGCATCAACGAGCGCGCCCGACCATGACGCCCCCGCGCGGGGCCGACGGCAGCGCCTCTCCGAAGGAGCCCGCCATGACCTTTTTCTCCGACATGACCTATTCCTCCCGCCGCCGCGCGCCGCGCCCCTGGCTGGCCAGCTTCGGCGCCGTCGTCCTGCGCGCCCTTTTGTGGCCGGCCCGCGTCGTCGCCGCCCGGCGCACGCTCGCCCAGCTCGCCGCGCTGTCGGAGTATGAATTGCGCGACATCGGCCTGTCCCGGCAGGATCTGGTCGATCTCACCGGCCGCCCGCTCGACGAGGACCCGACGCCGCATCTGGCCGGCTCGCGCGCCGCCCGGGCGCGCGCGGCGCAGACCCGCCGGCTGCCCGGCTGACCGCGCCGGCTCAGGAAATCTTGATGGGCGGAGGGCCTCGATATTGCGGCGGGATGTTCTATAGGAGGCGCTGATGGCCGCGCCATGCGGCCGAGGGGACCCCGATGAGCCTTTCCAGCCTGATCGATCCCGCCGCCGGCGTCGCCGTCCTCGGTCCGCAGGGGCCGCGGTTCGACGAAATCCTCACCCCGGCGGCGCTCGCCTTCCTCGCCCACCTGCACCGCGGCTTCGACCGGCGCCGGCGCGACCTGCTCGAGGCGCGCGGCGCGCGCCAGAAGCTGTTCGACGCGGGCGAGGCGCCCGACTTCCTCGCCGAGACCCGGGCGATCCGCGAAGGCGACTGGCGGGTCGCGCCGATTCCGGCCGATCTCATCGACCGGCGGGTCGAGATCACCGGCCCGGTCGACCGCAAGATGATCGTCAACGCGCTCAATTCCGGCGCGAAGGTGTTCATGGCCGATTTCGAGGATGCGACCTCGCCGGTCTACGCCAACATGATCGAGGGTCAGATCAATCTGAGGGACCGCTGGGCCGGCCGGATCGATTTCACCGACGCGGCGACCGGCAAGCGCTACGCCCTGCGCCCGGGCCCCGCCGTCCTGATGGTGCGCCCGCGCGGCTGGCACCTGCCCGAGCGCCACGTCACCGTCGACGGCGAGGAAATGTCGGGCGCGCTGTTCGACTTCGGCCTCTATGTCTTCCACAACGCGCGGGCCCAGATCGCGCAGGGCGCTACGCCCGCCTTCTACCTGCCGAAGCTGGAGAGCCATCTGGAAGCCCGGTTGTGGAACGATGTCTTCCTGGCGGCGCAGGAGAGGCTCGCCATCCCCGCGGGAACCTTCAAGGCGACGGTGCTGATCGAGACCCTGCCGGCGGCCTTCGAAATGGACGAGATCATCTACGAGCTGCGCCAACACATGGCCGGGCTCAACTGCGGCCGCTGGGACTATATCTTCTCCTTCATAAAGCGGCTCGGCAACAACGCCGCCTACCTGACGCCCGACCGTTCCGCGATGACGATGGGTGAGGCCTTCCTCGCCAGCTATTCGCTGCTGCTGATCAAGACCTGCCACCGCCGCGGCGCGTTCGCGATGGGCGGGATGGCGGCGCAGATTCCGGTCAAGGGCGACCGCAGCGCCAACGAGGCCGCCTTCGCCAAGGTGCGCGCCGACAAGGAGCGCGAGGCGGCCAACGGCCACGACGGCACCTGGGTCGCCCATCCCGATCTCGTGCCGGTCGCGCGGGAAGTCTTCGACCGCCTGATGCCGGGCCCCAACCAGCTCGGCGTCGCGCGCGACGACGTGACGGTGACGCGCGAGGCGATGGTGCGCGTCCACCAGGGCGTGCGCACCGAGGCCGGTCTGCGCGAGAACATGCGGGTCGGCGTGCAATATATCGAAGCCTGGCTGCGCGGCCGCGGCGCCGTGCCGCTCTACAATCTGATGGAGGACGCGGCGACCGCGGAAATATCGCGCGCGCAAATCTGGCAATGGCTGAAGCTCGGCGCCCGGCTCGACGACGGCCGCGCGGTGACGCCGGCGCTGTTCGAGGCGATCTACACCGACGAGATGGCCGGGGTGCGCGACAGCGTCGGCGCCGCCGCCTTCGAGGGCGGGCGCTTCGCCGAGGCGATCGCCCTTTTCTCGGACATGTCGCTGAGCGCGCAATTCGAGGAATTCCTCACGCTGCCGGCCTACCGGCTGCTCGGCTGAGCGCGGCGGCGAGCCCCGCGCCGCGCCGGCGTTGCTTTCGCAGCGCCGCCCGCTATATATGCCGCGCGCTCGAAAAACCGGCCCCGGGAAGGCCGCGCGCGACCCTTCGTCGGAGTTGTAGCCCTTGTTCATCACGCCAGCTTTCGCCCAGGCGAGCGGATCGACCGCGTTTGGGTCGACCGACATGCTCGTCCAGTTCGCGCCCTTCGTCGTCATCTTCGCGATCATGTATTTCCTCATCCTGCGTCCGCAGCAGCGGCGCGCCAAGGAACAGCGGGCGATGATCCAGGGCGCGCGCCGCGGCGATACGATCGTCACCTCGGGCGGGCTGATCGGCAAGATCACCAAGGCGACCGACGATGTCGAAGTCGAGCTGGAGATCGCGCCCAACGTGCGCGTGCGCGTCGCGCGGGCCGGCATCAGCGAGGTCCGCGCCAAGGGCGAGCCGGTCAAGGACGCGCCGGCCAAATAATCGTCGAGGGACCGGCGCCGCCACAAGCCCTCGCGCGGAGACCGAAACGCACCATGCTTCGACTGGCCCCCTGGAAGGTCGCCTCCATATTCCTGGTCACCTTCGTGGCGATCCTGCTGCTCGTGCCGAGCTTCCTGGGGGTCGATACGGTGACCCGCCTGCAGAAGGCGCTGCCGGGCTTCCTGCCCGTGCGCGCGGTCGTGCTCGGGCTCGACCTGCAGGGGGGCGCCCATGTCCTCATGGAAGTCGACAGCGCGGCGCTGACGCGCACCCAGGTCGAATCCCTGCGCGACGACGTGCGCGGCAAGCTGCGGGAGGGCAAGATCGCGATCGCCGGCGGGATCGCCCTGCAGCCTCGGGGCGTGCAGATCCGCGTCGCCGACGCCGCCGAGCGTCAGAAGGCGTTCGACGCGCTCCAGACGCTCAATCAGCCGATCAGCAACGCGCTGATCGGCGCCGCCGGCCATACGCTCGACATCGCGCAGAACGGCGACGCGATCGCGCTGACCCTGACCGAAGCGGCGATCACCGACAAGATCCACCGCGCCGTGACCCAGTCGATCGAGGTTCTGCGCCGGCGCGTCGATGCGCTCGGCACGACCGAGCCCAACATCCAGCAGCAGGGCGCGGATCGCCTGCTCGTCGAAGTGCCCGGCCTCAAGGACACCAAGCGCCTGCTCGATCTCATCGGCACCACGGCCAAGCTCGAGTTCCGGCTGGTCGCCGATCCCGGCGATCCGCCGAGCGAGGTCGAATCGCTGTCGATGCAGAAGGGCGGCGGCCAGGTCAACGTCCAGAAGCGGGTGATGGTCGCCGGCGAGGACCTGACCGACGCCCAGCCGGGCTTCGACCAGAATTCCGGCGAGCCGGACGTGAAGTTCAGCTTCAACCTGCGCGGCGGCCAGCGCTTCGGCCAGGTGACTTCGGAGAATGTCGGACGCCCGTTCGCGATCGTGCTCGACGGCAAGGTGATTTCGGCGCCGGTGATCCGCAGCCCGATCACCGGCGGCCAGGGCGTCATCACCGGCAATTTCAACGTCCAGGACGCCGACGACCTCTCCGTCCTCCTGCGCGCGGGCGCGCTGCCGGCCAAGCTGACGATCGTCGAGGAGCGCACCGTCGGGCCCGGCCTCGGCCAGGATTCGATCGACGCCGGCAAGCGGGCGGCGCTGGTCGGCGGCGCCCTCGTCGTCTGCTACATGCTCGTCACCTACGGCATATTCGGCGTCTTTGCCGATATCGCGCTCGCCGTGCACATCCTGTTCATCTTCGCCTCGATGGCGCTGCTCGGGGCGACGCTGACCTTGCCCGGGATAGCCGGAGTGGTGTTCACGATCGGCATGGCGGTCGATTCCAATGTGCTGATCTACGAGCGCATCCGCGAGGAGGCGCATCTGGGCCGCTCGATCATCTCCGCCCTCGACGCCGGCTTCAAGCGCGCCTTCGCCACGATCATCGATTCCAACGTGACGATGTTCGTCGCCGCAGTGATTCTCTACCTGTTCGGCTCGGGACCGGTGCGCGGCTTCGCCGTCTCGCTCGGCCTGGGAATTCTCACATCGGTCGTGACCGCGGTGACCATGACGCGGATGATGATCGCGCTGTGGTACCGCTACAAGCGGCCGACCAGGCTGCCGATATGACGCGCGCGCGCCGGCCCGCCGCGCCAAGGACGGAACGATGAAACTGCTGCGCCTCGCGCCCGAGAACACCAAATTCGGCTTCATGCGCTTCCGGCGCGTGAGCTATCCCTTCTCGGCGACGATGTCGATCGTCTCGGTCCTGCTGTTCTTCTTCGTCGGCATGAATTTCGGCATCGACTTCGAGGGCGGCACCCAGATCGAGCTGCGCGCCAGGACCGGCGTCGCCGACCTCGCGAACCTGCGCGGCAAGGCGGAGGCGCTCGGGCTCGGCGCCGTCGGCGTCCAGCGCTTCGGCCCGGAGACCGACGCGCTGCTGCGCGTCGGGCTGCAGCCGGGCGGCGAGGCGGCCCAGCGCAGCGCGGTCGAGAAGCTGCGCGGCGCCTTTTCCGACGGCTATGACTTCCGCAGCGTCGACGCGGTCGGCCCGCGTGTGTCGGGCGAGCTCGAGCACACCGGCACGCTCGGCGTCGTCGTCGCCATCCTCGCCGTGCTCGCCTATCTCTGGTTCCGCTTCGAATGGCAGTTCGCGGTCGGCGCCATCATCGGCACGATGCACGACCTGCTGCTGACCGTCGGCTTCTTCTGCGTGACCCAGCTCGAATTCTCCATGACCTCGATCGCCGCGATCCTCACCATCGTCGGCTATTCGCTCAACGAGACGGTGGTGGTGCTCGACCGCATCCGCGAGGTCATGCGCAAGTACAAGCGCCTGTCGACCGCCGAGATCGTCGACATGTCGATCAACGCCGTGCTGCCGCGCACGATCATGACCGCGACCACGGTGTTCCTCGCGCTGCTCGCGCTGTTCTTCCTCGGCGGCGACGTCATCCGGTCGTTTTCGGCGGCGATGATCTGGGGCGTGTTCGTCGCCACCTATTCATCGATCTTCATCTGCTCGCCGATCCTCATCTATCTGGGCGTGCGCGCCGACGTCTTCGACAAGGACCCGGCCCCGGCGCCCAAGCCGGCGCCGGCCCCCGCGCCCGCCAAGGTCAAGGGATGAACGGGCCGGGCGGCGACGGCTTCGTCCCGGGACGCCATCTCATCGAGGCCTATGGCGCCGGCGGCTTCCGCTTCGCCGGCATGTCGCATGTCGGCTCGATTCTCGCCACGCCGCTGGGCGTGCGCGCCTTCGAGGCGACGACGGCGGCCGAGATCACCCTCGGCGCGCTCGCGCCGCTGTTCGCCGAGTTGGCCGCGCATCCCCGCTCGATTGAAATCGTGGTGATCGGCGTCGGCGCGACGATGGCGCCGCTGTCGACGCTGGTGCAGGCGCAACTCAGGCAGGCCGGGCTGCGCAGCGAGACAATGGCGACCGGGCCGGCGGCGCGCATCTACAACGTGCTGCTCGCCGAGGACCGACGCGTCGCGGCGGCGCTGCTCGCCGCGCCGTGAGCGCGCAGGCGCCGATCGCCGACGCGCTGGCGCCCGCCTACGCCGATTGCGAGGCGCTCGCCCGCGCCCACGACCGCGACCGCTGGCTCGCCGCGCTGTTCGCGCCCGCCGCCGCGCGCCCGCACCTCCACGCGCTCGCCGCCTTCTCGTGGCAGGTCGGCCGGCTGCGCGAGATCGTCCGCGAGCCGCTCGCCGGCGAGATGCGGCTCGCCTGGTGGCGGGAGGCGCTGACCGGCGCCGGGCGCGCAGAAGTCGCCGGCCATCCCGTCGCCGCCGCGCTGATCGACACGATCGGCCGGTTCGCGCTGCCGGTCGCGGCGTTCGACGATCTGCTCGCGGCGCGCATCTTCGACCTCTACGACGATCCCATGCCCGATCTCGGCGGCTTCGAGGGCTATTGCGGCGAGACGTCGTCGATCCTGTTCCGCCTCGCCGCGCTGGTCCTGGGGAGCGGGCGCGACCTCGGCGGCGCCGACGCGGCCGGCCATGCGGGCGTCGCCTTCGCCACGGTCGAGCTGCTGCGCGCGCTGCCGGCGACGACCGCACGCGGCCAGTTGTACCTCCCCGCCGACCTCATCGCCCGCCACGGCCTGTCGCGCGAGGACTTCGCCGCGCGCCGCGACGGCGCGCCGCTGCGCGCGGCGCTCGCCGAGATGCGGGCGCTGGCGCGCCGGCATCTCGACGCGGCGCAGCGGCTCGCCCGCGCCGGCGCCCCCGAAATCCGCCCCGCCTTCCTGCCGCTGGCGCCCCTTCCGCTCGATCTCGCGCGAATGGCGGGCCGGGGCTATGCG
>JBEKEI010000166.1:0-9920 GCA_050013915.1 Roseiarcus sp.
GCGCCGGCGGGCGCGGCGCCCGGCCGTCGGGCTGCGCGCCGGGGTGGGCCGCCCGGCGCCGCCTGGGGGGGGGGGGCGGTCCCCCCCACCCCCGGCCATCTCGACGTCGTCGCGCGCGCGGCGGCATTGTGCGACCGCATCGTGGTCGGCGTCGGCGCCAACCCGAGCAAGGCGGGGCTGTTCTCGACTGACGAGCGGCTCGCCTTGCTGCGCGCGGCGGCCGCGCCGGTCGCGGCGCGGGCGGGCGCGGCGCTCGACGCCTTGGTCTTCTCCGGCCTCGCGGTCGAGGCGGCGCGCAGCGCCGGCGCGAGCCTGATCGTGCGCGGCCTGCGCGACGGCTCGGACTTCGATTTCGAGATGCAGATGGCGGGGATGAACGGCGCAATGGCGCCGGAAATCCCGACCGTCTTTCTGCCCGCCTCGCCGGGCGTGCGCCACATCTCGGCGACGCTGGTGCGCCAGATCGCCGGGCTCGGCGGCGACGTCGGCGCGTTTGCGCCGCCCAACGTGGTCGCCGCGCTCGCCGCCAAATTCGCCAGGCGCTGACCGCCGAGGCGGTCGCGTCGCCTTGCCTCGGGCCTCCGTCCGCACTAAGGCAGAAGCCGCCGGCGCATCGCGCCCACCCGACAGACCCCTCGAGACGCAGGACGAGATGGCCGAACCGCGCCGCGACGATTCCAGGCCGCCCCCGCGGCTCGCCGGGGGCCGCATCCTCATCGTCGAGGCGCGCTTCTACGACGCGATCGGCGCGCAATTGCTCGACGGCGCGCGGCGCGCGATCGAGGCGGCGGGCGCGACCTGCGAGATCGTCAATGTGCCCGGCGCGCTGGAAATCCCGATCGCGATGGCGATCACGCTCGACGCGGCGGCGCGCGCCGGCGCGCCTTATGACGGCGCGGTCGCGCTCGGCTGCGTCATCCGCGGCGAGACCTATCATTTCGAAATCGTCGCCGGCGAATCCTCGCGCGCGCTGATCGGCCTCGCCGTCGCGCGCGGCCTCGCGCTCGGCAACGGCATCCTCACGGTCGAGACCGAGGCCCAGGCCGAGGCGCGCGCCGATCCCGCGCGCGGCGACAAGGGCGGCGACGCCGCGCGCGCCGCGCTCGCGCTCGCCGCGCTCAAGCGCGAACTGGCGGCGCCGTGAGCGGCGCCGAACAGCGCTCGTCGGCGCGGCTCGCCGCCGTCCAGGCGCTCTATCAGATGGAGCTGGCCGACGCCGGCCTCGCCGACATCATCGCTGAATTCGAGTCGCACTGGATCGGCCGGGAGGTCGAGGGCGAACAATACAAGCCCGCCGAACTCGCCTTCTTCCGCGACGTCGCCTCCGGCGTGCTCGCCGACCAGCGCGCGATCGACCGCCAGCTCGACGATTCCTTGACGGCGGGCTGGCCGCTCCGCCGCGTCGAGGCGCTGATGCGCGCGATCCTGCGCGCCGGACTCTACGAGCTGAAGTCGCGGCCCGACGTGCCGGCGCGGGTGGCGATCAAGGAATATGTCGACATCGCCGGCGCGTTTTTCGCGCGCGAGGAGTCGGGCATGATCAACGCCGTGCTGGACACTCTCGCGCGCGCGGTGCGCCCGGGCGAATTCGAGGGCGCGGGCTCCGGCTGATTCGCGCAACCGGAACCGTTCGCTTCGGCCGCGATTGTTTCGGCCTCGTCGCAGCAGATCACCCGGTTGCGGCCCTTGCGCTTGGCTGCGTAGAGGGCCTCGTCGGCGCGGCGGAACGCTGAAACGCCGTCGTCGCCTTGGCCGATGCGGGTGTAGCCGACGCTGACCGTGACGGCGCCGACCTCGCTGAATTCGGCGGCTTCGACCTTGGCGCGGAAGCGATCCAGGATCGTGGCGACGAAACGCGCCGGCGTCGGCTCCAGCAGGATGACGAATTCCTCGCCGCCGCAGCGGAACAGACGGTCGGACTGGCGGAACGAGCCGCGCATCAGCCGCGCCAGCGAGACCAGCGCGGCGTCGCCGCACGGATGGCCGAAGCGGTCGTTGATCGACTTGAAGAAATCCACGTCCACCACCGCGAGCCAGCGCGGCTCGTCGGCGTCGAGCAGCCGGCGGCGCTCGATGCGTTCGTATTGCGCGATCTGCGCCGGCGGCCCCGATTCGATCCGCATCATGTGGTCGAAGGCGGCGTCGAAGGTCTTGCGGTTGGGCAGGCCGGTCAGCTCGTCGTTTTCGCTGTAGTCGAGAATCTCGAGTTGGTTGCGGTAGATGCGCAGGAGGTCGGCGACGAAGCGTTGCTCGTCGGCCGCCAGCGCAGTGTCGCGCGAGAGTTCGAGAAAGCCGATGATGCCCGTCGATCCCGCCACCGGAAACACGGTGCGGCGCCCGCCATTGGCGTCGGCGATCACCGCCAGCGCAATATTGCGGTCGTAACAGACGCGCATTTCCCGGCGCGAATCCAGCCCGGGCAGGTCGCTCATTTCATGCGGCGGATCGCAGACCAGGACCCGCCGGTCGGCCGCCATGACCCGCGCGTGGAGCCGGGGCTGTCCCTGATCGCCGACCAGACGCCAGAGCTTGCCCGAGGAAGCGGCGACGGCGCCGGTCGCCATCAGCGCCATCGCGATCTCGAGTTCTTCGCGGTTGCGCAGGGACGTGAGATCGGCGAGCGAATTGACGAGCGCGATCATGTCCGCTGCTCCTGGTTCGCGACCTGGCTCGGAAGCGGTGGCTGGGCGGGCGGGAAGGCCGATTGGGCGAGGGCTTGGCGCACTGGCGAGGCTCCATGTCCGGGAACTGGATGGCCGCGCCCGACCCATCGGATGCGACCCCGTCACCATCCCGTCAAATCCCGCCGCGGTCGAGTCATTGTTTTCGATGATCGCCGCAACCTCTCGTCAGGGAAAACGCGCGGTGAACGCGATCGATTGGATTTGTGGGATCTCCGCTGGAGCCGGGCGCGCTTCACTCGACGGCGAGCAGACCCGAGCCCGCGCGCAGGAACCGCGTGGGGTCGACGGGCTCGCCGTCGACGCGCACTTCGTAATGCAGGTGCGGCCCGGTCGAGCGGCCCGTCGAGCCGAGCCGGCCGAGCGCGGCGCCCTGCGCGACCATCTGGCCTTCCTCGACGAGGATCTCGGACATGTGGCCGTAGCGCGTGCTGAGCCCGCCGCCGTGGTCGATCTCGACCATGTTGCCATAGCCGCCCATCGGCCCGGCGTGGACGACCCGGCCGGCGCCGGTCGCCTTGACCGTCGATCCATAGGCCTGCACCAGATCCATGCCGGGGTGCAGCGCGAGTCGGCCGAGAAACGGGTCGGGGCGATAGCCGAACGGCGACGACACTTCCGCCTCGCCGTTGAGCGGCCGGCGGATCGGCATGAACGGGACCGCGCGGCGCAGCTGGTCCTCGACGATCAGGTTGCGCTCGACGCTGGACACCGCCTTGTCGAAGGCGGGCGCGTCCTTGTCGACCGCGACGGGGATGAACGGCCCGCCGACGCCGCCGGCGCGCAGCGGGGCGCCGATCCTGTCGGCGCCGATGCCCGCCTCGTCCATGACGCCGCGCAGCCGCGCGATCGTCGCGCCCGCCGCCGACCCGATCTGGCCGAGCGTCGCGATCTGGCGCCGCTCCATGCGGTCAAGTGAGTGGGCGATCAGGCCGAGCCGGGTCGGCGCGGCGACTTCGGGATTTTCAGCGGCTTCGTCGAGGGCGGCGAGCGCGCGCTGGTCGCGGTCGTCGGCGGGAAGCGCGCTCGTGCGTTCGGGCCGGTCGGGACGGGGATCTTCGAGCGGACGCGGCTTGCCCGCCGCCGGACCGGGATCGGCCGCTCCGACCGGCGCGAACGCCTTGACCGAATCGAGCACGCTGTCGCCGGCGGGCTGCCCATGCGGCGAAGCGGCGCCCGCGCCGATCGCCAACAGCGCGGTGGCCGGCGCCTTCGGGCCGGCGTCGGCCTGCTTGAGGCGGGCGCGGTCGGCGAGCGCGGCGGTCGTCTCGCCGAACGCGACGGCCTGCCCGGCCATGGAAGCCACGATCGAGGCGCGCTGTTCGAGCTGGGCCTGCCGCGACAGGAGTTCGTGGACCTTGCCTTCGAAGGAATTCTGATCGAGCAATTGCCGGCTCGTCACCCGATCGAGTTCGGCATGCGCGTCGGCGAGCCGATCCTCGTAGGAATATTGCATCTCGGCGACATGGGTGAGGATCGCCGCCCGCATGTCGTCGTGAAAGACGATGTAGAGCGTGGCGGCGAGGCCCCAGGCCGCCATGATCGGCGCCATGGCGAGGATCGACCAAAGGGCTCCGGGACGCAGCGCGAACGTGCGCATCGCCTCGCCGCGCGCGAGCGACAGGAAATAATGCGAGGTCGGCAGCTTCGGCTTTGGATACGCGTCTCGGACCGACATCGAAGAGAGCTCCGGCCCCGCTGCGGGGCGTCTCAATGCCGACGATTACAGCTTATTAGGGTTAATCTTTCGCAAACGGCGAAAACGCCCGGGGACGCGGGGGTCCGCGCCGCCGATGCGGGCCGCCGCGCCGGACGAAGATCGTCGGCGCGGCATCGAATCGTCGCTCGGGGTCCTTGAACCAGCAGGATTTTTCCTCAAAGGCGCGGGACGCCCGGCCGAGACGCCGCTCAGATCGCCCGCGCCGCGTCGAGCACCTCCGCGGCATGGCCGGGGACCTTGACCTTACGCCAGATGCGCGCGATCCGGCCCTCGCCGTCGATCAGCATCGTCGTGCGCTCGACGCCCATGTATCTGCGGCCGTACATGCTCTTCTCCTGCCAGACCCCATAGGCCGCGAGCATCGCCTTTGCCTCGTCCGAGGCCAGATCGAGCGTCAGGCCGTGCTTGCGCCTGAACTTGCCGTGACTCGCCGGCGAATCCGGCGATACGCCGAGCACCTTCGTGTTCGCCTTGGCGAATTCTTCGAGCAGGCCGTCGAAGGCGACCGCCTCGGCGGTGCAGCCGCTGGTGTCGTCCTTGGGGTAAAAATACAGCGCGACCTTGCCGCCGCGCAGCCCGGCCAGGCTGACCGGCGCGCCGCCGTCGGTGGGAAGATCGAAATCCGGGGCCCGATCGCCCACTTGCAACGCAGCCGTCATGTCGCCCTCGTTTCACCCAATTGAACAGGCAAGC
This sequence comes from Roseiarcus sp., assembly GCA_050013915.1. GTDB lineage: Bacteria > Pseudomonadota > Alphaproteobacteria > Rhizobiales > Beijerinckiaceae > Roseiarcus. The sequence goes on from JBEKEI010000166.1 coordinate 5,095, forward strand.
CGTCCATCGTCCAGGGAGGCCTATGATTGACTGAGAAATGCTTCGCGTCCAAGACCTCCCGCGCCGCGCGGGCGATTCCGGGCCGCGCGCGCGGCGGAGCGGACGCTGCGCGCGCGTGGCATGATTTCGGCTTACAACGCTAAGGGGACGGCGCCAGATTGGTCCATCGGTTCGACGCGGCGACAAAGGCGAAGGCCAGGCTGGCGCTGAAGGTCCTGCTTGCACAGGGGGACGGGCCGCGGCTGCGCGCCCGCTGGCGGCGCGTCCGGCTCGGCGGCGTCGGCTGGAGTCTGCTGGGCCTGTGCGCCGGAATTTTGGCGCTGGCGCTGGTCGGGTTCGGCCTGCTCGCCTATCGCCTCAGCCAGGGTCCGATCGGGCTGGAATCTCTCACCCCGCGCATTGCGTCGAGCCTCGAGGAGCGGTTCGGCGGCCAGTATACGTTCGCCCTCGGGCCGACCGCGCTCGAGCGCGGCGAGAACGGCGCGACCGTCAGCTTCCAGGGCGTCGTGATCCGGGACCGGGCGGGTCGGACCCTCGTCTCGGCGCCTAAGGGCGACATATCGCTCGACCTGCTCGCGCTCGCGACGTTGGACGTCAAGGTCAAGCGGCTGGAGCTGGTCGGCCTCGATCTCCGGCTGACCGTGCAGCCCGACGGCGCCCTGTCGGTCGCCGGCGCCCAAGCGCCGGACGCGGTCGCCATCGAGTTGCCGGCGCCCCAGCCCGCTCCGGCCGGGGTCGGGAATCCGAGCGCCGGCGCCGCGACCGACTTCGCCGCCCAGCTTGGCCCGATCGTCTGGAACCTGATCCAGACGGTGACCGACCAGAACCAGACGCTGGCCCGGCTCGGGGTCGCGCACGGGCGCCTCGAGGTCGAGGACGGCGCCACCCATCGCAAGTTGGCGTTCGAGGACCTCGATCTGGCGTTCGACAAGTCGGAGGAAGGCGCCGCGCTGTCGATTTCGGCGCTCGGTCCCGCCGGCCGCTGGTCGGTGGCGATCCGGGCGGGCGGGATCGGCGAGCGCGCGCTGAGCCTCGAGGCCAAGGACATCAACCTCGACGACATATTCCTGGCGACCGGGCGCAAGCCCCCGTTCGAAGCGACGATGCCGATATCCGCCAGGGTCGACGTCGAACTGGCGGCCGACCGGAGCCTGGCGGCGATGAGCGGCGACTTCACGCTCGGCGCCGGCTATTTCAAGCTCGACGATCCCGATCACAAGCCGCTTCTGGTCGATGAAGTCGTCGGGGCCTGGCGCTGGGACGCCGCCGGCAAACGCTTCGCCATCGACCGGGTCCAGTTCTTCTCCGACCAGACCCACGTGACCTTCGGCGGCGCGCTGTCGCCGCCGTCGGGCGACGATCCCGCCTGGACCGCGGATTTCAGCGCCAGCGAGACGCTGCTGGGCGGCGATCGGCCCGCCGATGCGCCGATCCGGTTCGATCAGGCGATCCTGCGCGCGCGCTACCTTCCCGTCGAGCGGCGGCTCGTGGTCGACAATTTCGCGATGTCGGGACCGGGCGGGGAGGGCTCGCTGACCAGCGAGACCGTGATGACCGGCGCCGGGCCGACCCTCAAGCTCCAGCTGCGGATGGGGCATACGCCGATCCTCAGCGTTCCCAGGCTGTGGCCGAGCTTCATCGTCGCCGATGTCCGCGCCTGGTGCCTGCAGAATCTGCGCGGGGGCGAACTGGTCGGCGCATCGCTGTCGATCGACTGGGACGCGCCGACCTTCGCGACCGCGCTCCGCAAGCAGGCGGTTCCCGCCGACAGCGTCCACGGCGAGTTTCTCGCCCGGGACGTTTCCGTGCAGCTCCTGCCGGGAATCCCGGTCCTGGCCGGGCTCGAGGGCGGGGGCGTCGTCACCGGCCACGATTTCGCGCTGAACGCCAAGCACGGCTTCATGGATGTCGCGCCGGGGCGACGGATCGCCGCCTCCGAGATCGCCTTCGTCGTCCCCGACACGTCGCCCAAGCCGCTCAATCCCGCCAAGGCCAGCGCCCATCTCCAGGGATCGGCCGATGCGCTCGCCGATCTCATATCCCGCGACGCGCTGAAGCCGTTCGTTGGGTTGGCGATCGATCCGGGATCGGTCAAGGGACAGTTCGACGGCGCGCTCGCGCTCGACCTGAAGCTCGGCAAGACCGCGCGCCCGGAAGACGCGGTCGTCCATGCCGAGGCGACGCTGTCGAACCTCCAGATCGACCACTTTCTCGGCAACGAGCATTTCGAGCAGGGCGCCTTGACCGCCACCGTCGAGGGGCGCGGGCTGAAGATCGTCGGCGACGGCAAGCTGTTCGGGGTCGCCGCAACGGTCGAGATCGACAAGGACGCCAGCGACGCGGGGGCCGCCGAACTCGACTTCACGCTCGACGACGCGGCGCGCGCCAGGCGCGGGTTCAATTTCGGCCCGGCGCTCGCCGGCCCGATGGCGTTCCGGGTCAAGGCGCCGCTCTCGCAGAAGGGCGCCGACGTCGAGGTCGACCTGACGCGGCTGGCCATCGACAATCCCATACCGGGCCTCGCCAAGCCCGCCGGCAAGCCGGGCAAGGCCACGTTCAGCGTCAAAGGCGACGCGGACGGCACGACGGTGACCAATCTGGCGATCGACGCCGGCGGCGCCTCCATCAAGGGCGGCGCGCAACTGTCGAGCGATGGGGCCTTTGTCAGCGCCAAGCTGAGCCAGATCCGCCTTTCCGGCGCCGACGATCTGAAGGCCGACATCGCCTTCGTCGACGGAATCCTCAAGATCACGGCGCGCGGCGCGGTCCTCGACGCCAGACCGATCGTCAAGGCCCTGCTCGATCAGGGCCCCGCCGGCGGCGCGGCGAACGATTTCGATCTCGACCTCAAGGTCGCCAGCCTCACGGGCGCCAACAAGGTCGCGATGAGTCCGTTCGAGCTCGGCCTTTCCCGGCGCGGCGGCGAAATCAGCCAGGCGAGGGCCGATGCGCGCTTCGGCGCGGCGGCGCTCACCCTCCGGCGCAGCCAGACCGGCGTCATGCGGCTGGAGACGACGGACGCGGGGGCGCTGGTCCGCTTCTTCAACGTCTACCCGCATCTGGAAGGCGGCGCGCTCGACCTCGTTATGCGCAGCGTCGGGCAGAAGCAGGAGGGCGAGGCGGTGGTGAGGAATTTCGTGCTGCGCGACGAGCCCGCGCTGCGCCAGCTGGTCGCCGCCGAGCAGGTTCCGGGACCCGGCTCGTCGGTCGCGCCCGGGGCTTCGCCGGGGGCGCGAATCAATGCCGACGCGGCGCCGTTCCAGAAGATGAGCGCGAAGTTCTCGCGCAGCGGTGGGCGGATCGACCTGCGCGAGGCGACAATCTATGACGCCCAGATGGGGCTGACGACCCAGGGTTTCATCGACTATGCGCATGATCGCATCGACCTCAACGGGACCTTCGTGCCGGCCTACCAGGTCAACAATCTGGTCACCCATATTCCCTTCGTCGGCCTGCTGCTGGGCGGCGCGGCGAACGAAGGCATGTTCGGCGTGAACTACCGTCTCGTCGGGTCGGCTGCGGCGCCGACGCTTTCGGTCAATCCGTTCTCGGCGATGACGCCGGGATTCCTGCGCAAGGTGTTCGGCGCGATCGACGGCACGACGCCGGGCCCCGAGGGGGACGCGCAGCCGGCGGCTCCGCCGGCTGAGAGCGTCCGGTGACGGCCGCCGTGCGCCGGCGAAGCGTCAGACCGCACGCAGCAAGACGTGTTTCTTGCGGCCGAGCGAGAGCTTGACCACGCCCGCCGCGCCGAGCGCGTCGCGGCCGATCGAAGCGCGCTCGTCGACGAGCGTCTCGTCGTTCACCCTCAGGCCGCCGCCGCGGATCTGCCGGCGCGCCTCGCCAGTCGAGGCGACGAGGCCGGCGCGCACGAACGCCGCGAGCGCGCCGAGCCCGGCGTCGAACTCCGCCGCCGGCACTTCGACGGTCGGCAGGCTCTCGGCGAGCGCGCCCTCCTCGAAAGTGCGGCGCGCGGTCTCGGCCGCGAGCGCCGCCGCTTCGGCGCCGTGCAGGAGGCCGGTCGCCTCGTTCGCGAGCGCCTTCTTGGCCTCGTTGATCTCGGCGCCGCCGAGCGCCTCGAGCCGGGCGATTTCGCTCAGCGGCAGCAGCGTGAACAGCTTGAGGAAGCGGCCGACGTCGCCGTCCTCGGCGTTGCGCCAGAACTGCCAGTAGTCGTAGGGGGAGAGCATCGCCGCGTCGAGCCAGATCGCGCCCGCCGCGGTCTTGCCCATCTTGGCGCCCGATGACGTCGTGATCAGCGGCGCGGTCAGCGCGTAGAGCTGCGCCGCGCCGAGCCGGCGGCCGAGCTCGACGCCCTGGATGATGTTGCCCCACTGGTCGGAGCCGCCCATCTGCGCGGTGCAGCCGTGGCGGCGGTGCAGTTCGACGAAGTCATAGGCCTGCAGGCACATATAGTTGAATTCGAGGAACGACAGCTCCTGTTCGCGCGCGAGCCGCAGCTTCACCGAATCCATCGCGAGCATGCGGTTGATCGACAGATGGCTGCCGACCTCGCGGAGGAATTCGATGTAGTTGAGCCGGGCGAGCCATTCCGCATTGTCGGGCATGATCGCGTCGGTCGCGCCGTCGCCGAAGGTCAGAAAGCGCGTGAAGACCTTGCGGATGCCCGCCTTGTTGGCCTCGATCTGCGCGACGGTCAGCATCCTGCGCGTCTCGTCCTTGCCCGAGGGGTCGCCGACCATGGTCGTGCCGCCGCCCATCAGCGCGATCGGCTTGCCGCCGCCCTGCTGGAGCCAGTGCAGCATCATGATCGAGACGAGATTGCCGATATGGAGCGAGGGCGCCGTGCAGTCGTAGCCGACATA
>JBEKEI010000167.1:0-9918 GCA_050013915.1 Roseiarcus sp.
TTGGATACATTTGGAAATACATTTTGCGGCCGATCGAGCAAAATCAGAGGATTGCAGGCAAATTGAAGCCCGCGCGGGGCTCGGCGGCGCGCCGCCGTCCGGCCCCCGCGCGCGGCGGCGGCCCGCGTCTTGTCCTCGGCGACCGTCGCCGCGCGCACGTCGGGCCCGGCGTCGAATCCGGCGGCCGATTCGTCCTCCTCGTCGAGAGGCGGCGGCGGCGGACCGCGTTGCGGCAGCGGTCGAACCGGTCGAGCGCGCGCAGCGGCGGGTCGATCGCGCCGCGTTCGCCGTCCTCGATGCCGGCGGACTTCCCGCCCGGCTGCGCCGAGGCAAGCGGCGGGCGGCGGCGCGGGCGGTGCGGGATCGGGCATGGCGGGGCTCCTGCCTGGGGGACCAATGGTGGGAGCATAGCCGATCATTCTGAATATCGCAATGATATTCTCAAATTTCTCTTTTACACTACGCTCAGGGCGGCGCAGACGGAGCGCCCCGTCGCCTCGGCGCCCGCCGGCAGCGCGCCCCGGCCGCCGCCATCGCGCTCGGCGCCCCGAACGTGAACACTCAACCGTCGGGACGCCAAACGCCGCGCCGACCACGCCAGCTTCGGGGCCGAGCGCACGCACGCTCCGTTGGCGCAGCCGCCAATCCCTGCTTGGCCTCCATTCGCTCCGGCCGCCGGCTGGACCGCGCCCGTCGATCTGCGCCGCTTGACTCGGGGTCGGGCGATCCGCCTTATCCCGGCGCGTCCGATGCGACTCCTTGCGGCCTGCTGTCCTCGACATGCTGATCAAAGCGCTCATTGCCTGCGTCGTCGGTCTCGGCCTTGGTTTGTGGGCGACGGCGCTCAGCCTGCGCAATTCGCCGGGATTGGAGGTCTCGACCATCGGCGCATGGACGGTGTCGGAAAAGGCGGGAACGCTCGAAGCCGACCCCTACGTTCGCGCGGGCCTGGAGCGCAGCGGCGAGATTCCGCTCGCGGCGGGCGAGGGGCTCCAGTTCATCGCGCGCGTCGACGACAAAGGCGATGCGCTCGGCCGGCGTTGCGCCTATCTCGTCGGGCGGGCGACTCCGCCGGCCCGCTACTGGACCTTGAGCCTGGTCGACCTGCAGGGCTTTCCCGTCGAGAATCCGGCGGGGCGCTATGGGTTTCGATCGAGCGAGATCGTCCGCGACGCCGACGGCGGCTTCACCATCGCCGTCTCGGCGAGCGCGCACGCGGGCAATTGGCTGCCGATCGGCTCGAAGGGTCCCTTCGCCCTCGTGCTGCGCCTCTACGATTCTCCGGTCAGCGCGACGGCGGGCGCCATCGACAAGGGCGCGATGCCGCATATCGCCGCGGAAGCCTGCTCGTGAGGCTGCCGCGGCGCCTGATCGACGCGTCGATTGTCGCGGTCGGCGCGGCGATGATCGGCGCGCTCGTCCATATCGTCGCCATTCTCCTCATCCCGATCTACGCGAATCGCGACGCCTTCGCGCGCCTCGGCGAACTCGGGCCGGTCAATGCGACGCTGCTGCTGCCCCAGGCCGGCCCGCAGGAGCGGCTGATACCCTACGCCGATCCGGCGGTCGCCGCCGCCTTCTGCCATTTCGATCTCGGCGCCGGCCCGTTGCGCGTCAAGGCGCCCGCCGACGGCTCCGAATTCGTCTCGCTGTCGTTCCATACCCGGCGCGGCGGGATATTCTATGCGCTGACCGACAGGGCGGCTACCCATGGCGCGCTGGAGGCGCTCGTGGTGACGGAGGAGCAGGCGCGGGCTCTGGCGGCCAAGGACGATGAGGACTCCCCGGTCCAGGAACTGCGCATCGTCTCGACGACCGCGACCGGCTTCGTGGTCATGCGGGCCCTGAGCGAGGAGCCCAGTCTCTATCCGCGCGCCGAGAGCGCGGCGCGATCGCTGTCCTGCGCGACCGAGCCGGCGCCGGAATGAGCGGACACGTTGGCCGCCGATCGCCGGTGGACTCGCGCCGGCGTTGGAGCGATGCTCGCATCGACGCCGCGAAGACGAGAATCGCCGGGAGGATCCGTTCGACGTGACAACGCTTCTGTTGACCCATCCGGCGAGCTACGGTCACGAAATGGGCCCGGGTCATCCCGAACGGCCCGATCGCATGCGGGTGGTCGAACGCGCGCTCGAGCAGGAAATTTTCCAGATGCTGGCGCGCGAGGCCGCGCCGCGCGTCGCCCGCGCCGCCCTGTTGCGCGTTCATCCCGAAGCCTATGTCGCTGCGATCGAGCAGGCCGCTCCCGCCGATGGGTTCACCCGCATCGACGCCGATACGGTGATGTCGCCAGGGACGCTCGAAGCGGCGATGCACGCGGCGGGCGGCGCGACCTTCGCCGTCGACGAGGTGATGGGCGGGCGGATCGCCAACGCTTTCGTCGCGACGCGCCCCCCTGGCCATCATGCCGAACGCGCCACCCCGATGGGCTTCTGCTTCTTCAACAACGCCGCCGTCGCCGCCCGACACGCGAGGGCCGCGCACGGCGCCGAGCGCGTCGCGATCGTCGATTTCGACGTCCACCACGGCAACGGCACGCAGGACATATTCTGGGACGATCCGGCCGTCCTCTACGCTTCGACTCACGAGATGCCGCTCTATCCCGGCACCGGAGCGATCGGCGAACGCGGCGCGCATGACCAGATCGTCAATGCGCCGCTGCGCGCCGGCGACGGCGGCGAGGCGTTCCGTGAGGCGCTCGAAACGGCGATCCTGCCGCGGCTGGAGGCGTTCAGCCCGGACCTCGTCATCGTATCGGCCGGCTTCGACGCGCACCGCCTCGATCCGCTCGCCAATCTGAATCTGGTCGAGGCCGACTACGCCTGGGCGACCCGGCGATTGATGGCCGCCGCGCGCAAATGTTGCCATGGCCGGATCGTATCGTTGCTCGAGGGCGGCTACGATCTCGACGGGCTCTCGCGCTCGGTCGCCGCCCATGTTTCCGCCCTGATGGAGGCGTGACGCCGGGGATCGACGAATGGCGTTTCGCATCGGCGATCCCGTTCACGGCCGCGCGATTCGGTCGGAGGGCGGGCGGGTCGGCGCGAACCGCGAATCCGACGGCGCCGCGCCTCGGCGCGCCGGGGTCTCGCCGGTCAGGCTGCCCATGCCGGCGAGGGTTTCGCGCACGGCCGTCTCGAGCGGCGTGCTCGGCAAAGCGGTCCCCAGGAACGCCTCGAGCTTGCCGCCGTCGAGGCTGAGGGGCCGCCGCCAGAGGTAGGCCATCTCCGCCATTTCGCGGAACAGCGGAACGATAGGCTGCAGGGCCGCCACGAGCGGCCATGGAAAGGGCCAGGCGCGCAGATGCGGCCGGCCGGTCGCGGCGCGAATCGCGGCGGCCATTTCGCCCGGGGCCAGCTGATGCCCGGCGAAATGGAACACTTCGAAATCGGCGAGCTCGTCCGCCCGATCGATCAACCGCGCGATCGTCTCGGCGACATCGGGCAGATAGGCCCAGGCGTGACCGGCGCCGCGCTGCGCGGGATCGGTGATGCGTTTCACCGGGCCGCCGCGCCTGACCATCACCGCGGAAAAATAGCTGTTCCCGGTCATCCTGGGGCCGAAGAAATCGCCCGCCCGGACGATCAGCGCGGGAGCGCCCTGCCGCGCCGCCGAGTACAGCCGCTGTTCCAGCGCGACCCGGATCGCGCCCTTGCGCGTCGTGGGATGCTGCGGCGAGTCTTCGCGCAGCACGGGAAAGGCGTCGGGACCGAAATTGTAGACCGTGCCCGGCAATACGATGCGCGCCCCGACCGCCTTGGCGGCGGCGATCGCGTTGTCGATCATCGGCAGGACCTCCCTGTCCCAGTTGCGATAGCCCGGCGGATTGGCGGCATGGACGATCAGCGCGACGCCCTGCGCGGCGCGCAGGACGTCGGCGGCGTCGAGCGCATCGCCGACGATCCAATCGATCAGCGCGCTGGCCGGCTGGACCCGGCGCGTCAGGCCGCGGACGGACCAGCCGTGGCGCGCCAGCGCGGCGGCGGTCTCCCCGCCGATTCCCCCGGTGGCGCCGATGACGAGGACAATTCTGCTGCGAGGTCGAGACATGGCGTCGCTCCTGGTTCGCAAGGTCGATTGACCTCGGCGATCAATATCCTCTTCGCGCCGCCCTTCGTGAATTGCCTAACTTGCTATATCAGCTATTCATATTCGTATGTCCGAGCCCGACTGGAATCACTACCGGTCATTTCTCGCCGTCGTGCGCGACGGCAGCCTGTCGAGCGCGGCGCGGACGCTGGGGCTCGCCCAGCCGACGCTCGGGCGGCAGATCGCCGAACTCGAGCGCGGCCTGGGCGCCCCGCTGTTCATCCGCTCGCCGCGCGGGCTGACGCCGACCGACGCCGCCCGCGACCTCGCGCCCCATGCCGAGGCGATGGCTGCGGCGGCGGGCGCGGCGATGCGCGCGGCGTCCGGCGATTCCGAGCGGTTGACCGGCGTCGTGCGCATCACCGCGAGCGAGGTTGTCGGGGCCGAAGTGCTGCCGCCGCTGCTGGCGCGGTTCCGCCGCGAGCAGCCATCCGTGACGATCGAACTCGTACTGTCGAATCGGGTCGAGGATCTGTCGCGCGGCATGGCCGACATCGCGGTGAGAATGATTCGGCCGACGCAGGACGCGCTCGTCGCGCGGCGCATCGGAACGGTCGGCATCGGACTCTATGCGCACCGGCGCTATCTGGAATCGGCGCCGCCGGCGCCGACGGTCGCCTCGCTGCTGCAGGGCCATTCCCTGATCGGCTTCGATCAGGAAACGCCCTTCGTTCGCGAACTGGCGACCCGCCTGCCAATCAGGCGTGAGCATTTCGCATTGCGCACCGACAGCGACCTCGCCCATCTCGCCGCGATCCGCGCCGGCTTCGGGGTCGGCTTCATGCAGCGCGGCATCGCCCGGCGCGATCCCGATCTCGTGCCGATCTTCCCGGAAGCGATCGGCTTCGACCTCGAAATCTGGCTCGCGCTGCACGAGGACCTGCGCGGCAGCCGACGCCTCCGGCTGATGATGGAGCATCTGGCGGCCGGCCTCGCCGACCATGTCGCGCGATCGCAATCGAGGCCGGTCAGCCCAGCCCCGCCGGCGCAGCCATGAACGCGCCATGGTGCTCGTCGCTCATCTCGGCGCGGCGCCGGCAGGCACGCCAGCGGCGGCGACAGTATTCACAGCCAATTATGACCGCGATCTAATGTGACTACTGTCGACGAGGGGGGGCGCGCTGGCACGCTGTCGCGGTTTGAGTGACGGCGCGACCGGCAAACAATCTCGGCCTGGAGGGCCTCGGCTGGAGGTGTCCCGCAAGAGCGGCGTGAGCCGCAGGCGCGGGATGTCCGTCGCCGCTTCCTCCATCGCAGCTCCCGACCAGATCGATTTCGGCGGAACGGGCAATTGGCCGGCTCCGCCGCAATTGGCCGCTCAGAGCCGAGTCATCCGGGTCGGCGCGGCGAGCGATGAAGGAGGGGGAACTCGTGCTCAAATCGCGGCGTTCGATCTATCTCGCCCTCGCGTTGACCGGTCTGGTCGCAATACCCGCGACCGCGGATGCGCGCATCTACTGCACGACGATTTCGGTCGGCGCCGTCAAGGCCGGCGCCTCGTTCCTGGGCGCGCCCTGCAAGGCCACGGGCGCCGGCACCTGCACCTGCACCGCCAGGCTATGCGAGCCGGACTGCGAGCTGAACGCCGACAACACCGGCACTTGCAAGGGCACGGTGTCGGGCGCGACGTGCGGCGTCAATCACGTTCACGCGGCGCCGAAGAAATAGCTGGCCGCCGGCGACAGTCGCGGCGCCCATCGCTGCGCGTGCGGCCGACGCGCTTTCGGTCGCCGGATCGCAGCCTGCGAACCGCGCCGAGGGGAGCGCCGTCAGCGCGGCGGCGTGCGCCATCGACGCATCGATCGGCGCGTCCTTCCGCGCGTGCGACAAGCCGGGAAGGTCAGGTCCAGCGGACATGACCCAGACGATCCGGATTCGCCGCCCCGGCGCCAGACTCTCGACGCCCCATGAATCGATTTGTCGCACCAGCCACCGGCCACGAGCAAGCGAGCAATTGCCGTGGGCCTGGGGGGCGCCTTCCCTCTGGAGCGGGGAGATGGTGCGCTCCCTCACGGCATCGATCGGCGCCATGCTCGCGGCGGCCACAACCGGTCCCGCCAGGAAGCGGCGCGTGTTCGGTTCAGGGCGTAGGCGCGTAGCGGGTGAAAACGTAGTCGCGATCTCTTGCAGGCTGGTGGCAGGGGAAGCAGTTTTCGTGCAGCGCCTTGTTGCCAGCTTTGCCGTTCGTAAAGTCAGCGAATCCCCAGCCGCCGGATGCGGCGTACTTTTTCGAGTCCTTGACCATGAATTGAACGTTCACGGCGGACCCGGCGAAGGACGATTCGAGGCCGAGGCCGGGAAAGCCGGCGGCCAAGGCCTGGTTGTCGGCATCGGACGATCCCTCATTCCAGTGCAGAGCAGCGATGATCGCGCCATCCGGGAACGGCAGAGTCCCGTCACGAAAGGCCTTGATCGCGAGATCGTTGCCCAATTCGGCGCGCAACTGCCTGAGATTGCCTCCCGCACCCGTCAGTTGCTTGCCGGTCAGTCGCTTGACCGAGATCAAGCGCCAGTCCCGATACCCGTCGGGCAGTTCAATTCCATAGATCGGTGCGGCGGCTCCATTGGACTGTCCGGATGCCGACCCGATGCGGGCCGCGACACCGGCGACTGCTGTAACCGCAACTGCAACCAGCGCCATCCGTCTCATGGTCTCCTCCTTGCGCTCGGCTCGCCAAGCGCTTCCAGATGACATCGACGGCTATCGTCGGCGCCCCCGGCAAAGCGATCCACACCGCGAAAACCCATACTGCCGGCGGCCGAGACGACGGCGTCTCGGCCAGCTCCGACGGTCGACTCGACGCCAAACTGTCGCTTCCCGGCTCGCCGCGCAGAGGAGAAAGATTGCTGCGCCCGAGGTCGCGATCGACGCCGAAATCGATCGGCACGTGGCGGGTGGCGAGAATTTCATAAGCGCCCGCTTCAACGTCGTCCCGCCCGATCTGGATCGAGAGATCGCCCGGTCGTCGATCGAGGACGCCGGGCAACTCTGCACGCACTCAAAGGCGACGCGCGGAAACATCGATGTTGTCTTCAACCTGGTTTGAGCGCAAGAGGACAACAAGGCGAGCGCCGCCGAGGGCCGCCGGGCGTCAGCGGAGCATACTGCCGCTGACGGGAGCAAGGCCCTTTACGCCCTTCGCGGCTGCGCAATCCTGATTCCAGGGGCTTGCGTGGCGAAGCTCGCGGGCGGTTCCGATCAATCGACGACCATGCGCCAGAGACGCCATCGCGAGATGACTGGCGCAATCCCCGGCATAGCTGGCGTCCGAATGCGGCGGGCTGGGCGCTCGACCTTCGCATGATGGTTTCCGTGTCAATCAGTGAGGCCGCATGCGATCGACCCAACCCGTTTCCGACCTCACCGCCCACCTGGGCTACTGGCTGCGCCATGTCTCCAACCATGCTTCGCTGGCCTTCGCCCGCAAGGTCGAGGCCATCGGGGTGACGGTCGCCGAATGGGTGCTGATGCGCCAACTGCTGGATGTGCAGCCGCTGGCCCCGAGCCGACTGGCTGAACGCATGGGCATGACGCGCGGCGCCGTCACCAAATTGGCTGATCGGCTGATCGCCAAATCGCTGCTCGTCCGCGTGGCCGACGCAGAGGACGGGAGGGCGCAGACCCTCGCCCTCACGCCGTCCGGCCGCAGCCTCGTGCCCGAACTGGCGGCGCTGGCCGACGCCAACGATGCCGAAGTCTTCGTCTCCCTGGCGCCGGACGACCGCACGGCGCTGTTCCGCATCCTGCGCGAGATCGTCGAAAAGCGCGGCCTCCGATCCTCGCCCGTCGACTGACGACGGCCGCTGCGATCCCACCACGAAAGGACGCTGAAATGACCGCAAACTGGAAAGACCTCGCCCGCTCCTGCCTGGACGGGGCGGAGTCGGGCGCCATGACCTTCCCGCAGATCGTCGGCGCCCTGATGGAAGCCGGCTTCGACGGCTACGCCATCGATCTGCGCCGCGCCACGGCCGTCTACTATCGCCCGGACGGCGAGGCGATCGAGTTGAAGGCGACGCCGACAGCGCCGGTGGCCGAGCGGTTCGACGCCGCAATCGTCAGGCAGGCGATCGGCGAGGCCCAGGCCTTGGCGCCCGGCTATACCTACCCTGGCTTCTGCGCCAAGGTCGCCGGCGCGGGCTGCGCCGGCTATCTGGTTTCCTTCCCGGGACGGCGGGTGCTCTATTACGGCCGCACCGGCGAGACCCACACCGAACTTTTCCCCGGCGCCCGACAGACAAGCCGATGAACGCCCGGGCGTCCCGGCGGCCGGTCGTCGAAGCGCGCTCGGCGCCGGGTCCCGCCCGCTCAGAAGCCCAGCGCGCTGGCATGGATCGACGCCTCGAGCCCGCCGTCGACCGGCAGGTTGGCGCCGTTGATCCAGCGCGCGCCGTCCGAACACAGGAACGCGACCGCCGGCGCGATGTCGGCCGCCGAACCCGCGCGGCCGACCCGGGCGATGTCCTCGTCGACCCGCGGATCGCCGAAAATCGCGCGGAACTCGCCGAGGATCGGCGTCGTCACCGGGCCGGGGCTGACCGCATTGACGCGGATCCCGCGATCCTTGAACAGCGGCTGGTGGGCGGCGCGCAGGGTCCATAGCAGCAGCAGCTCCTTCGACAGCGGATAGCCCTCGGCGTCGGCGACTTCGTGGCGCGCGAGCAGGGCGCCGATGTCGGGAAAGCCCGGCGCGGCGACGAAGGCCTTCGCGCGCTCGAGCTCGGCGCGCCAGCCATAGCCGGCGATCGAGGCGATGTTGACGACCGCGCCGCCCTCGCGCAACCGCGGCGCCAGCGCCTCGGTCAGAGCGCGCAATCCGTAGAAATTGACCGCCAGCGCCCTTTCGGCGCCCGAGATCCCGGACACGCCGGCGACGTTGCACAGGGCGTCGATCCGCCGCGGCAGCTTGGCCACGACCGCCGCGGCCGCCGAGGGCGAGCCGATGTCGATCGGGACGAAGGCGCCGATCGGCGCGGCCGGCGGCTTGATGTCGAGGCCGACGACATCGGCGCCGAGCGCGAGCGCGAGTCCGCCGACCCGCGCGCCGATACCCGATGAAACGCCGGTCACGACGATCGTCTTGCCGAACAGCATGGGGTCCCCTTCCCTGTGTCCGCCGCGCCGCGGACGCGGACGCGAAGCTTGGCCCGCGCAAACGCGGCGGCCGCGCACCTATCGATAGCCCAAGGCGACCCGCGGCGGCAATGTTCGACCGCCGGGCGCCGCCGCCGCGGCGATTCGCATGATTGTCCGAGATCGCATCGCCGGGCGCCTCCGGGCGCCGGCGGCGTCTTGACGACGCCCCCGGCGTGAAACACGCTGGAGGCCCGCGACGCGGTCGGTCGCGCGCCGCCAAGCTCGGGGGGTCCATGCGGGTTCTCAGCGTGATTCTCGCGGCCGGAGCGTTCGGGCTCGGCTTCATCGCGCCGGCGCCGCCCGCGGCCGCCGGGGAGGCGCCGATCGTCAGCCGGACGAAGGCCGAATGCGCCGCCGAATACCGGGCCAACATCTCGGCGATCAGGGCGGCGGGCCAGACCAAGGCGGCCTTCGACGCCGATTGCCGCGCGGGGACGGAGAAGATTCCGCCGGCGCCCGCCAAGCCGGCGCCGGCCGCCGCCAAGCCTTCGGGCTCGCGCGAGACGGAGCCGCGCGTGGTCGCGGTCGCGGCGGGCGGACCCGCCGTCACGTGAACCAATTCAACGACCGGCGCTCCGGATCGGATCGCCACGGCCATCGAACGATAAAACGACGACCGATGCATGGGCGGACGATAAGGATTCCCGGTTGACCGACCTCCCGCTCCGTGTTGCCCTCGGCCATGGCCCGAC
>JBEKEI010000168.1:0-9900 GCA_050013915.1 Roseiarcus sp.
CGTCGACCTTGCCGGCGCGCCTGACGCCTTCGGCGAGGGCCTGGATCTCCGCGTAGCTGAACAGCGTGAACCCCTGCGCCGGCGAGCCCGTCGCGCGGAACTCGTCGGCGACCAGCCTGGCGGTCGCCAGTTCGGCGGGATCGGCGGGGAACGGGAACATGGCGCCCTCGCCCGCCGATCCGGCGATCGACCAGAAGTCGGGCGTGATGAGGCCGGACGTGCCGATCAACTGGAACTTGAAGCCCTGATCGGCGGCCTGGCGCAGAATGAGGCCGGCCTCGGTCGGATAGCCGCCGTAATAGACGACCTCGGCGCCGAGCGCTTTCAGCTTGCCGATCACGGCGGTGTAGTCCTTCTCGCCGGGATTGATGCCCTCGAACAGGATCTCCTGTGCGCCCGCGGCGTTCATGTGCGCCTTGACCTGGTCGGCCAGGCCCTTGCCGTAGGCGCTCTTGTCGTGGAGGAAGGCGATCCTTCTCGGCTTGAATTTTTCGGCGATCCACCCGCCGACCAGCGCGCCCTGGACGTCGTCGCGGGCGTAGAAGCGCATGATCGTCGTCCAGCCCTTGGCGAAGGCCGCGTCGGTGAGCCTGGCGTTGACGGAGGCCGGCGTCATCATCAGCACGCCGTTGTCGGCGTAGACTTCCGAGGCCGGAATCGAGGCGCCCGAGCAGACGTGGCCGTCGACCAGCTTGATCTGTTCGCCGACGACGCGGTTCGCCGCGGAAACCGCCTGTTTGGGATCGCAGGCGTCGTCCTCGATCGTCAGCACGATCCGGTCGCCGGCCACGCCGCCGGCCGCGTTGATGTCGCTGGCGGCGCGTTCGGCCCCGCGCCGCACCTGATCGCCGGCGTCGGCGAGCGGCCCGGTCATCGAACCGACGACGGCGATCCTGATTTCACCCGCGCGCGCCGCGCACAGGCCGCCGAGCAGGGCGAACGGCAGGGCGGCGGATCGGACGGCTGCGACGAGGCTCATGGCCGGGCTCCTGGCTCCCCCGCGCGTTTCGGCGGGCCGCCGATCCCATGCGTTCGCGAGGATCGCATGGGCCGCGCCGGCTGTCCAAGAATAGCCGCGCCCGCAGGCCCGGCAACCCTGCGCCGGCGCTGCGCAAACGGCGGCGCGCCGGCGCCGGCGTCATCCGCTCCGGCTTGCGCGCCGGGCGCCCTGCCCCGGCTCGCCTCACCCCCGGCCCGCCGCGGTCAGATGGGCCTCCAGCGCCGCCGCATCGGCGGCGAGCGCCGCGCTCGACCCGGCATGGACGATCGCGCCGCGGTCGAGGATGATGGCGTCGTCGGTGAACGGCAGGATCTTGTGCGCCTTCTGCTCGACGACGATCATCGACAGGCCCTCATCGCGTGCGAGCCGGCGCAGCACGCCGAGCACTTCGTCGACGAGGATCGGGGCGAGGCCTTCGGTCGGCTCGTCGAGCAGCAGCAGGCGCGGATTGAGCATCAGCGCGCGGCCGATCGCGAGCATCTGCTGCTCGCCGCCCGACAATTGCGCGCCGCCGTTGCGCGCGCGCTCCTTCAGACGCGGAAACAGCGCGTAGACCCGGGCGAGAGTCCAGGGGCCGGGCAGCGCGACGGCGGTCAGGTTCTCCTCCACGCTCAGCGAGCGGAAGATGTTGCGCTCCTGCGGCGTCCAGCCGAGGCCCGCGCGCGCCCGCTGGTGGGGCTTCAGCCGCGTCACGTCGGCGCCGGCGAACAGGATTCGCCCGCCATGAAGGGTGGTCGCGCCGATCAGCGAATTGAGCAGGGTCGTCTTGCCGACGCCGTTGCGCCCGAGCAGCGCGAGCGAGCGCCCTTCCGCGAGGCGAAGGTCGAGCCCGGCGATGACGCGCGCCGCGCCGTAGCCGGCGGCGAGATTCTCGACTACGAGCAGGTCAGCCATGCGCATCGGCCCCCAGATAAGCCTCGCGCACGCGCGCGTCGGCGCCGACTTCGGCGGGAGTCCCCTCCATCAGCACGCGCCCCTGCACCAGCACCGTGATCCGCTGGGCGAAGCGGAACACGAGGTCCATGTCGTGTTCGATCAGCAGGATCGTCGCCTCGGCCGGCAGGGCGGCGAGCGCGGCGAGAATCTCGGCGCGCTCGCCCTCGGGCACGCCGGCGGCCGGCTCGTCGAGCAGCAGCACGCGCGGCCGGGCGGCGAGCGCGAGCGCGATTTCGAGCAGACGCAGGCGGCCGTAGGGGAGTTCGCGCGTCGGCCGGTCCATCATGCCGAGAAGATCGAACCGGCGCAGCAGCGCCTCGACCTCGTCCGCGACCGCGCCGTCGGCGCCGGCGATGCGCCGCCAGTTTCCGCCCTGGCCGAGGCGTTCGCCGACCGCGAGCCAGAGCGACTCGGCGGGCGTCATGTCGGGAAACAGCTGGTTGATCTGGAACGTGCGCGAAAGGCCGCGCCGGACGCGCGCGTTGGCCGACAGCGCGGTGACGTCGAAGCCGTCGAGCAGCACGGCGCCGGCGTTCGGCCTGATGATCCCGGTCAGCAGATTGACGAGCGTCGTCTTGCCTGCGCCGTTGGGCCCGATCAGCGCATGGCGAGCGCCCGGCGCCAGGGCGAGCGAGACGTCGTCGGTCGCGGTCAGGCCGCCGAACCGGCGCATCAGCCCGCGCGTCTCCAGAGCGAGGACGCTCAAGCCGCGCGCCCGCGGGCGCCCGCCATTCGCGCGAGGGCGGCGAGGCGCGCGCCGATCCGGTCGCGTCCGACCAGGACGAGGCCGACCAGCAGCAGGCCGATCCAGAACTCCCAATATTCCGGCGTGGCGGTCGACAGTCCGTCCTTGATCGCGATGAACAGCGCGGCCCCGACGAGGCCGCCATAGAGATAGCCGGTCCCGCCGATGATCAGCATCAGCAGGACGTCGGCGGAGCGGTGGAAGTCGAACACGTCGAGCGAGACGATCTGGTTGGTCTGCGCGACCAGCGCGCCGGCGGCGCCGGCATAGGCCGCCGCGAGCCCGTAGACCGCGATCAGGCGGCGCGTCGCCGATATCCCGAGCGCGCCCGCGCGCAGCCGGTTTTCCCGCAACGCGCGCAGCGAGAGTCCGTACGGCGATTGCACGATGCGGCGCGCGCCGACGAACAGCGCGAACAGGACGACCAGACTGTAGAGCGCCGCGTTGCGCTGGCCGGTGAAGCCGATCGAGAACCGGCCGAAGATCGGGGTGAGCTCGAGGTTGAGCCCGTCGGCGCCGCCGGTGATCCAGCCGTTGCGGTTGGCGAGCTCGCCGAGCATCAGGCAGATGCCGAGCGTGACCATCAGCCGCGAGAGATCCGCGCCGCGCAGCACCAGCGGCGCGCAGGCGAGCCCGAGGACGCCGGCGACGAGGCCGGCGAGGAGGAGCCCGAGGATCGGGTCGCCGAGACCATGGCCGGCGAGGATCGCCGCGCCATAGGCGCCGACCCCGAAGAAGGCGGCGTGGCCGAGCGAGATGATCCCGGCATAGCCGAGGATGAGGTCGAGCGAGAGCGCGAACACGCCGGCGTCGAGGATTTCGTTGATCAGCAACGCCCGCGACGGCACGGCGAAAATCAGCGCCGGAATCGCGAGCCAGAACGCGACCTCGGCGCCGCTCCAGCGCGCGCGGCGCGCGACATGGGCGCCGATGCGCGCCGCCTCCAGCCTCATCGGCCGCCGCCGCGCGCGAACAGGCCTTGCGGTCGCGCCAGCAGGGTGACGACCATGACCGCGTAGATGATGAAAGCGCCGATCGAGGGGATGTAATATTTGCCGGCGACGTCGAGAACCCCGAGCAAAAGCGCGCCGAGCAGGGCGCCGAGGATGCCGCGCGCCCCGCCGATCGCCGCGACGATCAGGAACGAGACCATGAACTTGACGGGAAAGGACGGATCGACACCGCCGACGATATCGGCGGCGAGCGCGCCGCCGAGGCCGGCGAGCCCGCAGCCGAGCGCGAAGGTCACCGCGAACAGCCGGTCGACGTCGATGCCGAGGCCGCTCGCCACCCGCGCGTCGTCGACCGCCGCCCGCAGCTGGGCGCCGAAGCGCGTGCCGACCAGGAACAATTGCAGCGCCGCGGCTATCGCCCCGCAGACGACGATGAGGAACAGCCGGTAGACGCCGATCCCGATCCCCGCCCATTCGATCCGCCCGTGCAGGAAGCCGGGCGGGGTCACGGGCTGCGGCTGGTCGCCGAGAAAGAAACTGGCGATCGGCATCGCCATGAAGACGAGGCCAATGGTGAACAGCACCTGGTCGAGCGGACTGGCGCCGTAGAGGCGCCGGTAGAGCGTGCGCTCGAGCGCGATCCCCAGCAGCGCGGGCAGCGCGAAAGCGGCGGGCAGCGTCGCAAGGAAGGGAACGCCCCACCGGTTCATCGACAGCGCGGCGACGTAGCCGCCGAGCATGGCGAAGGCGCCATGCGCGAGATTGACGAAATTCATCAGCCCAAGCGTCACGCAGAGGCCGCAGGCCAGCACGAACAGCAGCATGCCGTAGGCGACGCCATCGAACAGGATGGTCAGCAAGGAGCGGGCTTTCCTCGATGGCGAACGGCGCGCGGGAGCGGACGGACCGCCTTGATACACCGGGACGGCCGGGCTTGTCGCGAGCCATCGCGCGTCGGATGGCCTTCCCGCGCGACCCACCGCTCGTCAGCCTACAATTCCAGTAGACTGAACGGCGCGGTTGATGTCTAACCTTGCGCAGCAGTACGGAGACGCCGCGTGACCGCCCCAGCCGCACCGACCCATTGCGAGATCGCGCTGCCCGGCGGACGGCGGCATTTCGTGAGCCTCGGCGCCGGCGGCCCGCGCCTGGTCCTGTTGCACGGCTTCACCGATTCCTGGCGCAGCTTCGAGCCGCTGTTCGAAGGTCTCGCCGGGAAATTCCGGCTGTTCGGCCTCGATCAGCGCGGCCACGGCGACAGCGCCGCCGCCGAGACCTATGCGACGACCGATTTCGCCGCTGACGCGATCGCCTTCATCGAAAGTCTCGGCGACGGGCCGGTCCATCTGGTCGGCCATTCGCTCGGCGCGATCGTCGCCCAGCGCGTCGCCGAGCGCCGTCCCGACCGCCTCGCGAGCCTGATCCTCATCGGCGCCGCGCCGTCCACGGGCGGCCATCCCGGCCTGGCGGAGATGCGCGGCGATCTCGCCGGCTTCGAGGATCATGTGCCGCGCGCCTATGTCGAGGGATTCCAGGCGAGCACCGTATTTCGGCCCCTCGCGCCTCGCCAGCTCGCCATTTTCGTCGACGAGAGCATGAAGCTCGCGCTCGCGACCTGGCGCGGCGCCGTCGAAGGCCTGCTGGCCGACGAGGCCGCGGCGGCGCCGATCGCGACGCCGACGCTGACGCTCTGGGGCGATCGCGACGCCGTCTTCGACGCGCAGATGCAGGAGGCGCTCGCGCGCAAGATTCCCGGCCGCGTCGCGATCCGCTACGCCGACGTCGGCCACGCCCCGCATTGGGAGACCCCGGCGCAGGCGGCTGCGGACATCGAGCGCTTCATCGTTTCGCCGCCCGCACGATAGTACAGACGGAGGAGCGCTTCATGGCGAGAGACCAGCAGGGATTGGACGTTTCCGGCGCGCCGGCGTCGGCGGCGGCGCTCGACCGCGCCGTGACCGACTATTTCGCCTGGAAGGGCGACCCGATCGCCGTTCTGCAGGAGGCGGTCGACGCCGACCCCGCTTTCACGCTGGGTTCGAGCGCGATCGCCTCGCTGTGCCTGCTCAACGGTTTCCGCGGCGACAATCCGGCGGTGACGCGGGCGATCGGCGCCGCCGAGGCGGGGATCGCGGGCGCCTCGTCGCGAGAGCGGCGTCATCTGGCCGCCGCCAAGGCCTGGGCCGCAGGCGCGATCATCGGGGCGACCGATATCTGGGAGGACATTCTCGTCAACCATCCGACCGACGCCCTCGCCCTGCGTTTCGCCCACGACAGTTATTTCTACCTCGGCCATTCCCTCAGCATCCGCGATTCCGTCGCGCGCGTGCTGCCCGCCTGGGATCGCGACGGCCCGAACTACGGCTTCGTGCTCGGCCAATATGCGTTCGGCCTCGAGGAGGCCGGCGAATTGCGGCGCGCCGAGACTGTCGCGCGCGAGGCGATCGCGCGCAACGCCGAGGACGGCTGGGCGGTCCACGCGGTCGCGCACGTCCTCGAGACGGAGAGCCGGCAGGGCGAGGGAATCCAGTTCCTCAAGAGCTCCCGTCCGGCCTGGAGCAGGGCGCACGCCCTGTCCGTCCACAACGGCTGGCATCTCGCGCTCTACCTGATCGAGGAGGGCCGCTTCGCCGAGACGCTCGCCGATTACGACCGGTTCGTCGCGCCCAGGATCGCAGGCGATTCGCTGCTCGATCTCGTCGACGCCTCGGCGCTGCTGTGGCGGCTCGAACTCGCCGGCGCCGATGTCGGCGGGCGCTGGGGCCCGTTGAGCCGGCAGTGGCTGACCCATGTCGACGATCACGTGCTCGTCTTCAACGACCTGCATCTCGCGCTCGCGGCGGCGCGGGCCGGCGACGCCGACGGCGTCGCGCGGCTGCGCGCCTCGCTCGACGCCTATGCGCGCGACGGCGCCGGCGACAATCGCGAGATCACGCGCGATGTCGGCCGCCGCCTCGTCGATGGCGCGCTCGCCTTCGCGGAGGGCGATTACGCGCGGGCGGTCGAGCGCATCCTGCCGGTCCGCTACAAGGCGATCCGCATCGGCGGCAGCCACGCCCAGCGCGATCTCGTCACCCAGACGCTGATCGCCGCCGCCGAGCGTTCGGGCCAGACGCGGCTCGCGCGCGCCCTGCTCGCCGAGCGGCTGGCGACCCGGCCGACCGCGCGCACCCGCCAAGCCTACGAACTGGCGGGCCGGGTGACGGCGACGCACTGAGCGATCGAGGACAGGCGGGCAAACGCGGCATGTCGGCCCGGCAGCGGGCTCGAAGCCCTGGCGGCGCTCGGTCGGCCCGCTACTCCGCCACCGGCGCCAGATAGTTCAGCGCCAGCCGCCCGCCGTCGGGGTAGATGGTCTGGCCGGTGATGTAGGAGGCGTCGTCGCTGGCCAGGAACGAGGCGACGGAAGCGACCTCCTCGGGCTCGCCGGCGCGGCCGATCGGGGTGCGCGACAGGATTCGGCGCCGCGCCGCCTCGTCGCCCATGACCGCCTTCCGGGCGAGATCGGTGAGGATCGTGCCCGGCCCGATCGCCACCACGCGGATGCCGTGGACGGCCAGTTCGATCGCCGCGACCTTGGTCAGCTGGTTCAGCGCGCCCTTCGAGCATGCGTAGGCGGCGAGGCCGGGAATCGCGAGCAGCGCATTGACCGACGACATGTTGATGATGACGCCGCCGCGCCCGGCCGCGACCATCTTGCGCGCGGCAAGCTGCGTCCCGATGAAGGCCGAGCGCAGGTTGGTCGCCATCACCTTGTCGAAGAGCTCGTCGCTCATCTCGAGGATCGGCGCGGTCAGCGCGACCCCGGCATTGTTGAGCATGATGTCGAGCCGGCCGAATTCGGCGACCGCGCGCTCGACGAGCGTCTCGATCGCCGCGCGCCCGGTCACGTCGGCGGCGACGAACAGCGCCTGCCGGCCCTCCTCGCGCAGCCGGGCGGCGGCCGCCTCGCCGAGCGTTCCGTCGATGTCGGCGAGCACGACCGCCGCGCCGTCGGCGGCGAGGCGGCGCGCGCAGGCGAGCCCGATGCCGTTGGCGGCGCCGGTGACGACAGCGCATTTTCCGGCCAGTCGGGTCATTGCGGGGCCCTTTCGCGTGGGAGCCGGCTCGCCCGGCGCGCGGCCGGGCGTCCAGGTCGCGTCACAATCGGACCGTCGGCGCGCTCGTGCAAGCGGCCGGTCGCGCTCACGCCTTCTGCGGCGACATCCGGTCGGCGGCCCGGAAGAACCGGCGGGCGTGGGCGATCAATTCGCCGTTGGTCGGGTGATCGAGCGCCTCGACGCCCGCGACGATCGCGGCGATCCTGGGGTCGTGACGCTGGATGTGCTTCATCAGCTCGTTCTTGGCGTTGGCCGGGCCGGTGATCAGGGCCGCCTTCACGTCCGCGATCGCGGCGGCGACTTCGTGCAGATATTTCTGATCCTCCGCGGCATGGCCGCTGCCGATCTCATTGGCGTGATGATGGATGTGGGCGGTCGGATCGCGCGGATGGACATCCTGCTCGTCGTCCTCGGTCGCGTTGAAATGGAAGACCCGCGCCTCCCGGTGATCGATCCAGACGACCGCGTGGCTGTGATGGCTCATGGAGGTCCCCGCTCGAAGCGCCAGCGCCCGTGAGGGCGCTGCTGGCCGGCCGCGACTGATCCGGAACATATAGGAGGTCGCCGGCGCAAACCCAACCGGGGCGGGCGGGCGTTGCAAGATTGCCGCGGATTTTAACGATCGACGCATGGAGGACGCGATTTCGCCACGAAATCATTCCCTCGCCGCCGCTTTTGCCCTAAATGTCCGACCCGACGCCCTGACGCGGCGTGGCTCACCGCCGAGACGTCCAAAACCATGAATGCACCCTGGAACCTGCTCCGCCGGCACAATCGACCGCTCAAGGTCGCCGCGCTGGTCGATCTCGCGCGCAACAAGCAGTCGGGCGGACATGTCAAATGGTGGGAGCGACTCGGCGCCGCCGCCGCCAGGCCGGCCGAGGACGACGCCCGGCTCGACCTCACCGTCTATTTCTCCGGCGACGGGCCGGACGAAGTGCTTTCGCCCAATGTCCGCTTCCGCCACCTGCCGCCGGTGTTCAGCACGGCGCGGCTGAAATTCCTGCCCTACATGCCTGACCACGCCGACCTCTCGCCCTATCATCCCAGGCTCGCGCGCGAATTGCCGGACTATGATCTCATTCATGCGACCGACGGCTTCTTCGCCTTCGCGCGCACGGCCGAGCGGATCGCGCGCGGCCGGGCGATCGCGCTGACCACTTCGTTCCACACCGACACGCCGGCCTATACCCGCATCTTCACCCGCCATACCATCGACCGGATCTTCGCCCGCTGGCCGCAGGCCAAGCGCAAGCTGATCGACGACTGGGACGCGCCGGGGCGTCAGCGCCAGAAGATGGATCGCCGGCTGGCGATCCATCTGCGCCAATGCGCCGGCGCCTTCGTCACCCGCGCCGAGGATCGCGATCTGGCCGCGGGCATTCTCGGCGAGGGGCGCGTCGGCAATCTGCGCCTCGGCGTCGACAAGGCGATGTTCGGCCCGCACCGGCGCGACGTCGCGCGGGTGCGCCGCGACTACGCCATTCCCGAGGGGCGGCGGATCGCGCTGTTCGTCGGACGGGTCGACGTCGGCAAGAACGTGCCGATCCTCATCGAGGCCGCCGCGCGGGCGATCGGCGCCGGCGCGCCGCTGCATCTGCTGATCGCCGGCGTCGGCCCGCTCGCCGACGAGGCGGCGCGCCGGCTCGGCGATCGCGTCAGCATCGCCGGCTTCGTCGCGCCCGAGGAGCTCGCCCGGCTCTATGCGAGCGCCGATTTCTTCGCGCTCC
The DNA here is from genome assembly GCA_050013915.1 of Roseiarcus sp. Taxonomy (GTDB): domain Bacteria; phylum Pseudomonadota; class Alphaproteobacteria; order Rhizobiales; family Beijerinckiaceae; genus Roseiarcus. The sequence goes on from JBEKEI010000168.1 coordinate 9,465, forward strand.
CCTCCGAAGTGGAGATCGGCAGCATGGCGACGATCGAGGCGATCGCGTCGGGCTGCCCGGCGCTGGTCGCCCACAACAGCGGTTCGCCCGTCCTGCTCGACCGCACCCAGGCGGTGCGCGCGGTCCAGAGCGGGGTCGAGGCCTGGACCGCGGCGCTGTGCGACCTCGCCGGCGATCCCGACCGGCTCGCCGCGATGCGCGCCGCCGGGATCGACTATGGCGCGCGCCATCTGGCGAGCTGGCGCGAGGTGTTGCGCGAGGACCTGATGAGCGGCTGGCGGACGGCGCTGAAGACCGTCTAGCCATGTTCGGCCGGCGGGTCCTGGTCTGCGTCGCCCACCCCGACGACGAAGTGGTCGCCTGCGCGGCGGCGATCGGCCGGGCGCGGGCGGCGGGCGCGGCCTTGTTCGCGCTCTATCTGACCGACGGCTGCCTT
>JBEKEI010000169.1:0-9852 GCA_050013915.1 Roseiarcus sp.
TTTTGGAATATCGCAATAACATTCTAACATTTCTCTTTTACACTACGCTCACGGCGGCCCAGACGCAACGCCCGGTCGCCTCGGCGCCCGCCGACGACGCGGTCTCGGCCGCCGTCGTCGCGACCGGCGCGCCGAACGTCAACTCTCCACCGTCGGCACGCCGCGCCGACCAGGCCAGCTTCGGCGCCGAGCGCACGCGCGCTGCGTCGGCGCCGCCGCGAATCCCTGCTTTGTTCACCACCGGCGGCGCCGACCCGCTGGGCATGAAGCTGCTGGTCTGCCGGCGCATGCTGCGGCGGCGTCGCTGGCAGCGAGACCGGCGGTGAGTTTCTTTCTAGCGCCGTTCGCCGTGGTGGCGATGGCGGCCCAGGCGGAATTCGCGCATCAGCGGGACGAAATCGCGCTTCTGCACCTCGCTGAGGCTGTCGTAGAGCGGCTTGCCGGCGTCGGCGACCGCCTGCAGCTGGGCGGCCATCTTCTCGAGATGCCCGGCCATGATGCTCATGCGCTCGATCGGCGAGGGGCGTTCGCCTTGCGCCATGCGGTCGTGCGCCTTGCGCCATCGGTCCGCGCGCGCCTTTTCGGCGTCGCGGATCGCGGCCTCGAAGGGCAGCCAGTTCTTCTCCTGATCCGCGCTGAGGTTCAGCCCCGCCTTCATCGCGGCCAGATGGGCGTCGAGCGCCTGGGCGTGGCGCTCCTGCAGGCGCTGGAGCTGCGCCGCGTCGGGCCCGTCGTAGGCGGCGAACCCCGGCGCGGCGAGGGTCGTGGTCGCCAGGCCGGCGACGGTGACGCAGGCGAACAATAGCTTTCTCATGGGAAGGCGCCTCTTCGGGTTGGACGGCCGCATTCAGTAGCCGTAGGGGCCGCACAGGCCGAGCGTCAGCTGGATCGGTCCGCAGACGCCGCCGTAATAGCCGCCGCCGTAATAGCCCCCGCCCCAACCGCCGCCGCCGCCATGTCCGCGGAAATGGCCGCCGCCGCCGCGCCCGCCACCGCCGCCGCCGTGCGCATGGCCGCCGCCATGAGCGCCGCCTCCTATATGCATCTGCGCCGCATCGGCGACAGACGCGAATGCAATCGGGGCGCTGGCGACCGCCAGCGCGATCACGCCCACCACGAACATGGGGCCGAACGAACGATTTTTCATGGGAATTGCCTCGAAAAGACGCGCGGCCGGCGCTTTCCGCCGGTCGACGCGCGACATCAAGCCATGGCGCGCGCGCGGCCGCGCTAATCTGGATCAACCGCGGACGGATCTTTCGGCGCGCGCCCCGAAGGGCCAGGGCAAACCCGCGGGGCTTGCGAAGCCGGGTCGCGAGCGCCGCCTCTCCGGCTGGCCGGAAAGGCGCGTCGCGGCTCAGATCACGTAGGACTTCAGCGGCGGGAAGCCATTGAAGCCGACGGACGAATAGGTCGTCGTATAGGCGCCGGTGCCCTCGATCAGCACTTTCGCGCCGATCTCGAGGCTGACGGGGAGGAAATAGGGCTCCTTCTCGTAGAGCACATCGACCGAATCGCAGCTCGGCCCGGCGATGACGCAGGGCGCCAGCGCGTCCTCGTCATAGGCGGTGCGGATGGGATAGCGGATCATCTCGTCCATCGTCTCGGCGAGGCCGTTGAACTTGCCGATGTCGAGATAGACCCAGCGATGTCGGTCCTCGTCCGACTTGCGCGCGATCAGGATCACTTCGGCCTCGATGATCCCGGCGTTGCCGACCATGCCGCGGCCCGGTTCGATGATCGTCTCCGGGATGCGGTTGCCGAAATGCTTGCGCAGCGCGCGAAAGATCGTCTGGCCATACACTTTCACCCCCGGCACCGCCTTGAGATAGCGAGTTGGAAAGCCGCCGCCGAGGTTGAGCATGGAGAGGGCTATGCCCTTTTCAGCGAGGTCGCGGAAGATCGCCGCCGAGGCCTTCAGCGCGCCGTCCCACATGCGCGGGTTGGGTTGCTGCGAGCCGACATGGAACGACAGGCCGTGCGCGACGAGGCCGAGCCGGTGGGCGTGCTCCATCACCCGGCTCGCCATGGCGGGCGCGCAGCCGAACTTGCGCGACAGCGGCCATTCGGCGCCCGCGCCGTCGCACAGGATGCGACAGAACACTTTCGAGCCCGGCGCGACGCGCGCGATCTTCTCGACCTCGGCCTCGCAATCGACCGCGAACAGCCGGATTCCGAGCTCGTAGGCGCGCGCGATGTCGCGCTCCTTCTTGATCGTGTTGCCGAAGCTGATGCGGTCCGGCGTCGCGCCCGCCGCCATCGCCTGCTCGATCTCGACGACCGAGGCGGTGTCGAAGCACGAGCCCAGCCGGGCGAGCAAGTCGAGGATCTCGGGCGCCGGATTGGCCTTGACCGCGTAGAACACGCGCGTATCGGGCAGCGCCCGGGCGAAGCCGTTGTAGTTCTCTCTGACGACTTCGAGGTCGACGACCAGGCGCGGTCCGTCTTCGCGGTTGCGGGCGAGAAAATCCCTGATGCGATCGGTCATAGCGGCATCCCCCGTCGCGCGGTCCTCCCGCGCCAGGCAAGGTGAAAGGATCGGAGGCGATGCGACCGCCGGCGCGCGTTGGAGACGCAGCCGTCGACGTTGACCCGCCACCGTGACCGGTTGGCGACGCGCGCCGGAGGCTGAGAGCCGCCACGCGAATCGCGCCCGATCAGATGCTGCGCCGTGGCGATGGTCCGGCGACCGGCGAAATCGCCAGCCGTTCGGGTTCACAGCCATCGTTTGGAGGGGAATTGTCCCTTCCGCACGCCCGGCAAGATAGACAAGCCTCTTCGGTTGTCAGCTTTGGAGGCTGACAGAGACCAAAAAAGCCCGGTCCGTCGTTGCTTCAAGTCGCGTCCCCCGTTTGGCGGGGTGCGCCGGTTTGCCTCCGGCTGCCGGTCTTTCGAGGGTGGTTGACTGGCCTCTTGTCCAGATCCCCACCGACCGACACACGACCACAGGCACGTGCGTATTGGGCAATGCAGTAATTGGGTCAAACGGCGCGTTTGACAAGGGGTTTTTTCGTCGCGGGCCGATTATTTCGGCAGCGTCGTCTCTTGTTCGTAAATTTGTCGCGACATGGTTGATTATCGTTCATTTTCGAAGGGATGGCCCAAGTCGGACGCGCAGCCGACGCGCGACCGTCACGGCCCGCCGGCGCCCGCCGTGCGCCGGGCTCGGGCCTCCATCAGCGACCCCCCCGCCGGCGGCTTGCGCAACAGCGCGCGCGCGCCTTGCAGCATCCGGATCAGCGGCCGCGCGACCCGCGGCAGCGTGCGCCGGCAGAACGCGACCTTGCGGACGTAGCTCTCGACATGCCAGCGCGCCGTCGTCCCGGCGGGGAAGAACGCCACGTCGCCCGGCTCCAGCCGCCGCGGCGGGGTATCGAGGCTGCCGACGGTCACCGCGCCCTCGACGATATGGACGGTCTCGTCGACCTCGTAGCGCCAGTCGAACGTCCCCGCGGTGCAGTCCCAGGCGACCGTGCACGCCGCCCCGTCGGCGCTGCGCGCGAGGATCGCATTGCGCGCGACCGGCGCGCCGGCGACGATCCAAGCGGGATCGATCGGCGAGGGCAGCAATGGCGCATTCCGGTCGGCGTGTATGATGCTGTGCCGCGTCATCCCAGGTTCCCGCGCCCCGATCGCGCCGTCGGCTCTAGCAGATGTGTGCTGAAACTCGATTAACGGCGCGCGGCGACGGGCGTCCTCAGTTCAGGATCGGTCCCCAGGCAGGGTCCGAGGCGTAGCTCGGCGTCGGCACGGCGAATTCGGCGTGGCCGAAAATGTCGGCCATGAAGATTTTCGAGCCCGATTGGCCGCCGGGATCGCGGAAGAACATGACAAACAGGCCGTTGGGCGAAAAGGTCGGCCCCTCGTTGTGGAAGCCGTCGGTCAGCATGAGTTCGTGGGCGCCGTCCGGTTGCATCACGCCGATCCCGAAATTGCCGCCCTTCTGCCGGGTGAAGGCGATCTGGTCGCCGCGCGGCGACCAGACCGGGGTGGAGTAGCGGCCCTCGCCAAACGAGATGCGCTTGGCCGGTCCGCCGCCGGCGGCCATGACGTAGATCTGCTGCGAGCCGCCGCGATCCGATTCGAACACGATCTGCGACCCGTCGGGCGAATAGGACGGCGAGGTGTCGATGGCGCCGGAATCGGTCAGGCGGGTCGTCTGGCGCGTGTGCAGATCCATCGTATACAGGCTCGAGGTCGCGCCTGCCGAAAGCGACATCACGATCTTCTGGCCGTCGGGCGAGAAGCGCGGCGAGAAGGTCATGCCGGGGAAATTGCCGACCGCCTCGTGCTGTCCCGTCTCGATGTCGAGCAGCGATACCTTCGGATCGGCGTTGCCGAACGACATATAGGCGATCTGCTGCGCCGACGGCGAGAAGCGCGGCGTCACCACGAGATCGTCGCCGCGCGTGAGGTAGCGCACATTGCCGCCGTCCATGTCCATGATGGCGAGGCGCTTGCGCCGCTTTTCCGCCGGGCCGGTCTCGTCGACGAACACGACGTGGGAATCGAAGAAGCCCTTCTCGCCGGTGATCTGGCTGAATACGGCGTCGCCGATAAGGTGCGCGACGCGCCGCCCGTTGGCGGCGTCGGTGACGTAGCGCTGCCCGGCGACCTGCTGTCCCGTCGCGACGTCCCAGAGGCGGAATTCGGCGGTGAGATGCCCGGGGTCGTTGTGGAGCGTGCGGCCGGTCACGACGAACTGCACATTGACGGTCTTCCAGGCGTCGAGATTGGGGCGCGCGTCGGGATTGGCGATCTGCTCGGGAAAGCTGGTTGGGCTGATCGGCTCGAGAAACACCGAGCGGGCGAAATCATTGGTGAGGATGTCGGAGAGCTTGACCGCGCCGTCGTCGCCCGCCAGCGGCGTCACCGCGACCATGACGGGTTTGAAATTGGACCCGGCGTGGACGAAGAGTTGGCCTTCCGCGCGTCCGGCGGCCGGAAACGCAACGCCCAGCGTAACGGCTGCGACGATGCGGAGCAGGAGGGTTCGCTTGTTCATGGGTCGATCGTCTCTCTGGGCGGTCACGGCGTGGCGGAATTCGGCCGGCGGGCGCGAGGCGCGCTGCGATCCGCGGCCTTCTATCCTTGCGCGCTCTCGGGATCGAAATGCACCGTCTTCGTCCTCCATTCCTCGTAATAGGGGACATATTGAGGCGGGACGCGCAGGGGATTGCACTTCAGGACGGCGCGCATCGAACTCTCGGCATAGGCGCGCCAGGCGGGATCGGCGGGCGGATTGACCAATTGTGGCGGCGCCGACAGCGAACCGTCGGAATTGTAGGCCACGTGGATCAGCGCGACATATTTCTCGCCCGGCGGCATCGCCGGCGGCGGCGTCCAGCAGCTCAGATAGGCGTCCTGCAGCCAGCCGTCGAGCGAGGCTGACAGCGAGGGCGACATGCGCGGCGCGTTCTGGCTCTGCGATCCCAGCGGCGTCAGGCTCGCGAGCTGGCGCGTCGGCGACGGCTTGCCCGGGTCGAGCAGCTTGCCGATCGCGCTGGGATCGAAGGGCTGGCGCGGCGGGTCGATGGTCGCCGATCCCGATTTCGGCCTGGACGGCGCCTTCTGCTCCTCATCGGTCTTCACCTTGTCGAGAAATTTGGCGACGTCGTCGGGACGCGGCCGCTCCGGCGGCTTGTCGACCTTCGGCCGCGCCGGCGGCGCGGGCCTGGGTTCGATCTTCGGCTTCGGACGCTCGAGTTCGGCGTCGGGCGTCGTGGGGACCGCCGCCTCGCGCTGCGGCGGGGTCGGCGGCGGCATATCGACGGTCGGCCTCGGCGGCGGCGCCGGCGTCGCGTCCGGGCCGGGATCGTCGATGTGTTTCAGTTCGGGCGGGACGAGCTTGGGGGGCTCGGGCGCGGGCGTCGGCGCGGTCGCCTCGACCGGCTTCGGCGCGGGCTGTTCGATCGGGGCTTTGGCGAGCGTCCCCGCGCGGTCGCCTTTCATGATCTTGTTGAGCTGCTCCTGGGTGATCGTCTCGACCGGAAAGGACTCGGACGCGTCGTCGAATTTCGGCGCCTCGGCGAATCCGATGACGATCGCCGCGAGCAGCGCCGCGTGCAGCGCCGCCGAAGCGAAGAGACCCGATTTCGACGGCTGGTCGTTCAACGCTCGAGAGCCCCGCTCAATGCTTGTCGGTGTCGGTCACCAGGGCGACCTTCTTGTAGCCCGCCGCCGTCAGCGACGCCATGACCTCCGCCACCCGCCCATACGGGATGCCCTTGTCGACGCGCAGATAGATCCGTTCGTCGAAGCCCTGCTTGGCGATCGCCTGCAGCCGGGGGATGAGATCGTCGGCGGCGACCGGCGCGTCCATGAGGAACAGCTGACCCTGGTCGTTGATCGCGATCGAGATCGGCTTCTGATCGATGTTGAGCGGCCCGGCCCTGGTCTGCGGCAGGTCGACGGCGACGCCGGTCGCCAGCAGCGGCGCGGCGACCATGAAGATGATCAGCAGCACGAGCATGATGTCGATGAACGGCGTCATGTTGATGTCGGCCATCGCGCCGTAGCGCGGCACGCCGCGCCGGCGCCGTCCCCCCTTGCGGCCCGCGGCCATCGACATGCCCATGATCTCGTTCCCTTCGGTGCGACGGCGGGGTCAGGCGGCCTTGTCGCTCGACAGATGCTGGTCGATCTGCCGCGACAGGATGGAGGAGAATTCGTCGGCGAAGCTCTCCATGCGCGCCTGCGACTTGGCGACGTCGCCCTGCAGCTTGTTGTAGGCGATCAGCGCGGGAATCGCCGCGAACAGGCCGATGGCGGTGGCGAGCAGCGCCTCGGCGATTCCGGGCGCGACCACGGCGAGCGAGGTGTTCTTCGAGGCGGCGATCGAGCGGAACGCCGTCATGATGCCCCAGACCGTGCCGAACAGGCCGACGAAGGGCCCGGCCGAGGCGACCGTCGCCAGGAACAGGAGGTTCGACTCCAGCCGCTCGACCTCGCGCGCGATCGACACGTCGAGCACTTTCTCCAGCCGCGCGTGCAGCCCCATGAACGAGGAGGCGGGGTTCTGGAACGAGCGCTTCCATTCGCGCATCGCCGAGACGAACAGGCTCGCCGCGCCGGTGTTGTTCTGGGTCGACAGCTCGCCATAGAGGTCCTCCAGCGACTGGCCCGACCAGAACACCTGCTCGAAGCCGTCCATCGACCGCTTGAAGCGCGCGAACAGCAGCGTCTTGTTGACGATGATCGTCCAGCACCAGAACGAGGACAACAGCAGGCCGACCATCACGAACTTGACGACGATATGGGCCGACCAGAACATCGATAGCAGGGAGGTCTCGGGATCGGCGACCGCCTGGGCGGCGGCATCGGCGGCGTTCATCGTCGGAAACCCTCGCTGCAATTGTTGGCGTCCGACGCGTCCGCCGGCCGGTGTCTGCGTGGCCGAAACAGGGTCTGCTCTGCAAATGGGCCGAAACTTGGGCTTCGGCCGCGCCGGAAGCAGGAGGGTTTCGGCCAGGATGTTAAGACCTGCATAGGGTTAACAAAGGGTTACCAGGGTCGGTCGGCGCCGGTCCTCAGGAAGGCGCGAGGCTCGCCAGCTGGGCGCCGATGTGGCGCCGCATTTCCTCCACGCAGAGCTCGATGAAGCTCTTCGTGCGCGGCGGCAGCATCCGGCGCGAGGGATACAGGACGCCGAGCGTGACGGGCAGCGGCGGCGCTTCGGCGAGCACTTCGACGAGCCGGCCGTCGGCGATCAGGGGGGCGATTTCGAACAGCGGCTTCAGCACAATCCCCAGCCCGTCGAGCGCCCATTGGGTCAGCACGTCGCCGTCGTCGGCGTCGAGCGGCCCGGCGACCGGAACCGTCACCGCCTCGCCCGCGCAGTCGAGCGTCCAGCGGAACTGCTGCGAACCGGGAAAGCGCAGCAGCAGGCAGTCGTGCGCGGCCAGATCCTGCGGCGCGCGCGGCGCGCCGCGCCGCTCGAGGTAGCCGGGCGCCGCGCACAGCACCCGCCTCACGTCGGCGATCTTGCGCAGCGTGAAGCTCGAATCCTCCATCCGGGCGATCCGCACCGCGACGTCGACGCCTTCCTGGACGAGGTCGAGCAGATGGTCGGACAGGCGCAGCCGCACGTCCGTCTGAGGCTGCAGCGCCCGGTAGCGCGCCAGCATCGGCGCGACGACGCGCCGGCCGAGGCCGAGCGGCGCCGTGACGTGGAGATGGCCGCGCGGCGCCGCGCCGCCTTCGGCCGCCACGCTCGCCTCGGCGCGTTCGACCGCCTCGACGACTTCCAGGCAGCGGTCGAAGAACACCCGGCCCGCCTCGGTCAGGCTCATGCTGCGCGTCGTGCGCGTCAGCAGGCGGCTGTTGAGATGGTCCTCGAGCAGCTGGATGCGATAGCTCACCACCGAGGGCGAGAGCCGCAGCTTGCGGCCGGCCGCGGAAAACGACCCGGTCTCCACCGCCCGCATGAAGATGCGGACATTCTCCAGAGAAATCATGACGCGATTACCCGATATTCTCGAAAGATATTCCTGAGATCGGCGATGGGCAAGCGCGCGCACAAAGCGCTATCGTCGCCGGGCGGCGCGGCGCTTGCATGGCGGCCGGGGGCGGATCCGGGCGCGCGCACGCAACGAGAGCGAGGGGTCGATGGAAGCCTGGTTCCCCTACATACTGGAATGGGGCTCGATGCTGCTGCGCTGGCTGCATGTGACGACGGCGATCGCCTGGATCGGCTCGTCGTTCATGTTCATGCATCTCGACGCCTCGCTGCGCAAGCAGAAGGGCATGCAGCCCGGCGTGTCGGGCGTGTCCTGGCAGGTGCATGGCGGCGGCTTCTACGAGATGAGCAAGTACGCCCTGGCGCCCGCCATCCTGCCGGACCATCTGGTCTGGCACAAATGGCAGTCCTACTGGACCTGGATCTCCGGCTTCAGCCTGCTGTGCTGGGTCTATTACGGCCAGTCGACCTTCTTCCTGATCGATCCCGCGGTGATGCCGCTCGCGCCCTGGCAGGCGGCGGTCGTCGGCATCGTCGCGCTCGCGCTCGGCTGGATCGTCTACGACCTCCTGTGCAAGTCGCCGGTCGCCAGGAGCGATTCGCTGCTCGCGCTCGCCGGCTTCGGCTATGTCGTGCTGACGAGCTGGGTCTTCACCCTGCTGTTCTCGGGGCGCGGCGCGCTGATCCACACCGGCGCGCTGATGGCGACGATGATGACGGCCAACGTCTTCTTCGTGATCATGCCGAACCAGCGCAAGTCGGTCGCCGCGCTGATCGCCCGCCAGAGCCCCGACCCCAAATGGGTCAAGACCTCCAAGCAGCGCTCGACCCACAACAATTACATCACGCTGCCCGTGCTGTTCATGATGCTGTCCAACCACTATCCTGTGACCTACGCCAATTCGCGCATCATCCCCGCGCTGGTGACCCTGGTGATCGTGACCGGCGCGATCATCCGCTATTTCTACAACATGTGGCACGCCGATCACGACAAGGCGCCGATCTGGGCCTGGTTCGTCGCCTTCGCCGCGATGCTGACCGCCTTCTATGTCTGCATGGCGGCCTCGCCCGGCATGCGCATCTCGCTCGGGCTCGGGCCCGCGCCCGCCGAGCGCGCGGCGGCGGTGGCGCTGCCGAGGGCGCCGGCCGACGTGGTCGCGGTGATCTCGGCGCGCTGCTCGATGTGCCACGCGCCCGAGCCGGTCTGGGAGGGCGTCGGCGAGGCGCCCAAGGGCGTCCTGCTCGACACGCCCGAACACATCGCCGCCTTCGCGCCGGCGATCCGCGTCCAGGCGGTCTTGACTCACGCGATGCCGCCCAACAACCTCACCGAAATCACCCCCGAGGAGCGGCGGATTCTCGCCCAATGGCTCGCCGGCGACAGGCTCGCCCGG
>JBEKEI010000170.1:0-9788 GCA_050013915.1 Roseiarcus sp.
AGCTGCGCGGTCGACAGGCCCTGCACCTGCGTCGTCGACAGCGCGGTCACCTGCGTCGTCGTCAGGTTGCCCAGCGAGGTCGTCGTCAGCCCGCCGATCTGGCTCGCCGAAAGCGTCCCCAGGACGGCCGTCAGCCCGGTGGTCGTCGCCGCCAGCTGGTTGACCTCGGTCGTCGTCAGCGCGCCGATCTGGGTCGAGGTCAACGCACCGACCTGGGCTCCCGACAAGAAGAGAATGCTGTTCAACGAAAGGCCGGGGATCGCCTGCGCCGAATAGCCGGTGATTTGCGTCGTGCTGAACGCCTGCACTTCTGTAGAAGTCAGACTGTTCAGTTGCGTGGCGCTCATCACGCCGATCTGGCTCACGGAAAACGCGTGAATATCCGTTGTGCTCAACTGTGACACGGTCGTCGTCGACAGGCTGGCAATCTGTTGGTTCGACAACGAAGTAATAATCGATGTCATAAAATGAACTCCGGATGAGGCGCGATCCGATTATCAAATCGTTCCGCCGCCCGTGCAGTTAGGGGTGCATAGTTTAACAAACAGGAAAGACCGCGAATCGCACGTGAAAAAGGGCCCCGCCCCAATATGCGGATGGTTTCACGGCCGCTCGGCGAGCGCCACGCACGCCCAATCCATTATCCGGATCGGAACAAGATCGGCTAGAGACCTTCCGATAGCCGCCGGGGCTTGCGTGAACCTATCTTCAGAGCAAGGACGATGACTTTTCCTCCGTGGCGCACTACTCACGAAACTCGCCTCGCGCGGTGAATGGGGCAAAACTGCGGCCACGGTCGAGATCGTTCCGAAACAAACAATCCCTCCTGTTCTCGATGGCGGCCTTGCGCAGCGTTTGGGGGATTCCGCCGGCGCAGTTCCCGCGGCCAGCGGATTGACCCGCTCCCCCGCTCGAGTCAGGAGAGGGTGACCTCAACCATGCGCAGGATCGGCGTGGCGCGGCGACGATTTCCCCTGCGAGGTTCCCGATGCCTGAAGCCAGGACGCCGCTGATCCTAGACGTCGACACCGGCATCGACGACGCCCTCGGGCTGCTGCTCGCATGCGCCGCTCCTGCGGCGACGATCCTGGGCGTCTCCACCGTGGCCGGCAATGTCGATCTTCAGCGCGCGACCCGCAACACGCGCGCGGTCCTGGCGCTGGCGGGACGCGCAGACACCCCGGTGTGGCCAGGCTGCCTCCGTCCGCTGATCCGCGAAGCGGCGGACGCCAGCCTGATTCATGGCGGTTCGGGCCTCGGCCATGCGATCCTGCCGGAGCCCGACGCGCCCGAAGCGCAAGACAATGCGATCGACGCCATCGTCTCGTCTGCGCGGAAATATCCGGGCGAAGTGGTTCTCGTCGCCACCGGCCCCCTGACCAATGTCGCCGTCGCCCTTATGCGCGAGCCCGAATTGCCGAAACTATTGAAGCGCCTCGTCCTGATGGGCGGTGCGTACCGCGAGGGCGGCAACGCCACGCCGGCCGCCGAATTCAACATCTGGCACGATCCCGACGCGGCGCGCATCGTGTTCAGGAGCTTCGGAGGCGAAGGTTCGGCGCTGCTGGTCGCCGTCGGGCTCGACGTCACGCGCCAGACTCTGCTTCTCCCCGAACATCTGGACCAGCTCGCCGGCCGTTGCGCCGGCGCACCCAGGGCGCCGGCGCTGCTGCGCTTTCTCCAAGATTCGACGCGCCATTATTTCGAATTCATCGAGAAGCGCCAAGGCCGCCGCCATTTCGTAATGCACGACCCGCTCGCGGTCGCGGCCGCGCTCGATCCCACGCTGATCGAGACCATCGCAGTCGCCGTCGATGTCGAGACCGCAGGTGCGATCGCCAACGGCATGACCCTCGCCGACTGGGGCAATGTCTGGCGGCGTCGTCCCAATGCCGAGGTGGCGGTCGCCGTGCGCGCGGATCGGGTCATGGCGGCGTTCCTCGACGCCATGGAGCGGCTCGCGCGCCAACCATCGACGGCGGATCGGCAGCCTTCCGTCCCCGGCGGCTGAGCAGATTCTGATCGGGCGACCAACGGATCTGATGCGCCACACGCCAAGCCAGCTCACGACTGGTGGACTTAAGGGTCTGGCCTTCGTGGACGGACCCATCGGCTCGATAGGGACGGCGTCGCCGGCGGCGTTTTCCAGTAGGCTCGCGCCGGCAGCAGTCGGTCACGCCTCAGTCCAGATCCTGGATTTTCGCCCGATATCGACCGCCAATCCGACCCGTTTTAGGGTCGAACAGGTCCCGAACGGCCGTAAAAACCTCCGCAAGTCCTTGATTCCAGCGTCCGCGAAGGGACATTTGCATCCTCGAATCGAGCGATATCAAGGACTTGATCAAATTTTACAGCCATGCGCCTCCCGCGGCCTCCGGACGAGCCCCTGCCCGGCACGTCATCGCCGGGGCTCGGGTCGCCGCGTCTGCGGCGTCGGCTCGGCGAAGCCCTTTTCCGACCGCGAGACCATAACATGTATTCTGATTTACAGGAAGGATTTTTCGATGTCGCCCGCGACGGCCGCGCCGCCGATCGATCGCCGCCTCGGTGCGCATGTCTCTCCCTCCCGAGGGATCGGCCGCCCATCGGCTCGCCTCGCCTCGCCTTCATGCGCGCGTCCGCCGGATCGCTGACCAGCGGATCTGCTGCGCCACACGGCAAGCCCGCTTCGGCCGCGAGGGCGTGCTCGCTCCGTGGCTTGTCCGCGAATCCCCGTTCAGGCCGGGGCGAGTCGCGCATGGTCGCGAACCGTGACAAACCGCATCGGCGCGTCCTCCTCGATCTCGACGAACCGCGCGAGCGGGGGCTGGAAGTAATTGTCGACCGCGTCGTCGTTGGCGAGCGAAACTTCACCCGCCAGCACGGCTCCCCCCTCCGCCCAGAAGGAATGGGCGACGAAGGGCTCGAGAGTCAGGCTCTCGCCCGGTTCGAGCGACACGCGCGCGCCGGGCGCGAGATCGAGAATTTCGGTATCCTTCGCGGCCCGAAACCGCTCGTCGAGACGGACCCCGTTGGGATCGACCTTGCACAATTCGACGACGAAACGCGCGCCGCCGCGGTTCAGGATGTCCTCGGTCTTGACGACGTGATAGTGATGCGGCGTGCGCTGGCCGTCCTCCGCCATCATCGCCTTCTCGGCGTACAGCCGGCCCGCTCCCGCGCTCAACTCGCGCCAGTCGCCCATGCGGGTGGTGAAGAGAGTCAGTCCCTGGTCGCGATAGCCGCCAGGCTCGAATTCGACGACGTTCCAACCCAGACCGGCCGATCGGATACGTCGCGCGGCGTCAGGTCGCGCAGCGAATTGCGCTTCGCTCCACCGGGAAAAAGGCGGCAGCTTGAAGCCGTGCCTGTCGCAGAGATCGAGCATCGCATCGATGCGGCGGTCGATGAACGAGCGGCGCATCACCCGGCCTCGAAGGGGTGGCAACGCGGATTTGTCATCGCGCCTTCGCGCCTTTTGCCCGCTCGACCCCGGCGAGTACAAGGGCATGCGCCTCGGCCGCGTCGCCCCAGCGCATGATCTTGACCCACTTGCCGGGCTCGAGATCCTTGTAGTGAGCGAAGAAATGTTCGATCTGCTTGAGCGTGATCTCCGGGAGGTCGACGAAATTCTCGATTTTCGCGTAGCGCAGCGTCAGCCTCGCCGAAGGAACGGCGAGAAGCTTCTCGTCGCGGCCCGCCTCGTCCTCCATCAGGAGAACGCCGACGATTTTGCAGCTCATGACGGCGCCCGGGACGATCGCCCGCGTGTTGGCGACGATCACGTCGCATGGGTCGCCGTCTTCGGAAAGGGTATGAGGAATGAAGCCGTAGTTTCCGGGGTAGCGCATCGACGTATAGAGGAACCGGTCGACGACGAGCACCCCGGCGGTCTTGTCCATTTCATATTTGATCGGCTCGCCGCCGATGGGGACCTCGATGACGACATTCACCTCCTGAGGCGGATTGTTGCCGATCGAGATGGCGTCGATATTCATGTTCGGGCTCCGGGAGAGGCGAAATCGACGCCGGGACAGGATCGCGAGCGGAGGCGGGAAAGCGGAACCGTCAAAATTCGCCCGTCATTCGCTCCGTCAATCGAAACCGAAGGCGACGCGTTCGCGGGTCTCCTGACCGAATTTTTCGTGGGCGCGCCTCACTATGCGCCCGCCAAGGCGGCTGTAGAACGCCAGTGCGCGCTCGTTGTCCGCCAGAGCCCAGACCAGAAACGAACGATAGCCGTGGTCGGCCAAGTCCTTCTGGGCGGCCTCGAACATGCGCCGCCCGAAACCGCCGCCCTGATATTCCGGCGCCAGATAAAGCTCGAAAATTTCGCCGCTGTAGGTCAAGGCCGGAACGCGGTTCCGGCCATAGCTGACATAGCCGGCCAATTTGTCGCCGAAATCGAGGACTAGAAGCCGCGAACCGCGCGCGATCGCGTTGCGCCACCACAGCGGCCCGCGGCGGGCGATCATCCGCTCGAGCTCACGGCCGGGAATTACCCCCTGATAGGCGTCGCGCCACGCGGCGTCATGCACGTTGGCGATGCTGACCTCGTCGCCGTCGCGCGCCGTTCGGATGGATATGAGCGTGTCGACCATGGCGGGATGTTAAGTCCGCCCGAGGCCAGACTGCAAGGTCTTGACACCGGCGAATCTAAACAATTCTCCGCGCGGCGGCGCACTGCGCCGACCGGCTCGATGCGGCCGGGATCCGTTCCTCATCATAAAACATTTTATTTTTGTGAATAATCCGCGGGGATCCGCGCCCCGGCGCCCCGGAACAACCTCCCCCTCAGACTCGGCGCAAGAGCGGGATCGCGCCGAAAACCGGGTAGCGTTCCCCGGCGATCCCGTTCAGCCGGCGCTCACCGACCGACGCTGCGACGGCGCCTCGAGATTGGCGATGACCTCTCCAAAGGGGCCGCCGTGCCGCGCCGGCCCGAGATCGCCGCTCAGCCGACAGTCCTGGGGCGTTCAGGCGATGACGCCCGAAGTGGCGGCGGACCAACAGAAGATCGCCGACGCGTTCCGTGGCCTCGGTCTCATTCCCAAGCCGATCAGGATCAGCGACGTCCTGCGCGCCGGCGGCGGTTGAAGGGCCTTCCGTGGACAAGGAGACCAGTTCGCCGGCGCCGAGCGACGACCCAGGCGAGAGGCGATCGACGAGTCGCGGGAGGAGCTTCGGCCTTTCGCACGGCGTCGCCGCCTGGATCCTGCCATTGACCCTGATGATCGGCTGGGAGGTCGCGGCCGATTCTGGCCTCATCGCGGCGCGCGTCCTGCCGGCGCCGAGCGCGGTGGCGCGCGCGTTCTGGCAGACGGCGCAAGACGGCAGCCTGGCCGCGAATGCCGAGGTCAGCGGGATGCGCGCCCTGGAGGGCCTTTCGATCGGAGGCCTGCTCGGCTTCCCTCTCGGCATCGTCAACGGCCTCTGGCGCGCCGCCGACGTCGCGCTCGATTCCACCCTGCAGATGCTGCGCAACATCCCGCATCTGGCGATCATTCCGCTGGTCATATTATGGTTTGGCATCGGCGAGGAGGCCAAGATATTCCTGGTTTCGATCGGCGTGATGTTCCCGGTGTACATCAACACCTACCACGGCGTGCGCACCATCGATCCGGCGCTGGTCGAAATGGCGCAGGTCTACGGTCTGGGACGCATCGCGTTGTTGCTGCGCGTCATTCTCCCCGGCGCCCTGCCGTCGATCTTCGTCGGGCTGCGTTACGGGCTCGGGCTGATGTGGCTGACCCTGATCGTCGCGGAAACCATCTCCGCTTCGTCCGGCATCGGCTACATGACAATGAACGCGCGGGAGTTCCTGCAGACGGACGTCGTCCTGCTCGGCGTCATCATCTACCCGCTGCTCGGAAAACTGTCCGATACGATCACCAGACTGTTCGAGCGCGCCGCCCTGTCCTG
Organism: Roseiarcus sp.; assembly: GCA_050013915.1. Classification (GTDB taxonomy): domain Bacteria; phylum Pseudomonadota; class Alphaproteobacteria; order Rhizobiales; family Beijerinckiaceae; genus Roseiarcus. The sequence goes on from JBEKEI010000170.1 coordinate 5,902, forward strand.
GCACCCGAGCTACGCCGGCGCCGCCGAGGCGCGCCGATGAGCGTGGACGCGCAACTCGTTTCGCGCTCGCCCGTCGCGCCTCGCCGCCGCGCGACGGCGGACGCGTCGATTGCCGCGATCGAGGGCCTGCCGAGCGGCCTGCCGATCGAGTTGCGCGCCGTCTCCAAGGCTTTCGGCCGTCGCGAAGTCCTCAGAGATCTCGACCTGAAGATCGCGCCCGGTGAGTTCCTCGCCGTGGTCGGCCGATCGGGCGGCGGAAAGTCGACCTTGCTGCGGCTCCTCGCGGGTCTCGAGCGGCCGAGCGGCGGCGTGGTCGCCATCGACGGCAGACCGGTGACGGGACCGCAAGGCGCCGCGCGCATGATGTTCCAGGACGCCCGTCTTCTGCCGTGGCAGACGGTGATCGGCAATGTCGGCATCGCGCGCGGACCGGAATGGCGCCGCCGCGCCCTGGACGCGCTGACTTCCGTCGGCCTGGCCGATCGCGCCGGCGATTGGCCGCGCGTTCTGTCGGGCGGGCAGCGCCAGCGTGTCGCGCTCGCGCGCGCGCTCGTCGGCCGTCCGCGCGTTTTTCTGCTCGATGAGCCGTTCGGGGCCCTCGACGCCCTGACGCGCGTCGAAATGCACCGGTTGCTCGACGGGCTGTGGCGCGCGTTCGGGTTCACCTCGGTGCTGATCACCCATGACCTCGCCGAGGCGATCGCCCTCGCCGATCGGGTGCTGGCGCTTCGCGACGGAGCGATCGCGCTCGATTTGCCGATGCCGCATCGAGTCCAGCGGCGCCTGCCGACGGAGGCGGAACTCGCCGGCCTCCAAGCGCGCGTCATGGCGGCGGTGTGACGACGAGTCGCGCCCGGCCCGACAGCGGCAAAGTCTCAGAAGAATTCGAATTCGCCGGCGATCGCCACTATCGGCTCCTCGGTCGCCTCGAGCTGCGAGACGAGACGCGCGGCCAGATCCGACAGCAGCACGGCGCGCGAGGCCGAATGCGGATTGAGCAGCCATTCGGACGGCGCGTCGCCGCCCAGCGCCTCGGCGAAATCGGCGATGGCTGCGAGCGTCTGCCCCAGACTGTCGAAGTGCTGCAATTGATGCGCCGTCGCGCGGTCCTTGACCGGGTTCGCCGAAACGAGGCGCCCGACCAGCACCTGCAGGCTATCGACGACGGGGGTGAGGTGACGCAGTTCCTGCGCCATGCGCCGCAGCAGGTCCGCGACGGGCATCGTCCTGGCAGGCGTTTCGTAAGAACTCGCTTCCATCTTCGCGCTCCGGCCGGCCTCGTTCAGAACAGCTCGACTTCGCCGCGCTGGCATCTTGACGGCATGTTGACGATCGGCGTGGAGAACGCCTCGTTCTTGCGCAGGGCGACCTGGCGCGCGCGACCTGATGTCGGCCAGAACTGGATCCGGCGGCCGCGATCGCCGCCGAGACTGCCCCCCAAATAGGAGATTCCCTCATGGCGAAGAAAATGCTCGGCGAATTGCGCGTTGAGCGAGCCGACGTCGGTCAGGCCCTGCATCGTCGAGGAGCCGCCGAACAGTTTGGCCTGCAGGCGGTCACGTCGGGCGCCGTGATGGAGGAGATCGTTGACCAGCAGTTCCATGAGATGGACGCCGTAGCTTTCCGCCTCGCGGCTGCGTGAGCGGTCCTCGCTGCCCGGGAGCAGGAAATGATTCATGCCGCCGACCTGCGCGTCCGGGTCGCGCATGCAGGCGGCGACGCAGGACCCCAGAATCGTCGTCAGCATGACGGCGGGATCGCCGGTCACGTGGAATTCGCCCTGGATCACGTGGACGCGGCGCTCGCCGCCGTCGCCGCTCGTCACCCAAGCCGTCCGACGACGGCCTCGATCGAAGCCTTCAGGGCAGCGACCGTGAACGGCTTGGGAAGGTAGTTGTTCAGGCCATATTTCTTGCCGAGCTCGATGATCGCGTTGTCGCCGCGGCCGGTGACGAGAATGAACGCCGCCTTCTTGGTCGGCTCGTATTCGCGCACCGCCCGCAGCAGACCGAGTCCGTCCAGCTTCGGCATGTTGAGGTCGGAGATGATCACGTGCGACGGTTTCGTCCTCATCGACTGAAACCCCTCCTCGCCGTCCCTGGCGATCGACACGTTTTTTATGCCGATCTGGTCGAGACCGTCGCAAATGAGCGCGCGACTGACAGAGGTGTCGTCGACGACCAAAACCCTCAGTTGATCCTTAAGCGACATCGCGTTCTCCTTTCTGACTGCGTGTTGCTGCGAGCGCCAGAATCTCATGTCCGACTCTGGCCAGAGGCAGCTGCTTTTCAACCGCTCCCCATTCGAAGGCGACCTTGGGCATCCCGTATACCACGCTGCTGGCCTGGTTCTGTCCGAGCGTGCGCGCGCCCGCGTTGCGCATCGCAAGCAGGCCTGCGGCCCCGTCCCTGCCCATCCCGGTCAGGATCACACCGACGCTCATATCCCCCGCCGCTTTGCCGACGGAGGCGAACAGCACGTCGACGGAAGGGCGGTGGCCGTTGACGGCGTCCCCGGCCCGCAGACGACATCTCAGACCGCGCGCACTCACGACCTCGAGATGCGCAGGACCGCCGGGCGCGAGATAGATCTGGCCTTGCATGAGCTCCGCGCCGTCAACCGCTTCGCTGACGCTCGGCGCGCATAGACGGTCGAGCCGCTGGGCGAGACTCCTGGTGAAATTCGCCGGCATGTGCTGGGTGATGACTGTCGGCGGACAATTGGCCGGAAATTCCGAGAGGACGGCGATCAGCGCTTCAACCCCGCCCGTCGACGCGCCGATCGCGACGATGCGCCCGCCGTGGACGTAAGGGGAATGACCGAGCGGGGAGGCTGCGGACGGAGCCGCGCGCGACGCCCTCGACCGCACGAAAGCGCAGGCCGCCATCTTCACGATCGCCGGCAGGTCGTCGAACGCCCGCGGATTGTCAGGCGAAGGCTTGACGACGCAATCGACCGCGCCGATCTCCAGGGCTCGGATCGTCGCCTCTCCGCCGCTGGTGGTGAGGCTGGAGACCATGATCACCGGCATCGGGCGCAGCCGTATGATCTTCTCGAGAAATTCGATGCCGTTCATGTTCGGCATCTCGACGTCGAGCGTGATCACGTCGGGATTCAGCGCCTTGATCGCCTTGCGCGCCTCGAGCGGATCCGGCGCCTGCCCGACCACTTCCACCCCATCGTCGCGCTCCAGGGCGGTCTTGATCAACCCGCGCATCGTCGCGGAATCATCGACGATGAGGACCCGAACCCGCTTCATGCCCGCGCTCCCGAGCGAATTCGGTAGGTCGTAATGTCGACGCTGTCGAGCGCGGCGAGCGCCGGCCCGGTCACGCGCTCGGAATGACCAATGTAGAGGCAGCCGCCGGGCGCCAGAAGCGGCACGATGCGGCCCCAGAGCGTCGACTGAGTCGACTCCTCGAAATAGATCACGACGTTCCGGCAGAAGATCGCGTGGAACGGGCCGCGCATGGGCCAGGCCGCGATCAGATTGAGCGGCCGGAACGCGACGAGCGCCCGCAGGTCGTCGGCGACGCCGAGCGAGCCCGGCCCGCCGTCGGCCGGCACGAACCAGCGCCGCTTCATTTCGGCCGGCAAGTCGCGGAGCTCGCCTGGATCATAGACGCCGCTGCGCCCGCGCGCCACCATGTTGGGATCGATGTCGGTCGCGAGAATCCTGATGTCGCGCGAGGCCGCCTCCGGCATCATCGACAGCACCGTCAGGGCGATCGAGTACGGCTCCTGTCCGCTCGAGCAACCGGCAGACCAGAGGCGGACGCTTCCGCCGCGACGCGCCGCCTCGAGCAGCGGAGGCAGGACGCTGGCCTTCAGGTGCTCGAAATGATGCGGCTCGCGAAAGAACCGCGTCACATTGGTGGTGAGCGCCG
>JBEKEI010000171.1:0-10885 GCA_050013915.1 Roseiarcus sp.
GTGTGGCGCACGCTCGGCCTGCCGTTCGTCGAGGCCGAGGTCGTGCCGCTGCGCCGCGCCCGCCCGGTCGAGATCGCCGCCGCGGCCGACGCGCATTGCCTCTATCCCGAGATGAAGCGCGCTGCCGAATAGCGATCCTTCCGCGATCCGCGGCGATCCCGCCCGAATCCGCGCCGCCCGGCGCCCCCGAGGGGTTGACCGGGCCGCGGCGCCAAGCGTTCAATGGCCTTCGCAGGTTCTTAAACACTCGGGCGCACGCTGCGAATCCCGCCGCGTCGAACCGGCACAGGCGAAGGCTTTCGTGAACAGACCGCTCCGGCAGACCGCTTTGGGACCGACGCCAGATCGCGCCTCGGCTCTGCGCGCCAAATTCGCCCGCGTCGACACCTGGGTGTTCGACCTCGACAATACGCTCTATCCCGCCGACAGCGACCTGTGGCCGCGCATCGAACAACGCATCACGGTGTTCCTGATGGATTTGTTCGGCTTCGACGGCCTCTCGGCGCGCGCGCTGCAGCGCCATTACTATCAGCGCCACGGCACGACGCTCGCCGGCCTGATCGACGAAGATCTCGCCGGCGCGGACGAGTTTCTCGCCTTCGTTCACGACATCGACCGGTCGAACCTCGCCGCCAACCCTCCGCTTGCCCGCGAGATCGCGGAACTGCCCGGCCGCAAACTGATTTTCACCAACGGCTCGCGCGCACACGCGCTGGCGACAGCGGCGCAGCTCGGCCTGCACGGCGCGTTCGAGGACGTTTTCGACATCGTGGCGGCCAACATGATCCCGAAACCCGCGGCGGCGGCCTATCGCGCCTTTTTCGACCGCTACGGCATCGACCCGACCCGCGCCGCCATGTTCGAGGACATCGCCAAGAACCTCGTCGTGCCGTGCGCGCTCGGCATGGCGACCACCCTCGTCGTGGCCGGGGCCGGCCGGGTCGACCATCGCCAGGCGCACGACCGGGCCATCGACGACGCGCATGCGATCGACTTCGTCACCAGCGACCTCGCCGGGTTTCTCGGCGCGGTCAACGGCGCGCTCGGTGGGCGCTGAAGGGCGGCCGGTGCCGGCGCGCGTCTCAGGCCTCGCTCGCGCGATTCTCCGCCAGCGCGACCGCCAGGGTGATGGCGAGGCAGAAGGTCGCCGCCAGCGAACGGAAGGAGCCGAAATCGCTCTCGGCGATCTCGAACCGCACGTCGGCGAGACCGGCGAGTGGGCTCAGCGGGCTGTCGGTGATGACCACGATCGGCGTCGCCCGCACGCGCGCAAGGCGCGTCATGTCGACGGTGAACGGCGTATAGGGAGCGAAGCTGATCGCGACCAGGGCGTCGCCCTGCGCCATATTGGCCATCTGTTCGGCGCCGAGGCTGCCGACGTTGTCGACGAGCACCGCGCGCACCTTGAGCTGGGCGAAGGCGTAGGCGAGGTAATGGGAGACCGAGAACGCGCGCCGCTGGCCGATCAGATAGATCGTGTCGGCGGCGCTCAGCAGCGCCGTTGCGCGTTCGAGGTCGGCGCGCGCGACCGTCTGGCGCAGCCGCGCGAGCGAGGCGGTCGCCGAATCGGCGAAGCCGGCGAGCAGATGGGTCGGGTCGCCGCTGTCCTTCGCGCTCGCGTGCAGCGCCTTCATCCGCTCGGAATAATCGGGCCAGCGATCGCGCAGATGGGAACGGAACAGCGCCTGCAGGTCGGAAAAGCCGGCGAATCCGACGGCCTGGGCGAAGCGCACCAGCGTCGAGGCCTGGACGTGGGCGCGCGCGGCGATGCTGGAGGCGGTGCCGAGCGCCATTTCCTGGGGATTGTCGAGCGCGAAGGCGGCGACCTGTTGCAGGCGTTTGGGCAGGTCGGGCTTCAGCCGGATCAGCCGGTCCTTGAGCGCCTCGAAATCGCCGGGAATGCTCATTCGCCGTCCTTGGAACAGCCGCCCCGCGCAGGGCCGGCGCATGCCGCCGTCACCAGCGAACGACGCGCCGCCCGTCGCCGGGCTTGACACCCGCCACCAGAAACAGAATGAAAGTTCCAAATCTCTGAGTCCAGAGAATATTTGGTCCGTGGGCCATGCCCCGGCCGGCCAGGGAGGGCCCAATGAATTCGATCGGCGTCGGCCTCATCGGCACCGGCTACATGGGCAAGTGCCACGCCCTCGCCTGGACCGGCGTCAAGGCGGTGTTCGGCGACACGCCCGATGTGCGCCGCGAAATGCTGTGCGAGGTGACCGAAGAGCTTGCCCGCAAACGCGCCGCCGAATTCGGCTTTGCGCGCGCGACCGCCGACTGGCGCGCCGTGATTGCCGATCCCGCCGTCGCCGTCGTGTCGATCACCACGCCCAATGCGCTGCACGCCGAGATGGCGATCGCCGCGCTGGAGGCGGGCAAGCACGTCTGGTGCGAAAAGCCGATGGCGCCGCAATTCGCGGACGCCGAGCGCATGGCCGCCGCGGCGCGACGATCCGGGAAAATCGCCATTCTCGGCTACAACTACATTCAGAGCCCCGCCATCCGTTACGTCAGGCGCCTGCTCGACGAGGGCGCGATCGGCGCGGTCAATCATCTGCGCATCGAGATGGACGAGGACTATCTCGCCGACCCCGACGCGCCGCATTCCTGGCGCAGCGAGGCCTCGGCGGGCTATGGCGCGCTCGACGATTTCGCCGTCCATCCCCTCAGCCTGATCGCCACGCTGTTCGGCCGCCCGACCAGCGTATTCGGCGAGATGTCCAAGCCCTATCCCGACCGGCCGCACGGCGGCGGGCGCCGCGCCGTCGAGACCGCCGACGTCGCGACCGCGCTGTTGCGGCTGCCCGGCGGGATCGCCGGCGCGATCCATGTCGATCGCTGCGCTTGGGGCCGCAAGGGTCGGCTCCAGCTGCAGATTTTCGGCGCGCGCGGAACGATCGCGTTCGACCAGGAGCGTTTCAACGAGGTCCAGGTCTATATTGCGGAAGGGCGCGCCGCCGATCAGGGCTTCCGCACCATCCTGATGGGCCCGGCCCACCCGCCCTACGACAGATTCATCGTCGCGCCCGGCCACCAGATGGGATTCAACGACCTCAAGATCGTCGAATGCCGGGCGCTGCTGGGCCGAATTGCGGGGGAGGCGGCGGTCGGAATCGATTTCGACGAGGGCCTCGCGATCGAGCGCGCGGTGCATGCGGTCGCGCGGGCGAGTCGGGAGGGGCGGTGGGTCGAGGTGTAGCGGGGGCCTCGCCACATATCGGCGGAATCGAATCCGGTCGAGACGCTGTAGCGGACATCGGATCGGGCTTGCAAAGATTCCAAGGCGGACGGAAACTGAGTCGAAATGCAATGGTGGGAGCGGTGGGTTCAGTGCGGAGGGGGCTTATGAGACTATTCTGCCCGGTTGTCGCGATTGCGGGCATGATCATGACTGCCGGCGCCGTGTGTGCGCAGACTTCGGAGACAGATTTTCAGATTTCCCGCGCGCATACGAGCGCTCTTTCCAATCGTAAACTCTACGCTCTCGAATTGACATGCGCCGTGAACCCGAAGGGGGGCGACCTCGCTCCGATTCGAAGCAACGGCGCCCTGCCGGCCATATTTTGGGGAAAGACGACGACAACCGCCCATTTTGTCGTGGTCTCCCCCAATCCAGCCGCAGCGCTGCCGGATGGCTCAGTTCAATTGCCGAACGGCGCCGTCGGCATGGCCTTCGCGTACGCCACGAACGGCGACAAAGGCGCCGAGCAGGACAATCGGAAGGGTTGCGACCAATCATTCCTGGTGTCGAATACAAGCAAACTCTTTGTCATCCCCACTCTCGATCTGTCGACGACTTATACGCCCGGAGCTATATTTACCGCCATCGACTCTGTGATTGCGATTGTGACGCCGCTGGTTCCTTTGCTCACCGGGGCTCCAATAAATCCCATGATTTCAAAGACGGTCTCCGCGGTCGATTCGACTCAGAAGCCCTTCGCGTCATTATTGGCTCTGCTGAACAAGAACCGAAACATCGGTAGATCTTATGATCTGCCGGCGGGGACTACATATATTACAACGGAATACAGCGTCGTGACCGTAAACGTACGCGAGCTGTCTTCGGTGGTGACTGATCGGAATCAAAAGTATATTGGCGATATGACGAAGCAGATCGCAAGCGCGCCGCAGAAGCTCGATGCCAGCAGCAACCAAACCATCCAGTCGTCATGTTCGTTGTTCGCCAACGCCGTTGCAAGACTAGGGTTCGGTTCGATCGATGATCAGGCCTTTGCCTTGGCCTATGCAGCGCAGCAAAGTTTCAGCACCCGGGATCAGATGGTTCACTGTCTCGGCGCCGCGGGGGCGTCCTACTGCACCGCCGCGGAAAAACTCGACCTGCTGTGGTCGGGGACTCTGGGCAACCTAAGACCTTCGGTCGCCGATTGCGCCAATATCGTTCCCCCGCCGGTCACCGTGGTCCAGCCGACATTCGATACGTGGTTGAAACAGCAGATGGACTCGCTGATGGTGGCGCTCGGCCAATATGCGAAAAACAAGCCGCCGCTACCGGCGGCGGCCTCCGAACTGAGGCAGCTCTTCTCGACGGAGGTCAGCCTGATCGATCGGACCACCGGCGCGATTTTCGCCCTCGACACGCCGCCAAAGAGCATTCCGTCGCTGATCGACTTACTGATCGGAAAGGGGTTCTACCATTACGGCTGCTTCGCCCAAAATTCGGACGCGACGGGACAGTTCGCCAACGGGGCTTCGGTGATTTTCCTCGCCTTCAAGGCGCCCGCCGACGCCACCAGCGCGAAACAGAGCGACGCTCTGGCCGTATTCCCGGTCTACGGAGGCGGATCGATCGCATCGCTCACGATCTCCGACAATGTCGATTGGATCAAGGCGGTGCTGACGAATCGAGCCTCCGCCTACGATTGCAACGGCTTCCAGATCGCCCAATAGCGCTCGCTAGGCGACGGGCCACCGACCTTCGCCCAGATCGTGCGCAGGTTTCGACATATCCCCCTTTTGGCGGCGGCTGTCGCGCATTGCGCGGCTTCAAGGGGCGGAACAGCGGTTCGCATCAGACGAAATTCGCGGATGCGCCGATGGCGATCCGGGTTCCTCGCTAAGCGAATCTCGTCCTCGCTCGCTCCTGCGCCTTCGCCGCCTCCTCGGCCCGATCCCGCGGCGCGCGCGTGGCGGCGAGCGACTCGAGCAACCGGCGCGCTGCCTGTGCGACTTCATCGACCGCGGCTGTGAACGCCGCCTCGTTCGCCTTCGAGGGATGCGCGAAGCCGCTCAGCTTGCGCACGAACTGCAGCGCCGAGGCGCGGATCTCCTCATCGGTCGCGGGCGGATCGAAGTTGAACAGCGTACGGATGTTGCGGCACATGGGCGCACTCCCCAAGCGAAATCCCGGCAAGCGTCCGCGCCGCCCGCCTTGCCGCGCCTGACGCCCGAACACTAGTCCATCGCCGCTCCCGGCGACAAGCCCGCGGTCACAGCGCCGGCGGCGCGGCCCGCTCAGGTTCATTCGCGCGCGCGCGGCGCGCGGCGTCGGGCGGCGGCTCGCCGGCGATCTCGGTGATCAGCTTCTGGATCATCGCCTGGTCGAAGCTGTTGAAATCGTCGATCGGCAGCACGAAAGCGCCGAGGCCGCCGACCACGTTGTCTTTGTAATATTTGGCGAGGCCGCCGGGCGGGTTGGTGTGCAGCGCGAGATAGCCGCCCTCGGCGGCGGCGGTCTTGTTGAATATCGCCAGGCCATTGATCACGACGCCGGCGCCGAGCGCGGCATCGCGCGCCTCGGTCACCGCACGGCCCTGGTTGCTGGTCCCGTCGCCCGAGACGTCGATGACGTGGCGGTCGGCCGCATAGGCGCTCTCGCCGAACAGGCCCATTGAAAAATCGATCGCCGCGCCGATCGCCGTCCGCCCGACAAAGGCGCGCGGCGCATCCGTCAGTGCGGCGGCGAACCTGCGCGCGTCTGCGGCGTCGTGGATCACCGCCCAGTCGACCACCGTCTTCGCTTCGCCGTCGCCCGCCCATTCGACGAAGGCGACGGCGATCGCGCCGCGCGGCCCGGCGCCGATCGCCTCGAGCACGCGCGGATCGGCGATCGCAGCGGCGTAGCCCTTGCGCTGCAGGAGGAACTCATCGTCGTTGATGCTGCGCGAGACATCGGCGGCGAGCACCAGCGCGACGTCGACGGCCTGCGCCGCGCGCGCCGGCCGGCAGGCCGGTCCGAGCGCCGCGAGCGCCAGAAAGACGGCCGCGAAGGCGGCCGGGAAGGGCGCTGCTCGCATCGGAACCTCCTCGCGCGGCCGCAGATAGCGGGCGCCGCCTGCCCTGCAGAGAAGGGCGCGATTTTGCTCGTTTTGAGGCGACGGGTCGCGCGTCGCCGGGTCGCCTCGATCCCGCCGCTGCCGCTCGCCTCGCGCGCCCCGAGCCGAGCGCGCGCCCGGAGCCGTGGCGAAGCGCCCGGCCCGGCTGTCTTCTTTTCTTCATCGGGCTGGATTATCGACCCGCCAGTGGGAGAGACGCGATGAACAGCGACGTTCCGCATCTGAACCGCCTGAGAGACGCCTACAAGGCGGCGGTCGAGGAATGGATCGCCGCGATCAGGCGCGAGGAGGCGCTCGCTTCGGTCGACCATGAGATCGCCGAAGTCGATTCCTGGGAAGCGGCCCATTTCGCCGAGGAGGCGGTTCGCGACCGGGTGCTGGCCGCCAAGCGCGACTACGAGGATGCGCTGCGCGCGAAATTCTTCGATTTCTAGCGACGCCCCGGATCGCCGCGGCGAGACCGCCGCGCGCCGGCGACCCCCGCCCGGCTTCGTCGCGCGGCGCGGCTGATCGATTCGCGCCGGGCCATTGCCAAAGCCCGTGGAACGCGACAAGCTCGCGCGCAAGCGACCCGCCGACGCGGGCGCGCGGGTTTCGACGCCATCGCGTCGGGGGGAATGCTCATGCAGGCGCGCCGGCCTTGGTATGCCGTGCTCTACGTCCAGGTTCTGATCGGCATCGTGCTGGGCGTTCTGGTCGGCTGGCTGTTGCCCGACCTCGCCAAGAACGAGTGGATCGAGGTGCTCGGCAGGGCCTTCGTCAAGCTCATCAAGATGGCGATCGCGCCGATCATCTTCTGCACGATCGTATCCGGCATCGCCCATATCCAGGAAGCCAAGAGCGTCGGGCGCGTCGGAATCAAGGCCCTGATCTATTTCGAGGCGGTCTCGACGCTCGCGCTGATCCTCGGCCTCGCCGTCGCTCTGCTCTGGCGGCCGGGCGCCGATTTTCCCGTGCACGAGCCGACCGCGGCGGAAATCGCCCAGGTGAACTGCTATCGCGACGCCGCCCAGAAGACCGCGCCCGTCGACTATCTCCTGCACATCATTCCCGACAGCGTCGTCGGGTCGTTCGTCTCGAGCCCGGATCCCGGCCTGTGCCGGGCGGGCGCGCCGCCGGTCTTCCAGATCGGCGACATCCTGCAGGTGCTGTTCTTCGCCGTTCTCTTCGGTTTCGCCCTGATGCGCATGGGCGAGCGCGGCGCGGCGCTGCGCGGCCTGATCGACGACGCCGCCCACGCGATGTTCGGCGTCATCGCGATCATCATGAAAGTCGCGCCGATCGGCGCCTTCGGCGCGATGGCGTTCACGATCGGCAAGTTCGGGCCCTCGGCGCTCGGCAACCTCCTCGATCTCATCTTGACCTTCTATGTGACGTCGGCCCTGTTCGTCCTGCTCGTTCTGGGCGCCGTCGCGCGCCTCGCCGGGTTCTCGATCGTCGCGTTCGTCCGCTACATCAAGGACGAATTGCTCATCGTGCTGGGGACCTCGTCGTCGGAGAGCGCGCTGCCGTCGCTGATGGAAAAGCTCGAGCGGCTCGGCTGCTCCAAGCAGGTCGTCGGCCTGGTGGTCCCCACCGGCTATTCCTTCAACCTGGACGGCACCAACATCTACATGACGCTGGCGACCCTGTTCATCGCCCAGGCCCTGCATGTCGAGCTGACGGCGGGGCAATTGCTGACGATCCTCGTCGTCGCAATGCTGACCTCGAAAGGCGCGAGCGGCGTGACCGGAGCAGGATTCGTGGTCCTTGCAGGAACGCTCGCTTCGGCCGACGCGCGGCTGCTGCCGGGCCTGGCGATCGTCTTCGGCATCGACAAGTTCATGAGCGAGGTTCGCGCGCTCACCAACATCACGGGCAACGGCGTCGCGACCGTCGTCGTCTCCTGGTGGGAGGGCGAACTCGACCGCGTCAAGCTGCGCGCCGGCCTGGCTCGCCAGGTCGATCCCTCGGATGTCGCCCTGGCGGAGACGAGCTGAGCGCGCCGCGCATCCGAGCGACGGCGCAACCGAATGCCGGCGGCTGCGCGTCTTCAATCCTCCTCCGGCAGGATGCGCTCGATCAGCGTGGTCTCGAATCCAGAGAGATCGGCGGATCCGAACTCGGCATGCGGGTCGGCGCCGAGGCGGGTGGCGACATAGGCCTGGGCGAGCGCGCCGCCGCCCTCGGCGAGCGCGGCGGCCGCGGCGAGCCGGGCCAGCCGCGCACAGGCGTGCCGCGCGCGGCCCTCCACCCCGGCCGCCAGTTCCGCCTCGAGCCGGCGCGCATCCCGCGGCGCGCCGGACTGGGCGCCCAGGCGCGCGACGACCTCACTGGCGGCGTCGGGCGTGCGCGCGGCGGCGCGCAGCACGTCGAGCGCCATGACATTGCCGGAGCCCTCCCAGATCGCGTTGACCGGAGCCTCGCGATAGAGGCGCGCCAGCGGCCAGTCCTCGACGTAGCCATTGCCGCCGAGGCATTCCATCGCCTCGTAGACGAAATGCGGCGCCGTCTTGCAGACCAGGAATTTCGCCGCCGGCGTGACGATCCGCGCATAGGCGGCCTCGTGAGGGTCGCTCGCCGCGCGGTCGAACGCGCGGGCGAGGCGGAACGCGAGGGCGGTCGCGCCCTCGACCTCCAGCGCGAGATCGGCGAGCACGGCGCGCATGAGCGGCTGGTCGATCAGGCGTCGCTGGAAGACGCGGCGCCAGCGGGCGTGATGGGTCGCCTGGGCGAGGGCGGATCGCATCAGGCCCGCCGAGGCGACGACGCAGTCGAGGCGGGTCATCTGGACCATTTCGATGATCGTGCGCACGCCCTCGCCCTCCGCCCCGACGCGTTCGGCGAAGGCCGCGCGAAAGCTCACTTCCGACGAGGCGTTGGAGCGATTGCCGAGCTTGTCCTTCAGGCGGTGGAAGAAAATCGCATTCCTGGCGCCGTCGGGGCGAAAACGCGGCGTCAGGAATGTCGTGAGGCCGCCCGGGGCCTGGGCGAGCACCAGAAAAGCGTCGCACATCGGCGCCGACATGAACCATTTTGCGCCGGTGATTTCATAGGTCTCCCCGACGGGTTCGGCGCGCGTCTCGTTCGCGCGCACGTCGGTGCCGCCCTGCGTCTCGGTCATGCCCATTCCCAGGGTGACCGCGCTCTTCTCCCACCAGGGGCGCAGGTTCGGATCGTAGAGGCGGCCGGCGATCCTCGGCGTCCAGCGCGCCGCGAGCGCGGGCTCCCGCCGGAGCGCGGCGACGCTCGCGGAGGTCATCGTGAGCGGGCAAATGTGCCCGCTCTCGGCTTGCGTCGCCATGAACACGCGCGCGGCCCGCGCCGTCTGGCCGGAGGGCGCGAGCGGGCCGTCCCAGATCGAGCAATGGAGGCCGGCCGCCATGCCGCGGGCCATCAGCGCATGGTAGGCCGGGTGAAACTCGACCGCATCGAGCCGGTCGCCATCCTCCACGAACAGATTGCGATCGACGAACGGCGGCGACTGGTTCGGAGCCGCCTCCATGCCGAACATCGGATCGTCGCGCATCTGCCGACCCCGCCAACCGTCCTGGTCCCGGCCCGGCGCCCCCGGACGCCTCGCGCCGCCCGGCCGCCCGGCCGCGCGGCTCCGAACCCGCCCGATTTCCAATAGCATATCCGCTTGGGCGCGAAACGGCTCTTCGCCTTTGGGCGGACCGAATTCCCGTTTCGAAACGCGCCCGCCGGTCACAAAGCCCGCGCTCGGCGGGATGACGCGCGGCGCGGCGCGATTGACTGTTCCGATTCCTCTGCGATGATGCGTGGATTGCGCGGGAAACGTCGATCGTCGCCGCGGGAGCGGGTCCCGGGCCCGGCGTTGCGCGAGGCGCGTTCGGCGATCGCGCGCGACCGGCCTGTTCGCCGGCTCGGCCGCATCGGGGGGCGTAACGTGGACGACCTGCAGGAATTCGCGCGCGAGGTGTTCGCGTCCCAGCCGTTCAGCCGGTTCATGGGCGCCCGGCTGACGAGTTCCGGGCCGGGGCGCGCGGAAATGAGTCTCCCGATCGTCGATCATCTCAAGCAGCAGCACGGTTTCGTCCACGGCGGCGTGATCAGCTATCTCGCCGACAATTCGATCACCTTTGCAGGCGGGCTGGCGCTCGGAGGCAATGCGCTGACCTCGGAATTCAAGATCAACTATCTCAAGCCCGCGGTCGGTTCGCTGCTGATCGCGCGCGCGCAGGCCAAAGGCGTGGGCAAGCGGCAGGCCGTCTGCCAGTGCGAGATCTACGCGGTCGAGGACGGCGAGGAGAAGCTGTGCGCGATCGCGCAAGGCACCGTCATATCGGTCGCCCAGTGATCGCGCGGGGGCGGCGCCGGGCGGAGTCTGGTCGACTGACCAACGGATCTGCTGCGCAAACACGCCCGGCCGGCGTCGGCGCTGCCAGGGCCGGGCGCGCGCGTCAATGTCGAGCCGCCTCCGGCGGTCGCTGCGCGCCAAGAGGCGCTCCGCGAACATTGACCCGCGCGCCCGTCCCCGGCCGTTTGCAACCGTGACCTTTTGCTGCGCAGCGCGGCCAATCGGCCGCTTTGCGCAGCAAAAGGTCACGGTCGCCAATCGCCACGCCGACGGCGCGCAGTCACCCGAAGGG
>JBEKEI010000172.1:0-9699 GCA_050013915.1 Roseiarcus sp.
CCGGCTCTCCGCAGGGCGTCGATACGCCCTGCGTCGAAATGCGGCCCGGTCGCCGGACGACCGGGTCCTCACCCGCAGACGACCACCGGAGGAATCCCATGAACACGATCACGCCGCCGCCGAGCCCGCCGCATCCCGCCCCGATCGAACTCCACGCGCTGATCCTGACCCATGCGCCCGGCGACATCGCCGGCATGAAGGCGGAAATCGACGCCCACAAGCCGGCGGTCGAGACGTTCGGGCCGACCTATGCGCAGATCGCGGCGAAGAACCCGGCGCAGGCGGCCAATTTCGCGGTTGCGTTCTCCCGCTCGATCGTCACCACCGAGCAACTCGGCAAGATGTTCGGCGCGATCGCCGTGGCGCCGGCGGCGGAGCGCAAGGCCATTCTCGTCGCCCATCGCAACGCCGACGACGGCATGACCGCCGTCCACGCGATCGGCGCCCAGCCGGTCGCCCTGGCGCGACCGTTGATGGCCGATTTCCTGATGGAAGCCGGGCAGGTCCACGACGGGGCCGCCGCCAGCCTCGCGCAATGGCTGGCCTCGGCCGGCAACGCGCTGATCGAGAGCGGGATCAAGCCGCCGCCGCCGACCGCGCTGAATGACGGTTTCTTCGGCGATCTGTGGAACGACGTGAAGAGCGCGGCCGGCGCCGTCGTGCAGGCGGTCAAGACCGTCGCCGACGCGGTCGGCAGCGCGGTCGGCGACTTCGTCAAGGGGATCGGCCACGCCATCGGCGCGGTCGTCAGCTGGGCCGCCGACCAGGTGAAGAATTTCGTCCACGCCGTCCTGTCGGCCGGCAAGGCGATCGGCGACCTCATCGGCGGCGCGCTCGCCGCCGGCTTTGCCGCGCTCCAGAAGATCGTCCAGGGCATATTGGCGGTCGGCCGCGCCGTCCGCGACGTCCTGCAGGCGGTCGCCGGATTCGCGGTCGAGGCCGTCGAGTCGACCTACAAGGCGCTCAAGGCGCTCGGCGCCTCGCTGGCGAGCGTCGTCGGCTGGATGGTCGGCAAGGCCTTCGCGGTGGTGTCGAAATTCGTCCAGGCGCTCATCCACGCCGGCGAGCAGATCGGCGACGTGCTGGTTCAGGCGGTGAAGTTCGGCGTCGCCCTGGTCAGCGATACGGTCAAGGCGATGATCGAGGTCGGGCAGGCGGCGGGCGCGATCGTCATCGCGGCGGTCACCCATCCCGGCGACATCGGAACCGCCGTGATCGCCGCGCTGCACGGGCTCGGCCACGGGATCGGGGCGCTGCTCGACGACGTGAAAGCCCATGGGGCGCAGTTCCTCCGCACGGCGGCGACCGCCGCGGCGAAGATCGCCACGGATGCGGCGGATCTGGCCGCCTATGCGGCGCGCGCCGCCGTCGACACCGCGCGCGAGGTGGTTGGCGGCTTCATCGCCGCCGGCCGCACGATCGGCGACCTCGTGATCCATCTGGCGCAGGAGGGCGTCGAGGGGATCGCCAACATATTCAAGGCGGCGTTCGCGCTCGGCCAGTCGCTGGTCGACGTCACCCGCGGCCTTATCGACATCACCGGCGCGCTGCTGACGCAGTCGGTCAAGGCGCTCTTCTCGCTCGGCAAGTCGCTCGCCGATTTCGTGAAGGCGGCCTTTTCCGACACGATCGAACTCGGCGAGCGGCTGATCGCGGCGGCGGTGTCGGCGGGGCAGGCGGTGGTCTCGGTGCTGGCGACCGCGCTCGAGCAGGGCACGATCGTGCTGCAGCGCGCGCTGCATGCGATTTTCGGCCAGCTCGGGCCGCTCGGCGAGGCAGTCGACTGGATCATGAAGCAGGCGGTCGACGTGCAGACCGCCGCCTGGCGAACCGTGATCCAGGCGATCGGCGCGGCCGGGCGCGGCGTCGGCGAGATCCTCGAACTCGCCCGCAAGACGTCGAATGCGGCGCTCGGCGCCGCGATCGGGGCGCTGCGCGACGCCGGCGCCGCGCTGGCGACGATCATCGGCTGGGCGCGCGCGGCCGGCGACGAGGCGATGCAGATCGCCGGCGGCGCCCTGTTCCACGCCGGCCACACGGTCGCCGAGGTCCTCAGCTGGGTCGACAAGGACGTGCTCGGCGGCGTGCAGGCCTTCGTGCGCGGCATGCTCTCGGCAGGCGCCGCGGTGGCGGACCTGGTGTTCTGGGCCGCTTCGCGGGCGATCGAGGTGACGCGCGCGGTCGTCACCGAACTGATCGCCGCCGGCGCCACGCTCGCCAGCCTCGTCGCCGACACGCTCGCCCATCCGGGCGACGCGCTGCCCAACCTGATGAAGGCGTTCCTCGACCTCGGCAAGACGATGAAGGACGTCGTGCAGTCCGCGCTGATCCAGCCCTCCGAGGACGCCGCCCGCCGCGCGCTCGCCGCGCTGAAGGAAATCGGCAAATCGGCGCTCGACGTGCTGACCGCCGCCTTCGACATCGGCGCCAGCGCCGCGATGCTGGCGTTCGCGCTGATCCTCGAATGGTTCCCCGGCGATTACCGGCCGCTGAACGCGGTCGAGCACCAGCAGGCCGCGCTGGTGTTCGGCCATGCGCCGCAACTGGACGAGACGCGCATCGCGGTCAAATCGATCCCCGAGGACATCATCGAGGCGGTCAATGGCGGGCGCGCGCTGACCGCGATGTACGTGCTGAATTTTCCGCCCGGCACGACGCCGCCGATGTCGACGCTGATCCACGAACTGACCCATGTCTGGCAGGGCGTGCAGATCGGGCCGCTCTACATGATCGAGGCGCTGGAGGCGCAGCTGTCCAAGGCCGGATACAATTACGGCTTCGTCGACGATCCCGGCCATAGCGGTCCGGGCTGGACGTTCGGCGAGGGCGGCGAGGCCGCGCTGAACGCCGCCAACGGCAATTTCAAGGCGTTCAACGCCGAGCAGCAGGCGATGATCATCCAGCACTATTACAACCGGCTCTATGTGCAATCGCCGCCGCTCAATGTCGACGCCTGGAAGCCCTATGCCGAGCAGGTCTACACCGCCTGACGAAGCGGCGGCCGAGCGCCCTCCGCCGATGGCGGGGGGCGCGCTCGTCGTCGAGGCCGGGGCGGCCGCGCTGGCGGCGCTCGAGCCGCTGCTGTGCGCGCACCGGCGCCGGCGCGAGGTGCGCGTCGCCCCGCTCCCGGGCGCTGCGGACGGGTCGCGCCTGCTGGGCGGGGCGGCGGCGGTGCTGCGGGTCGGCGGCGCCGGGGCGACGCCCGGCCGGTCGCTGCCCGGCCCGTTCCTGCGCGCGCCCGACGGTTCGGCGATCCCGGTCGGCTGGCTGCCCGACGCCGGGGCGCGGCTGGCGGTCTACGCCCGCGCGGCGGCCGAGGTCCAGGACCGCCGTCCGGCGCCGGGTCCCGCCGGGCCGTTCGTCCTGCTGGGCGAATTCGACGACCGCGCGCTCAGCGCCGTCGCCCGCATGCAGGGCCTGATGGCGGGCGAGGCCGCCGTGCACCGCTGGACCGCCGAGCGGATCCCGCGGCCGGCGCTGGTCGAAGCGCTCGGCGCCGGCGCCGCCGCGGCGTTCTACCTCGGGCACGGCCTGGCCGGCGGCTGGGCCGGCTATGGCGGCTTCGGCGTCGCCTGCGCGGCGCGGGCGGCCGGCCGGCCGCTGGGCGCGGTGCTGTCGGTCAGCTGTTCGGCCGCCGCGCGTCCGCGCAGCGGCCTGAGCTTCTGCGAGGAGCTGGTCCTGACCGGTCTGTGCGCCGCCGCCTTCGGCGCCTGCCGCCGCACCCTGCACCGGCTCAATGTCGAACTCGCGCTCGATCTGGCGGCGGCGCTCGCCGGGGATTTGGCGCCGACGCTCGCCGCCCTGCTGCTCGCCTGCCGCTGGCCCGCGGCCGTCCTCGCCCGCTACCGCATCGTCGGCGATCCGCTGGCGCCGCTGCTGGGCGCGCCGGGCTCGCTCGCCGCCGCGCGCGCCGTTTTCGCGCCCGGCCCCGACGATCCGCTGCCGGTCGTCCCGCTCGCCGCCTGGTGAGCGCGACCGTCCGCTCACCCCGCTTCGAAGTCGCGAAAATGCTTGGAGAGCTTCAGCCCCTGGCCCTGGTAGTTCGACACCGCGGTCGCGCCGTAGAGTTCGTCGGCGGCCTCGGCGAGCGTCTCGTAGACGAGCCGGCCGACCGGCTGGCCGTCCTCGAGCAGGAACGGCACGTCGCGGCTGCGCACCTCGAGCACGGCGCGCGCGCCGGGGCGCCCGTCGGGGCCCTGGCCGAAGCCGGGATCGAAGAAGCCGGCGTAATGGACGCGGAATTCGCCGATCGCCGGATCGATCGGGGCCATTTCGGCGGCGAGATCGGAGGGAATCTGCATCTTCTCGCGCGAGGCGAGAATGTAGAATTCGTCGGGATCGAGGATCAGCCGGTTGTCGGGGCGCGCGCGCAGCGGCTCCCAGAATTCGCGCGCCGCGTAGTGGCCGGGGCGGTCGACGTCGATGATGTCGCTGTTCTTCTGGGCGCGATAGCCGATGATCGCGCCCGCCGGCCCGTGCAGCGCGACGCGCATGATGAGGCCGTCGCGCAGGTCGAGCGGGCCGTCGACCAGCGGCGTGCGGGCGTGGCGGGCGCGGATGGCGCGGTCGCTGAGCGCGAGGTCGCCGCCGCCGCGCCGTCCGGCGTCGCGGACGCGGAACCGGATCTGGTTGAGCTTGGAGCCCTCGCGCACCCGCACGCTGAAGCTGCGCGGCGAAATCTCGACATAGAGCGGGCCGCGATAACCGGCCGGGACGTGGTCGAACGCCTCGCTGCCGTCGACGATCAGGCGGGTGAAAATGTCGAGCCGCCCGGTCGAGCTCTTCGGATTGGCGGCGCCCGAGACGCCGCCCGGCAGGGCGAGGCGCTCGAGCAGCGGGGCGATATAGACGATGCCCTTTTCCAGCACCGCGCCCTCGTCGGCGAGCGAGATCGGCTCGGCGTTGAGCGTCGCCAGATGCGCGATCACCGTGCGGCCGCGGCCCGGCAGGAAGCTCGCGCGCACGCGATAGGCCTCGGGGCCGAGGCGCAGGTCGAGGCTGGCGGGCTGGTATTGCGCGGCCTCGATCGGCCGCGCCGGCGCGATCAGCCCGCGCGCGACCAGCGTCCTGATCTTGCCATGGGCGAGCAGGCCGTCGCGCGCGCACAGGTCGCCGGCGTCGGCGGTCGGGACGGGCGGCGCGCCGCTGGGGGGAGAAGTCATGCGGGTCTCGGGTCGGCGCCTTGTTAGCGGCTCGCGCCATTGACGCCAAGCCGCAACCCGTATTACAGAAGCCTCACTACGTGGTCATTTGAGCCGGTCGGCTTGCCGCCACGCTAAACAAGGGGCTAAAAGATCGGGGCTTCCAGCGATCGCCCTGTTCCACGCCTCGACGCGCCCCCGGGCGGACAGGAGAACGCATGACCACGCCCCGCAAGAGCCGCGACCCGAAGACCCTGCGCGCCGCCACCCAGCTCGTCCATGGCGGCTCGATGCGCTCGAGCTTCGAGGAGACGTCGGAGGCGCTGTTCCTCACCCAGGGCTATCTCTACGACACGATGGAGCAGGCCGAGGCGCGATTCAAGGGCGACGCGCCGGGCTTCATCTACTCGCGCTTCGCCAATCCGACGGTCGCGATGTTCGAGCGGCGGATGGCCCTGCTCGAGGGCGCCGAATCCGCGCGCGCCACCGCGAGCGGCATGGCGGCGGTCGCCGCCTCGCTGATGGGCCAGCTCAAGGCGGGCGACCACATCGTCGCGGCGCGGGCCTTGTTCGGCTCCTGTCTCTATGTCGTGGAGGAGCTGCTGCCGCGCTTCGGCGTCGCCGCGACGCTGGTCGATGGCGCCGATCTCGACCAGTGGCGCGCGGCGATGCGCCCGAACACGAAGACCGCCTTCCTGGAAAGCCCGACCAATCCGACCCTCGAGGTCGTCGACATCGCCGGCGTTGCGCAAATCGTCCATGCGCATGGCGCGACGCTCGTCGTCGACAATGTCTTCGCCACGCCGCTGCTGCAGCATCCGCTCGCGCTCGGCGCCGATTGCGTCGTCTATTCCGCGACCAAGCACATCGACGGGCAGGGCCGGGTGCTCGGCGGGGTGATCCTCGCCTCCGAGGCGTTCATCGCCGAGCATATTCACAACTATCTGCGCCAGACCGGCCCCGCTCTGTCGCCGTTCAACGCCTGGGTGATGCTGAAGTCGCTGGAGACGATGACGGTGCGGGTCGACGCCCAGGTGCGCTCGGCCGCGAAGATCGCCGATTGGCTCGCCGACCACCCCGGCGTGGCGCGGGTGCTCTATCCCGGCCGCGCCGACCATCCGCAGGCGGCGCTCGCCCGGCGACAGATGTCGGGCGGCGGCACGCTCGTCACCTTCGAGGTCGCCGGCGGCAAGGCGGCCGCGTTCCGGATGGCCAATGCGCTCTCGATCATCGGCATTTCCAACAATCTGGGCGACGCCAAGAGCCTGCTGACCCATCCCTCGACGACGACCCACCAGCGCCTGAAGCCGGAGGCGCGCGCGGCGATGGGGATCGGCGAGGGCATGCTGCGGCTGTCCGTCGGTCTCGAAGACGTCGAGGACCTCATCGAAGATCTCGGCCAGGCGCTTTCCCTTCAGGAAAGCCCAGCGCGCCACGCGGCCGAATAGCCGGGAGGAGAGACCGGCGATCCGATCAGTCGGGGACGCGCCAGCGCGCCGCCGCCTCGCGGTCGGTCGATTTCGCCTCGACCCAGGCTTCCGCCGACCCGTCCGCGCGGCGCGCGCGCTTCCAGAACGGCGCGCGCGCCTTGAGATAATCCATCAGGAACTCGGCCGCCGCAAAGGCCGCGCGGCGATGCGCCGAGGCCGCGGCGACGAGCACGATCCGGGCGCCCGGCGCGATGTCGCCGAAGCGATGGACCAGGGTGAGGCCGAGCAGCGGCCAGCGCGCCTCGGCCTCGGCGGCGACGCGCGCCATCTCCTCCTCGGCCATCCCCGGATAATGCTCGATTTCGAGCCGGGCCAGCGCGCCGCCCTCGTCGCGGCACAGACCGACGAAGGTGACGACGGCGCCGATGTCGGCGCGCCCGCGCGTCAGCGCATCCGCCTCGGCGGCGGCGTCGAAATCCTCCGCCTGGACCCGGATCGTCGCCATGCCGGCCCCGCCCGTCAGCCGCCGGTCATCGGCGGGAAGAACGCGATCTCGCGCGCGCCTTCGATCCGCGCATCGTGCTTGACATGCGCGCGGTCGATCGCCGCGCGGATGATCGCCGCCTTCTCGAAGGCGTAGGCGTATCCCTCGCCGCGCCCGGTCAGCCAGGCGATGAGCTCGCCGACGGTGCCGACTTCGGCCGGCGGGGCGATCTCCTCCTCGGCTTTTCCGATGCGCTCGCGCACCCATGCGAAATAGACGGCCTTCATCGGCGTTCACTCGTCCGCGACATGATCGTAGCTCGCCTTCATATAGTCCCAGCCGGTGTAGAGCGTGAGGATCGCGGCGACCCACAGCAGCACGGTGCCGATCTGCACCGAGGCGGGCATCAGCGCGGCGCCGGCGGGACCGGCGATGAGGAAGCCGAGCGCGACGAGCTGGGCGGCCGTCTTCCATTTGGCGACGGTGCTGACCGGCACGGAAACGCGCAGTTCGGCGAGATATTCGCGCAGCCCCGAGACGAGGATTTCGCGGCAGAGGATCACGATCGCCGCCCACAGGGACGCGCCGGAGATCGTCTTGTCCGCGACCAGCGCCAGCAGCACGGCGGCGACCAGCAGCTTGTCGGCGATCGGATCCAGCATGCGGCCGAGGGAGGATTGCTGCGACCATGCGCGCGCGAGATAGCCGTCGAAGAAATCGGTGATCGCCGCCGCCGTGTAGAGCGCGAGCGCGGTCCAGCGCGCCCAGAATTCGTGGGGCCAGAACAGGAAGGCGACGACGAGGGGCACCGCGGCGAGCCGACCGTAGGTCAGCAGGTTCGGCAGATTCCAGTGCCGACGTGAGGTCTGTGTCGTAGCGGTCACCATGAGTCGTCCAGCAGATAGCCTCGCCTCCGCGCAGTCAATAGCCGGCGCCGCACGGCCTTCACGGGCCGAAAGCTGGGGACGGCGCTCTTGCGGTGGCGCGTCGGAGCGCGGATATCGGTTAGGTTGCCCCGGTCCGTTTCGCCCGAGGCTCGCGATGTCCAACGCCCATGTCGTCGATCATCCGCTCGTCCAACACAAACTGACGCTGATGCGGGACAAGCGGCGTTCGACCAAGGGCTTCCGGCAGCTGCTGAACGAGATCGGCATGCTGCTGTGCTATGAGGTGACGCGCGATCTGCCCACCGAGATGGTCGAGGTCGAGACCCCGCTCGGGGCGACCAAGGCGCCGATGATCGCCGGCAAGAAGCTGGTGTTCGCGCCGATCCTGCGCGCGGGCGTTGGCTTTCTCGACGGCATGCTCGAACTCGTGCCGTCCGCCCGCGTCGCCCATATCGGCCTCTACCGCGATCCCGAGACGCTCGAGGCGGTCGAATATTATTTCAAGGCCCCCGCCGATGTCGCCGAACGGCTGGTGATCGTCATGGACCCGATGCTGGCGACCGGCAATTCCGCGATAGCCGCGATCGACCGCCTCAAGCGGCGCGGCGTCAAGGATATCCGATTCGTCTGCCTGCTCGCCGCCCCGGAAGGCGTCGAGCGGCTCGGCGCCGCGCATCCGGACGTCGGCGTCTGGACCGCCGCGATCGATGCGCGCCTCAACGACCACGGCTATATCGTGCCCGGCCTCGGCGACGCCGGCGATCGCATGTTCGGAACGAAATAGCGCCGGCCGCGATCGTTCGTTGCCGGCGGCCGCGCGACGCCGGTGGAGGATCCAGGCCCGGGCCGCAGGACTATGCCAAGCCCTTGCTCGAGCGCCGCTCCCCCAAGCCCGAGGGCGATCATGAATCGTGGCGCGAATGATTCTATTCACGCCTATACTCTGGTGAATGGACGGACGCCGATTTCGCCCGTCGCGGCGGCTGGCGCGCCAACGCGGCCGCGGCGGGGCGCGAAAGCGCCGCTTTCTGTGAACGGCGGTTCAACGGCGATTGCCACGCGGTTCTCAATGACGATCCCAGCGCCTTGTGACGCGAATTTCGCGATGCTAGGGTTTCCAATCAATTAAGGACGCGGGTCGGCTGATCGACCGAACGGACCGCACGCGCCGGACCGCGATTCGAAGACCGGGACCCACGCAGGATGGCCTGGCCCGGTCGGCGGCGAACAACCGTCGCGCGCGACGGCCGGGATCGAAGGCCCGGCGAATTCGTCGCCGGACGGTGGAAGTACAAGCGACGCTAATAATAAGCCATCGCGGCGTTCGTTCGTAATTGCGAACGTTCGCGCAGCACCTGGGCGAGTTTAGGGAGAGTAACGATGTCAAACTCTGACGCAGGTCCTGCCGGACGGCAGCAGGTCGTCTTCATCGATTCGAGCGTTCCGGAGCTGCAGGCGCTGATCGCGGGCGCGCACGGGGACGCCCTCGTCTATGTCCTGGAGCCCGAGCGCGACGGCGTCGGGCAGATCGCCGACTTTCTCGACGCCGACCGCCTGACCGAACTTTCCGCGATCGCAATCGTCGGCCACGGCGCGCCGGGCGCGATCGATCTCGGGGCGACGAGGCTCGGCGAAGCCGGACTGGCGCGTCGCGCCGCGCCGCTCGCCCGGATCGGCGCCGCCCTGGCGCCCGGCGGCGCCATCGCGCTCTACGCCTGCGACACCGCGGCGGGCGCCGTCGGCCAGCGGTTCATCGG
>JBEKEI010000173.1:0-9513 GCA_050013915.1 Roseiarcus sp.
TTGTGTCGACTTTGCTTTTTCTTCGACAAATGTGACTGGAAGGCTTCCCATATGCGAGCGGGCATACGCCTGACCGTTTCCGGTCTCGTGCTCGGGTCGATCATCGTGAGCGCGATCGGCGTTCACATTCTATGGTGGCGGACAGCGGAAGCGAACAGCCACGCGCTTGCCCAGACCATCAACGCCCAGATCGATACCACGGTCGAGAAGGAATTGACTACCATCACCAGCGAAGCGCGCGCCGCACATACCGCGATTCGGACACTGTTCGTTCAGCACGTACTGGAGACCCGCGAAGCGGACAAGCGCGAGTTCGTCTTTCTTTCGCAGCTTCAGGCGCAGCTGGATATTTCATGGGTCGCGTTCGGCTGGCCAGACGGTACCTTCTTCGCCGCACACAAACTCGGCGATCTCGGACTGGAAATGATGGAAATCGCGCCCATGGGGGGAGCGATCAAGCGACGCGTCGACAAATATGGTGTGGTCGTTGGGGACATCCAGTTCGAGAAGCGCCGATTCGAGGACACCAAGAGAACCGCCATCAGCGGATCGTGGCGAAGCGTGTCATGGTCATTGAGGTCCTCATAGCCCAGCGCCAGGCCGAAAACCCGCTGGCCGACAAGCGTCGTCAAACTATGCTCGATCAATTCGCTGCGCCGTCGATCGCCAAAGCATCCGGCAAAGCGCTCGACAAGTCGGATCGCCCGATCGGTCGCCCCAAGCAGAAGTCCGCCCGCGTCCGAGGTGATCGATCCCCCGTCAAAATCGGCAACCACCGCCCGCCCTTCGACCGATGCAAACCCCAGCGAATCTGCGCTACACTGCGTCGGCATCGGGGAGCCCTTCCAATCCTGCTCGAGTCGTTCTCGCAAAACAACTTTCGCAGATTCGGAACCCCGATGCGCCTACTTTGGTGAGAAATGCGGGCTAGCGGTCACGCCCATGGCTGTCGAATTGCTGTCCGGTGGGTTTGACTGGGTCCTCGTAGAGGTCGCGCCACTGCGGGTTCACGGCTTCAATCAAAGCCATTTTCCTTGGCCGCGAACCGCCCTTGATCTGCTTCTCGCGCGCGATCGCCTCGTCCATGCATTCATGGAACTCGCAGAACACCAGCCGATGGCAATGGCATCGGCGCGTGAAGCCATCCAGAAGGCCTTCGCGATGGTGATGGACGCGTTGCGACAGGTTCGACGTCACGCCTGTGTGGAGCCTGCCGTTGCGGGCGCTGGCCATGATATGGACGCACGGCGCGCGAGGCGCCGCGAACTCCCCCGCGGATTTGGAGCGGTCGGTCGAAGACGCCGGGAAAGCGCGCGAGAGGCAATGCGGGACCGGCGGCGTTCCGCGGCCCCTGGATGGCTTCGTCGCTGCGCTCCTCGCCATGACGGGCGGCCTCTCGTCGCGCGCCCGCTTTGGACGACCGCCAGCGCCGCGAGCCAAACCGAAGAAGCCCCCGGGGCATTGATTGACATCAATGCCCGAGGGCGCGGCCGGGACTAGGGAGTTCCCCGAGGCGACCAGACATCCCGAATCGAATGGTCGGCGCCGCGGCCGCAACAGTCATCGGAGTCCGCATGGAACGCCCCGCGGCGATCGGCGCCGTCATCGCCGTCCGCGGCGCGGTGGTCGACGTGCGCTTCGAGGGTGCAGGCCTGCCGCCGCTCGACACCGCGCTCGCCGTCGCCTGGGACCGGCCGGAGCCGCTGATGCTCGAAGTCCACAGCCACGTCGATCCGCACACGGTCTGCGCGATCGCGCTGCAGCCGACCGCCGGCCTCGCGCGCGGGACCAAGGCGCATGCGACCGGCGCGCCGATCTCGGTCCCGGTCGGCGCGGCGGCGCTCGGCCGCCTGCTCGATGTCACCGGGACGCCGCGCGATGGCGGCGCCGCCTTCGCGGCCGACGTGCCGCGCCGCGGCATTCACAATGCGCCGCCCGCGCTCGCCGACGAGACCTCGGCGACGCACGTGTTCGAGACCGGCATCAAGGTGATCGACCTGCTGGCGCCGCTCGCCCAGGGCGGCAAGGCGGCGATGTTCGGCGGCGCCGGTGTCGGCAAGACCGTGCTCGTCATGGAGCTGATCCACGCCATGGTCGAGAAATACGAGGGCATTTCCGTGTTCGCGGGGGTCGGCGAGCGCTCGCGGGAGGGCCATGAACTGCTGACCGACATGCAGGGCTCGGGCGTGCTCGCGCGCACCGTGCTCGTCTATGGCCAGATGAACGAGCCGCCCGGCGCGCGCTGGCGGGTGCCGCTGACCGCGCTGACGATCGCCGAATATTTCCGCGACGAGAAGCGCCAGAACGTGCTGCTGCTGATGGACAATGTGTTCCGCTTCGTCCAGGCCGGCAGCGAGCTGTCGAGCCTGCTCGGCCGGCTGCCTTCGCGCGTCGGCTACCAGCCGACGCTCGCCACCGAAGTCGCCTCCTTGCAGGAGCGCATCGCCTCGGTCGCCGGCGCTTCGGTCACCGCGATCCAGGCGGTCTATGTCCCCGCCGACGATTTCACCGATCCCGCGGTGACCGCCATCTCGAGCCACATGGACAGCATCATCATGCTGTCGCGCCAGCTCGCGGCGCAGGGCTTCTATCCCGCCATCGACCCGATCGCGTCGTCCTCGGCGCTGCTCGATCCGCTTGTCGTCGGCGAGGACCATTACCGGCTCGCCGGGCGCGCCCGCGAGGCGCTCGCGCGCTTCAAGGATCTCCAGGACATCATCGCGCTGCTCGGCGTCGAGGAGCTCGGCGCCGCCGATCGGCTGATCGTCAAGCGGGCGCGGCGGCTCCAGCGCTTCCTCAGCCAGCCCTTCGTGGTGACCGAGGCTTTCACCGGCACGCCCGGCCGCAGCGTCGGCCGCGCGGACACGCTCGCCGGCTGCCGCGCCATTCTCGATGGCGAGGCCGACGCCTGGGAGGAGAGTTCGCTCTACATGGTCGGGACACTCGACGAGGCGCGCCGGAAGGAGGCCGCTTCCGCCGCCCGGGGGCGCGCGCAATGAGGCTGCGGATCATCACGCCGCTCAGCGTCGTCGTCGACGATGACGAGGTGACGGCGCTGCGCGCCGAGGACGCCTCCGGCGGGTTCGGGATCCTCCCCGGTCACGCCGACTTCCTCACCTGTCTTTCGATCTCGGTCGTCGGCTGGAGGCGCGCCGACGCCGGCCGGCGCTATTGCGCGGTGCGCGGCGGCGTATTGACCGTCGCCGGCGGGCGCGACCTCGCAATCGCCGCGCGCGAGGCGGTCGCAGGCGAGGATCTGGCGACGCTCGACGCGACCGTCCTCGAAAGGTTCCGCGCCGACATCGAGGCGGAGCGGACCGAGCACGTCGAAAGCACGCGCCTGCAACTGGACGCGATCCGGCGGATCATGCGCCATCTCAGGCCGGACCGGCGGGGCGCGGGAATGTACGCATGACGGCGCCGCGCAACGACCCGGACGAAGCGGATCCGCTGGTGCAGGGCGTCCGCCTCCGCGAGGCGCGCGAGCGGCGGGCTTCGCGCGAGGGCGAGGCCTCGGTGGCGCGGCGGCTCGCCCAGATCGGCGTGCTCGGCTGGATCATCGTCACCCCGATGCTGATCGGCGTCTTCCTCGGCCGCTGGCTCGACGACGCGCTGCATTCCGGCCTGTTCTGGACGGCGCCGCTGCTGATGATCGGGCTCGCGCTCGGCTGCTGGTCGGGCTGGAAATGGATGGGCAGCGCATGACGCTTCTTCCCTTCGGCGCCTTCCCGGCCTGGGCGGCGCTCGCCAGCGTCGCGGCCCATTTCGCAGGCGGCCTCGCGCTCGGCCGCTTCTATTTTCACGGCCTGTGGCGACAGACCCGGCGCCTCGTCGCGGGCGCCGGCGCGGCGACGACGATCGCGCTGATGATCGCCCGCTTCGCTTTGCTCGGCGCCCTGCTGACGCTCGCCAGCTTCGAGGGCGCCGCGCCGCTGCTGGCGTTGACGCTCGGCGTGCTGATCGCCCGGCGCGCCGTCATGCGCGGCGTCGGGGAGGCGCGCTCATGACCTCGCCGCTCCTCAGCGTCGCGCTGTTCCATATCGGCCCGGCGCCGATCACCGCAGCGGTGGTGACGACCTGGGCGATCATGGCGGCGCTCGTGCTCTGCGCCGCGCTGGTCGCGCGCCGCCTGTCGCTCGTCCCCTCGCCGACCCAGGCGTTCTGCGAACTGATCGTCGCCACCGTCGACAGCCAGATCCGCGACACGATGCGGGTCGCACCCGCCCCCTACCGGGCTTTCGTCGGCACGCTGTTCCTGTTCATCTTCGTCGCCAACTGGTCGTCGCTGATTCCCGGCGTGGTACCGCCGACCGCCCATCTCGAGACCGACGCCGCGCTCGCGCTGCTCGTCTTCCTCGCGGTCATCTGGTTCGGCGTCCGCGCCGGCGGCCTGCGCGGCTATCTCGCGACCTTCGCCTCGCCGAGTCCGATCATGATCCCGCTCAATTTCGTCGAGAGCCTCACCCGCACCTTCTCGCTGCTCGTGCGCCTGTTCGGCAACGTGATGAGCGGCGTGTTCGTGGTCGGCATCGTGCTGTCGCTCGCCGGCCTGCTGGTGCCGATCCCGCTGATGGCGCTCGATCTGCTCACCGGGGCGGTGCAGGCCTATATTTTCGTCGTGCTCGCGATGGTGTTCATTGCCGGGGCGATCGACCAGGGATCGCCGGTCCCGGATGATTCCAGCCAAAGGACGCCCCCATGAACTGGCTCGCGCTCGTCAGCATCGTATCGGCCGCGGTCGCGGTCTCGTTCGGCGCGATCGGCCCGGCGCTCGCCGAGGGGCGCGCGGTCGCCGCCGCGATGGACGCGATCGCGCGCCAGCCCGAATCGGCCAACACGATTTCGCGCACCCTGTTCGTCGGCCTCGCCATGATCGAGACCATGGCGATCTACTGCCTCGTGATCGCGCTGCTGCTGCTGTTCGCCAACCCGCTGCTGAAATGACGCCATGACCATCGACTGGTGGACGCTCGCGATCCAGACCATCAACGTCGTCATTCTTGTCTGGCTGCTCGAGCGGTTCTTCTGGCGCCCCGTCGCCGCCATGATCGAGGCGCGCCGCGCGACCGCGCAACGGGTCATCGCGGAGGCGGAGGAGCAGCGCCGCCAGGCGACCGCGGCGCTCGCCGACATCGCGCGCGCCCGGGCCGGTTTCGCCGGGGAGCGCGAGGCGATCCTGACGGCGGCCCATGCGGCCGCCGAGCAGGCGGCGGCCGCGCGGCTCGACGAGGCCGCCAGCCAGGCCGCGTCCCTGCGGGCGGCCGCCGAGGCGGCGATCGAGACCGACCGGCAGGCCGCCGAGAAGGCCTGGACCGAGCGCGCGAGCCGGCTTGCGGTCGACATTGCCGGCCGGCTCGCCGCCCGCCTCGATGGGCCCGCGGTGCGCGCCGCGTTTCTGGCTTGGCTCGTCGAGGCGATCCGGGGCCTGCCCGGGCCGGCGCGCGAAGCGATCGCGGCGGACGGAATCGTCCTCGAAGCGGTCAGCGCGACGCCGCTCGATCCGGCGGAGCAGCCGCGCTGGCGGGAATCGATCGCGGCGGCGGTCGGCGGCGATCCGCAGATCGCGTTCAAGGCGGATCCCGCGTTGATCGCCGGCCTCGAACTGCACGGCCCCCATCTCGTCGTCGCCAACAGCTGGCGCGCCGATCTCACCCGAATCCTCAGCGAAATGACCCATGACGGCAAAGCCTGACGCGCGCGCCGACGTCTGGCTCGCGCGGGCCCGCGCCGGGCTCGGCGCCGCCGCGCTCGGCGCCCGCGCCGAGCAGATCGGCCGGGTCGAGGAGGTCGGCGACGGCATCGCCTTCATCTCCGGACTGCCCGACGTCCGGCTCGACGAACTGCTGCGCTTCGACAAGGGACAGTTCGGCTTCGCGCAGGCGCTCGAACGCGACCGCGTCGGCTGCGTCCTGCTCGACGGCGTCGATTCGATCGAGGCGGGCGATGTCGTGCGCGGCGTCGGCGACGTCGTGCGCGCGCCGGTCGGGCCGGGGCTGCTCGGCCGGGTCGTCGATCCGCTCGGTCGCCCGCTCGACGGCAAGGGCCCCATCGTCGGGGCGACGCTGGAGCCGATCGAACGCGCCGCGCCCGCGATCATCGAGCGCGATCTGGTGACCCAGCCGGTCCAGACCGGCCTCGTCGTCGTCGACGCCCTGTTCGCGCTCGGCCGCGGCCAGCGCGAGCTCATCATCGGCGATCGCGCGATCGGCAAGACTTCGATCGCGGTCGACGCGATCATCAACCAGAAGGCCAGCGACATCGTCAGCGTTTATGTCGCGGTCGGCCAGAAGAGTTCGAGCGTCCGCCGCGCGATCGACGCGATTTTCGCCGGCGGCGCGCCGGAACGCTGCATCGTCGTCGTCGCGGGCGCCGCGAGCGCGCCCGGGCTGCAATGGATCGCGCCGTTCTGCGGCTTCGCGATGGCGGAATATTTCCGCGATCGCGGCCGGCATGCGCTCATCGTCGTCGACGACCTGACCAAGCACGCCGCCACCCACCGCGAGATCGCGCTGCTGATGCGCCAGTCGCCCGGCCGCGAGGCCTATCCGGGCGACGTCTTCTATGTCCACGCGCGGCTGCTCGAACGCGCGGCGAAACTGTCGAAGGCCAAGGGCGGCGGCTCGCTGACGGCGCTGCCGATCGCCGAGACCGATGCCGGCAATCTCAGCGCCTATATTCCGACCAACCTGATCTCGATCACCGACGGCCAGATCGTGCTCGATTCCCGGCTCTTCTACGAAGGGCAGAAGCCGGCGGTCGACGTCGGCGCCAGCGTCAGCCGGGTCGGCGGCAAGACCCAGGCGCATGCCTTGCGCGCGGCCGCCGACACGCTGCGGCTCGACTATGCGCAATTCCTCGAACTGGAAATGTTCACCCGCTTCGGCGGCATGCCGGATACCCGGGTCCGCGACCAGCTGACCCGCGGGGCGCGGATCCGCGCCATCCTCGACCAGCCGCAGCACGAGCCGCTGCGGCTCGCCGACGAGGTCGCGCTGGTGCTGGCCGTTCAGTCCGGGCTGCTCGACCCCCTGCCGCTCGCCGCGGTGGTCGGCTTCCGCCGCGGCCTGCGCGAGGCGCTCGATCGCGACGCGGCGGCGGCCGTGCGGGCGATGCAGGAGACGGGCGGCCTCAATGAGGCGCTGAAAGCGACGCTCGTCGAGGCGATGCGGCGCTACGCCGGGACGATGACCCCGCCGGCGGCGCCCGCGACGGCCCCTGCGCGATGAGCGATCGCCTCGCCGACATCGACGCGCGCATCGACGGCATCCGCCAGCTCGGCGCGGTGGTCAATGCGATGCGCGGCATCGCCGCCGCCCGCGCCCAGCAGGCGCGCGCCCAGCTCGCCGCCGTCGACGGCTACGCCGCGACGATCGCCGCCGCGATCGGCCGGGCGCTCGCCGCCGCGCCCGAGGCCCGCGCCGATCCCGGCCGACGGTCGAGCCGGCCCGGCCTCGTGGTCTTCGTCGCCGAGCAGGGCTTCGCCGGCGCGTTCAGCGAGCGCGTGCTCGAATCGCTCGGCGCGGATCTCACGGCCTGTGAACTGTTCCTGATCGGCGACCGCGGCCGCGCGACCGCCGCCGAGCGGGGCGTGGTCGCCGGATGGAACGGCGCCATGCCCTCGCATTCCCAGGGCGTCCCGCGGCTCGCCGGGGAGATCGCCGAGGCGCTCTATCGCCGTATCGCCAAGGGCGGGATCGACCAGCTCGACGCCGTCTTCAGCGAATGGCGGCCCGGCCATGGCGTCCATGTCGAGCGCCGCCGCCTGTTCCCGTTCGACCTGTCGGCGGTTCCCCGCATGCGCGACGCCAACCCCCCGCTCCTCAACCTCGATCCTGTCGTCCTTCTCGGCGCGCTCACCGCCGATTATGTCTACGCCCAGCTCTGCAATGCGGCGCTTCACGCCTTTGCCGCCGAGAACGAGGCGCGGATGGAGGCGATGGCGGCGGCGCGCAGCCAGATCGAGCGCCAGCTCGCCTCGTTGCAGGCAACCCAGCGGCAGGTGCGCCAGGAGGAAATCACCGCCGAGATCATCGAGCTCGCCGCGGGCGAGACCGCGAGCCGTTCGGGCGGGCGGGGGCGGCGATCGGATGAATCGGAAGGGATCGGCGATGGCGCTCGATGAAGGCAGGGCGCTGTTCGGCTTCGCCGACGACGCGATCTATCTCGATCACGGCAGTTTCGGCGTCGCGCCGCGCGAGGTTCTCGCGGTCGCCGCGCATTGGCGCGCGCGAGTCGAGGCGGCGCCGCGGGCGTTCTTCGACCTGGACTGCCGGCCGCTGTGGCGCGAGTCGGCCGCGCTGGTCGCGCGCCGCTTCGGCGCGCAGCCGCAGGATCTCGCGCTGGTCGACAATGTGACCGACGGCGTCAACGCCGTCCTGCGCGCCCAGAAGCTGGCGCCCGGCGACGAAATCCTGACGACCTCGATGACCTATGGCGCCGTCGCCAACGCGGTGCGCCTCATCGCCGCCGAAACGGGCGCCCGCGTCGCCGTCGCGCGGCTGCCTTTTCCGGCGCCCGACCCGGAGGCTTGCGTGGCCGCGCTCGCCGCCGCGATCGGGCCGCGCACCAGGCTCGCCGTGCTCGATCACGTGACCTCCGCCACGGCGCTGGTCCTGCCGGTGGCCGCAATGGTCGCGGCGTGCCGCGCACGCGGCGTGGCGACGCTGGTCGATGGCGCCCATGCGCCGGGCCAGGTCGCGCTCGATCTCGAGGCGATCGACGCCGACTGGTACGCCGCCAATCTGCACAAATGGCATTTCGTCCCGCGCGGCTGCGGCTTCCTGTGGGCGCGCCGCGACCGGCAGGCCGGGCTCTTGCCCGCGATTCTGTCCTGGGACGTCGACCAGCCGTTTCCGCACAGCTTCGAATGGACCGGCACCCGCGATCCCGCCCCCTGGCTGTCGATCCCCGCCGCCTTTGCGTTCATGGATCGCCTCGGCGCCGAGGCGATGCGGCGCCACAACCACGATCTGGTCCTGGCCGGCGCACGGCGGCTCGCCGAAGGTTTGGGCGTCCGCCAGGATACGCCGGAAGGGATGACCGGCGCGATGACCCTCGTCCCGCTCCCGCCTGGCCCGGCCTTCGCGCCGGACGAGGCGACGCGGGCGGGGATCCAGCAGCGGCTGTGGGAGGGCCACCGGATCGGCTGCGCCTGCATGTTGTTCGAGGGGCGGCTGTATCTGCGGGTGGCGGGGCAGGTTTATAATGGGATGGGGGATTATGAGGCGCTGGCGGGGGCGGTCGGGGGGATGGGCGGGTGAGGGGGCGCGCCTTCGGGGGAGGCTCCGGACTACGATTGCGCCGATCCGCACCGGCGTTGTGCGCCCCCAAAGTTAGACAGCATCACGACCGGGATGCGAAGAAGGTCAGCGCCTGCGCGCGCCGGAGCGCTCCGGCGAGGAGACGAAGCCGCCTTAGAGCCTGACTCGAAATTAGGCTGGGGCGATTTTGGCCCTCGCCAATCTTCGCATGATGAGGAAGGCGAGGGCCAGCTGCAGCCATGCGAGCGCCGAT
>JBEKEI010000174.1:0-9481 GCA_050013915.1 Roseiarcus sp.
AGCCGCAGCGAGACGTCGATCAGTTCGATCGCGTGCGGATCGCGCGCGGTCCGCCGCCGGGTCAGACCCCTCACCTCGAGCGCGACCGGCCCGGGTTCCGGGATCGGCCGGGCGCCGTAGAGCGCATCGACGTCTCGCCCGACCATCATGCGGATGATCGCCTCGACATTGGTGTCGGCGACGCGCCCGGCGCCGACGAAGCGTCCGTCGCGCAGGACGGTGTAGCGGTCGCACAGCCGGAACACCTCCTCGAGCCGATGGGTGACGAAGATGATCGAAAGGCCGTCGTCGCGCAGGCGGCGGACGATTCCGGCGAGATTGGCGACCTCCGCCTCGCTGAGCGCGGAGGTCGGCTCGTCCATCACGATGACCCGCGAGCGCATCGACAGCGCGCGCGCGATCTCGACGAGCTGCTGCTCGGCCACCGACAGGTCGCGCACGAGCGTCATCGGATCGCGCCGCAGGCCGATCCGCTCCGCGATCGCCCTGGTGTCCGCCGCCAGCCTGCGCCAGCTGACGAACAGCCGCGAGCCCGGCTCGCGCCCGATGAAGACATTCTCGGCGATCGACATGTCGGGGGCGAGCGTGAATTCCTGGTAGATGGTGACGATGCCGGCGCGCTGGGCGTCATGGGGCGAGGCGAAGGCGACGGTGTCGCCGAAGAACTCGATCGTCCCGGCGTCGGCCGGCTGCGCGCCCGACAGGATTTTCAGCAGGGTCGACTTGCCGGCGCCGTTCTCGCCCAGCAGCGCGTGAATCTCGGCTTCGCCGACTTCGAGATCGACGCCTTCCAGCGCCCGCACGCCCGGAAAGCGCTTGCTGACGCCGGTCATCTTGAGGATCGGCCGCGCCGTCCTCGCGTCGGCGGGAGCGGCGGGCGCCGTTGCGGCGGTCATGGACGCCTCGGAATGGGGAGGATAGGGGATGGCCGACGCAAACCGCCGGCCCGTCACCGGGACGGGCCGGCGGTCCGCGACGCCTCTCAAGTCAGGCGCGCGCGTCGACCGCGCGCCGCGCGCTCACTTGACCTCGCCGAGCCGC
This sequence comes from Roseiarcus sp., assembly GCA_050013915.1. Classification (GTDB taxonomy): domain Bacteria; phylum Pseudomonadota; class Alphaproteobacteria; order Rhizobiales; family Beijerinckiaceae; genus Roseiarcus. The sequence goes on from JBEKEI010000174.1 coordinate 1,042, forward strand.
TCGGCGTCGGTGAGGTTCGCCTTGGTGATCGCCACCGGCGTCAGCAACGTGACCTGCTGGTCGGGCTTCTTGCCGGTCTTGAGGAAGTCGACCAGCATCTTGACGCCGATCGCGCTCTGCTTGGCGGGGAACTGCTCGATCGTCGCGCTGAGCCCGCCGTCGCGGACCTGCGCCAGCGCCTCGGGCAGCGCGTCGAAGCCGATGAGGACGATGCCCTTGAGGTTGCGCGCCCTGACCGCCTCCATCGCGCCGAGGGCCATGTCGTCGTTGGCGGCGACGATGACCTGCGGCGGTTTGGCCATGCCGGCGAGCGCGGCCTCGGTCACCGAAAGACCCTTGGCCCGATCGAAGCCGGCGGTCTGCTCGAACACGATTTTGTATTTGTCGCCGGCCTTGTCGAGCACGTTGTGCAGCCCCTTGTTGCGATCGATCGCCGGGCTGGCGCCCGACTGGCCCTGCAGGTTCACGATCGTGGCGCCGTCCGGAAACAGGCTGACGATCAGATTGCCCTGCGCTTCGCCGCCCTTGACGTTGTCGGCGCCGACATGGCCGAGAATGCCCTTCACCGACGGCACGCGGCGGTCGACCGTGACGACCGGGACGTTGGCGTCGACCGCCTCCTGGAGCGCCGGCGCCATCGCGTCAACCTCGTTGGGGCTCAGAACGATGCCCTTGACCCCCTTGGTCAGCGCAGCCTCGATGTCGGCGGTCTGCTTGGGCGAGGACACCTGGCCGTCGCTCTCGATGACGTCGACGCCCTCCTTGGCGGCCTCGGCCTTGAACGCCGTCATCATGTGGACGAAGAACGGAAAGGTCAGGCCCGGCACCGAGGCCAGGATGACCGGCTTGTCCTCGGCGAAGACGGGAGCCGAGAGCCCCGCGGCCAAGAGGCCCGCGATGGCGATCCGACGGGTCAGTCGCATGGATGTTTCCTCCGTATGGTTGTACCGGGAGCCGGATTTTTCCGGCCGGCGCGACCGCTTTTCGAAACCGTCGCGCCGGTTACTGGTATACCAATTGATTGCAAAGCCTGCCAAGCCCCCGCGCCGCCAAATAGGCGCCGGCGATCGTGAAAAGTTCAGATCGTCTGGTTGTAGGCGCCGACTTCCGGATTCTCGCGCAGGACGGCGTCGACCGCGGCGAACATTTCGCGCATGCGCGCCTCCGAGACCGGACTTTCGACGACCACGACGAGTTCGGGCTTGTTGGAGGAGGCGCGCACGAGCCCCCAGGTGCCGTCCGCGACCGTCACGCGCACGCCGTTGACGGTCGTCACCTCGCGGATCTTCTGCCCGGTCAGCGCGACGCCGCTCGCCTGCATGGCGCGGAACCGCGCGACGACGCGGTCGGCGACCGCATATTTGACCTCGTCCGCGCAATGGGGCGACATGGTCGGCGAGCCGAAGGTGCGCGGCAGGTCGCGATAGAGGTCGGCCATGGATTTGTCGGGGTTGCGGTCGAGCATCGACAGCACCGCGATCGCGGTGACGAAGCCGTCGTCGTAGCCGCGCCCGACCGGCGCGTTGAAGAAGAAATGGCCCGATTTCTCGAAGCCGGCGAGCGCGCCGAGATCGCGCACCCGGCGCTTGATGTGGGAATGGCCGGTCTTCCAATAGTCGGTCTTGGCGCCCTGCGCGAGCAGCCGCGGATCGGTCGCGAACAGGCCGGTCGACTTGACGTCGACGACGAAGGTCGCGCCGGGATGGAGCTTCGACAGGTCGCGCGCGAGCATCACGCCGATCTTGTCGGCGAAGATTTCCGCGCCCTCGTCGTCGACCACGCCGCAGCGGTCGCCGTCGCCGTCGAAGCCGAGCGCCAGATCGGCGCCCGACGCGCGCACCGCCGCGGCCATCGCATGCAGCATGTGGAGGTCTTCGGGATTGGGATTGTAGCGCGGGAAGGTGAAATCGAGGTCGCAGTCGAGGGCGACGACCTCGCAGCCCAGCGCCGAAAGGATCTGCGGCGCGAAGGCGCCCGCCGTGCCATTGCCGCACGCCGCCACGACCTTCATCGCGCGCGCGAATTTCGGCCGGCCGGTGAGGTCGGCCGCGTAGCGGGCGGGGAAGCCCTCGACGAAGCGATAGCCGCCGCCCTCGGCGTAGCGCAGGCGGCCGCCGATCACGATTTCGCGCAGGCGGCCCATCTCCTCGGGGCCGAAGGTGACCGGGCGCTGCGCGCCCATCTTCACGCCGGTCCAGCCGTTGTCGTTGTGCGAGGCGGTCACCATCGCGACGGCGGGGACGTCGAGATCGAATTGCGCGAAATAGGCCATCGGCGTGATCGCCAGGCCGATGTCGTGGACCTTGACGCCCGCCGCCATCAGGCCGGCGATCAGCGCGTATTTGATCGATGCGGAATAGCTGCGGAAGTCGTGGCCGACGACGATTTCGGGCCTGACGCCCATTTCGCGCAGCAGCGCGCCGAGCCCGAGCCCGAGCGCCTGCACGCCCATGAGGTTGATCTCCTTCTCGAACAGCCAGCGCGCATCATATTCGCGAAAGCCGGTCGGCTTGACCATCGGGCGGGATTCATAGGCGTAGCTGTTGGGAAGGAGCTGCGGTTCGGGCTTGGGAAACATCGGGGGGCCTCGCGCGCGCGTTCGGGGCGCCAGGGGTCCCGGCGCGCCCGCCTTGCTACAGCATTGGGCTGTGAAAACAAGCGGCGCCGCGCGGGCGCGTCACTGGCGCAGGACGAGCTTGCCGGACTTCTGCTCGACGCTGGCGAGGCGGCGCAGGAAGCTCATGCCGAGCAGGTTGGTCGGGCTGGCGCCGCGTTCGGCGACGAGCGCCTGGACGTCGCCGAGATAGATCGGGCCGAGCGCGACATGGCTGAGGGTGATCGGCGCCACCATGGCGACGCCGTTGGCGGTCTGCACGCGACCGGTATAATCGGCCCGGAGGACTTGCAGCCCGATGCGCTCGGCGGTCTCGTAGGACAGGACGACGAAACTCGCGCCGGTGTCGACCATGACCCTGACCGGCTGCCCGTTGATTTCGACCTCGGCGCCGAACTGGCCGAACCTGTCGGGCTCGAGCGTCGTCTCGCCGGCGGCGGCCGGCTCGGGCGCCGCCTCGGCGATCGCGGCCCTCGGCGTGAGCCGCTGGCTCGGCTCGACCGGGTTCCGGCTGGCCGATGCGGCCACCAGCGTCGAGGCGATCTGCGGCGCCGCCAGGGCGAGCATCGAGGCGAAGGCCGCCAGCGCCAAGGCAATCCGCACCATCTCGCACCCGCCCGCCATCCCGCACCAACGCACGACATTGGCGCGGCGAGTCCGAACAGACGGTTAAGCGGAGGCGCCCGAACCGGCCGGGTCGGCCGCCCGCGGCGCGGCGGGCGCGCCCCGTTCGATTCAGCATGACTCGCCGGTGACCGCGATTCAGACAAATCGATTGAGCAGGTTCTCCAGATATTCCTGCCGCCCCGATCTCGGCCGGGGATCGACGCCGTCGCGCGCGACGCGCGCGGCGATTTCAGCGAGCGAGGCCTTGCCGCCGAGCATCGCCCGCGCCTCCGGCGCGTCCCAGCGGGCGTAGCGCCCGGCGAGGAAGCGGTCATACTCCCCGTCCTCGATCAGCTTCGCCGCCGCGATCAGCGCCTGGGCGCAGACGTCGAGCCCGCCGATATGGCCGATCAGCAGATCCTGCGGATCGATCGACTGCCGGCGCAGCTTGGCGTCGAAATTGAGCCCGCCCGGCGCGAGGCCGCCGCCCTTGAGGATCTGATAGAAGGCGGGGACGAGTTCGGCGGCGTTGTTGGGGAACTGGTCGGTGTCCCAGCCCGACTGGTAGTCGTTGCGGTTGGCGTCGAGCGAGCCGAGCAGGCCGAGCGCGACCGCCATCGCGACCTCGTGCTCGAAGGAATGGCCGGCGAGCACGGCGTGGCCGACCTCGATATTGACCTTGACCTCCTTCTCCAGCCCGAAGCGCTGGAGGAAGCCGAACACGGTGGCGACGTCATAGTCGTATTGATGCTTGGTCGGCTCCTGCGGCTTGGGCTCGACCAGCAGCACGCCTTTGAACCCGACTTTATGCCGGTAGTCGACGACCAGCGACAGGAACCGGCCGAGCTGCTCCTGCTCGCGCCGCAGATCGGTGTTGAGCAGCGTCTCGTAGCCCTCGCGGCCGCCCCACAGCACGTAATTGGCGCCGCCGAGCCGATGCGTGGCGTCGAGCGCGTTCTTCACCTGCGCGGCGGCATAGGCGAACACGTCGGGGTCGGGATTGGTCGCCGCGCCCGCCATATAGCGGGGATGGCTGAACAGATTGGCGGTGCCCCACAGCAGGCCGACGCCGGAGGCCTTCATCTTGGCGGCGAAAATCTCCGATATCGCCTCGAGGTTGCGGCCGAATTCGGCGAGATTGGCCCCCTCGGGGACGACGTCGCGGTCGTGGAAGGTGAAGAAGGGGACGCCGAGCAGGCCGAACATTTCGAAGGCGACGTCGGCCTTGAGCCGCGCGTGCTCCATCGTCTCGCCGAACCACGGCCGCTCGAACGTCGGCGCGCCGAACATGTCGGAGCCGGGCCAGGCGAAATTGTGCCAGTAGCAGACCGCCGGGCGCAGATGCTCGGCGATCGTCCTGCCGAGGACCTTGCGGTCCGCCTCGTAATGGCGATAGGCGAGCGGATTGGCGCTGTGCGCGCCCTCGAAGCGGATCGGCGCGATATCGCCGAAGAAGCCGGTCGCCATCCCTGATCTCCCCCTGATGCCGACGCGTCGCGCGCGCCCTGGGCTGGCGGCATTTGTTTCGCCGCCGGGGCGCCTGTCAAGCGCGCTGGCGCGGCGGGGCCCGCGCCGCCTATCCTGCCGGTATGACCGATTCGGCCCTCGAAACGCTTCCCCTGCCCGCCCCCGGGCGCGCAAGCGACGCGACGCCGTCGCTGCGCGAGCTCGTGCGCGACTTCAGCGGCTTCGGACAGGCGTCGATCGAGACGCTGGACGGCGGCGTTCCCTATCTCGTCAACGAATTCTGGACCGCGGGGCAGCGCCGCGGCCATGCGCTGCACGAGGTGAGCTACCGCGCCTGCTTCAAGCCGCAATTGCCGGCCTTCTTCATCGAGCGGCTGACCCGGCCCGGCGAGGCGGTCCACGATCCCTTCATGGGCCGCGGCACCACGCCGCTGCAGGCCGCGCTGATGGGCCGCCGGCCGCTCGGCGCCGACGTCAACCCGCTGAGCGTCATGCTGACGCGGCCGCGGCTGAGCCCGCCGACGCTCGCCGACATCGCCGCCCGGCTCGTCGAGGTCCCCTGGGACGCCGGCGCGAACGAGGACCCCGATCTCCTCGCCTTCTATCATCCGCGCACGCTGCGCCGGCTCGCCGCGCTGCGCGGCTGGCTGATCGATCAGGCGCCGCCGGACGGCGCCGCGCGGCCGGTCGACGACTGGATCCGGATGGTCGCGCTGAACCGGCTCACCGGCCATTCCCCCGGCTTCTTCTCGGTCTATACGCTGCCCCCGAATCAGGCCGCCTCCGCCGCCGCGCAGCGGCGGATCAACGCCAGGCGCGGCCAGACGCCGCCCGAGCGCGATATCGCCGCGCTGATCCTGCGCAAGTCGGCCGCGCTGCTCGCCGACGGCCCGCCGCCGCCCCACCCCGCCCCGCTGCTGGCGACCGGCCCGGCGCATGCGGCGCCGGGCATTGCGAGCGGCTCGGTCGCGCTGGTCGTCACCTCGCCGCCGTTCCTCGACGTCGTCGACTATGCCGGGGACAATTGGCTGCGCAGCTGGTTCGCCGGCGTCGATCCCGCGCAAGTCGCGATCGCCCGCCACCGGACCGAGGTCGGCTGGCAGGCGATGGTGCGCGGCGCGCTCGCCGAGCTCGCGCGGGTGCTGCGCCCGGGCGGCCATGTCGCCTTCGAGGTCGGCGAGGTGCGCGGCGGCAGGGTGCTGCTCGAGCGGCTGGTCTGGGACGCGGCCGAGGGGCTGCCGTTTTCGCGGCTGTTCGTGATGGTGAACCGGCAGGCCTTCACCAAGACGGCGAACTGCTGGGGCGTGCGCAACAACGCCAAGGGGACGAATACGAACCGGATCGTGGTGTTGCGGCGGACGTGAGGGGGCGACGCTCTGCGAGAATCGTCCTGCGTTCGGCGCTCATCCCAGGCCGCGGCGGTCCTCCAGCGTGAGCTGCGCGATGAAGCCGGACCGACTCTCGCCGGCCGCGCCCGCCAGCGCGTCGAGGCGGCGCAGCACCCGGCGGGGCAGCGAGATATTCACTCGCTCGATCGTGTCGTCGAGCAAGCCGGGATCGAGCGTGATGACCCCGAAGGTCCAGCCCGCATAGGCCGGGTCCGCCCGCAGCGATTCGAGGCGGGACGGCGTGGGAATCGCCTCGCCGGCGTCGAGCGCGGCGTCGATCCAGGCCGCGGCCGCCTCCTCCGCGCCTGAAAACGCCTCGTCGAGACTGTCCCCGGCGGAAAAGCAGCCCGGGAGATCGGGAACGACGACGCCGAAGGCCTTGCCTTCGTCGCCGGGCTCTACGGCGATGGGGTAGCGCATGGCGTTCTCCGTCGATCCCCTACAATCCCGCCCGCCGCCGGATGGCGGCGATCAATCCGATCCCCAGATCCTTTTTCGGATGCGGTACGACGATGTGGCCCGGCCGGCTCGGATGCTTGAAGACGTGGTGCGAGCCGCGAACGCGATCCAGGGTCCATCCCGCGGCCTCGAGCTCCCGGATGAGGTCCGCGCTCATCATGCTACACATCATACACACGAGCTGCCGGTCGGTCAACGACGGGGCTCCGGCAGGCAACCCAATAGGATTTGCGGTCAGCCCGTCCGTCGGGTCGGCGACGGTGGCCGCACCCGCGAAACATGGCTAACGAATTGTTAATTCCTTCGGGCCAGAACTGTTCATCCTCGGAGGCGCTGTCCCATGACAATTTCCGCCCTTTCCGCATCCACCACTTCGGCCGCCGCACTGGTGAAACTGGCCAACGGCGAATATACGGCGACGTCGGTCGCCGCCGATCCGACCGCCGCCACCGCCCTGGGCCTCGTCAAGGAGAAGGACGGGAACTACGGCACGGCGACGCCGCCCGCGCCCTCCGGCGGGATCGCGGCCGCGCAGAGTTCGTCGGCGGTGCTGGCGGCCTTGGCTTCGCTGACGCTGGGCGGCGTGTAGACGAGCAAGTTCTCGCCGTGAAAACCGGGATCGACGCCCGGCGCACGGCGGCGAAGCGCAATCGTCACCGCTTCGTCGCGCCGTCGCGCGACGCGGGATCGAGCGCGACGACGCCGAAGCTCCAGCCCGCATAGGCCGGGTCATGTCGCAGCGCCTCCAGGCGGGACGGCGCCGGAACCGCCCCGCCGGCTTCGAGCGCCGCGTCGATCCAGGCCGCGGCGGCCTCCGCCGCGCCCGAAAACGCCTCGTCCAGACTGTCCCCGGCGGAAAAACAACCGGGAAGATCGGGAACGACGACGCCGAAGGCCCTGGCTTCGTCGCCGGGTTCGATGGCGATCGGGTAGCGCATGGGGGTGACTTTCCGGATCGGCGCGGGATTTGAACGGGCGGGAGCGATTTCGGCTCCTCGCTGTTTCGAGCAGGTCGGCTGCGACGGCTTTATCGGCCCACCCTCGCCCATCGATCTCTCGGCGGCGCGAAAGGTCGATGGGCAAAGCCTTGTCAAGGCCGAAGCCGCCGAAGGCCCGCCTTTACAAGGGTTTGGCCATCGACGACAACCGGCGGCCGAGATTGGGGGCCGCGGTGATATTCAGCCCCTCGGCAGGCGCGAACGCCTCGCCCGCCGCGTAGTCCAGCCCCTGTTGCATCCCGTCGCCGACGCTGTGCGTGTTGTCCTTCGCCTCGATGAGCGCGATCGGGAGGTTCGGCTTGTAGTAGAGGACGATGTCGGCCCTCTTCGCCTTGCCGCGGGTCACCAGCCTGCCGCGCACGCCAATAGGTCGGCGACGCTGGCGGAGCTGGAGAAACATGGTTAGCGAAGCATTAATTACTTCGGACTAGAACACGTTCATCGTCCGAGGCGCCATCCCATGACAATTTTTGCATTGTCCGCATCCACGACTTCGGCCGCCGCACTGGTGAGGTTGGACAACGGCGAATATACGGCGGCGTCGGTCGCCGCCGATCCGACCGCCGCGACCAACCGGGACCTGGTCAAGGAGAAGGACGGGAACTACCGCGCCGCGACCGCTCCCACGCCCTCCAGCGGCGCCGCCGCAGTTCAAAGCTCGTCGGCGGTCCTGGCGGCCTTGGCATCGCTGACGCTCGGCGGCGTGTAGACGAGGGCAAGGATGCCGGTGGTGCTGGCGAAGGCCGCCATCGGCGCGGTCGATCATCCTCGACCATCGATACCCAGCCTGCCGTCCAGAAGCTCAGGAAGTCTCGATATCGGATAGCCGCCGATCGCGCCGAGCGCTTGTTTTCCACCCCCGGTGAGGCGAAATAGACTTCCTCCCGGACCTGCTGCATCGCGTCCCA
>JBEKEI010000175.1:0-9396 GCA_050013915.1 Roseiarcus sp.
CCGGGGAATCTCGGGCGGCGCCTCGCCGCCGCGCTCAGTCGAGATGATGGATCTCGCGATCCTTCGTCTCCGGCACGAAGATCAGGCCGACGATGAAGGTCATCGCGGCGATCACGATCGGATACCACAGCCCGGCGTAGATGTTGCCGGTTGCAGCGACCAGCGCGACCGCGATCGGCGGCAGCAGGCCGCCGAACCAGCCGTTGCCGATGTGATAGGGCAGCGACATGCCGGTGTAGCGGATCCGGGTCGGGAACAGTTCGACCAGCGCCGCCGCGATCGGCCCGTAGACCATCGTCACGAGGATCGCCAGATAGACCAGCACCGCGATCAGCAGGGGCATGTTGATCGCGGCCGGGTCGGCGCCCTTGGTCGGATAGCCGGCCGCCGTGACGGCGCCGGTCACGGCCTTCTTGAACGCGTCGTTCTGGTCCTTGAACTCCTTGGCGTCGAGCGCATTGCCGTTGACCGAGTCGAACGACTTGTCGCCGACCGTCACCTTGGCGACGCTGCCGGGCGGGCCGCTCTCGACCCGGAAGCTCACCGACGAAGCGATCAGCGCATTGCGGGCGACGTCGCACGAACTCCTGAACACCCGGCCGCCGACCGGATCGAACAGGACGTTGCAGTCGGCGGGGTCGGCGGTGACGACGATCGGCGCCTGCGCCAGCGCCGCTTCGAGCGCCGGATTGGCGGCATGGGTCAGCAGGCCGAAGGCGAAGTGATAGGTCACCGCGCCGAGCAGGCAACCGGCCAGGATGATCGGCTTGCGGCCGATCCGGTCGGACAGCCAGCCGAAGAACAGGAACCCGACGGTGGCGATCGCCAGGGCGATGATGAGCGCGATGTCGGCGGTGTTCGGCGCGACCTTGAGCGTATTGACCAGAAATATGCGCGCGTAGAACTGGCCGCCGTACCAGATCACCGCCTGCCCGGCGGTGAGCCCGAACAGGGCGATGATCGCGATCCTGCCGTTCTTCCAGTTGCCGAAGGCCTCCGACAGCGGGGCCTTCGATTGCGTCCCCTCGTCCTTGATCTTCTGGAAAACCGGGGATTCGCTGAGCTGCAGGCGGATCCACAGCGAAATCCCGAGCAGGATGATCGACAGCAGGTAGGGAATGCGCCAGCCGCTCCACAGGCCGGGATCGGCGAAGGATTCGGCCGAGACGCTGTTGCGGACGATGTAGACGACCGCCAGCGACAGGAACAGCCCGATGGTCGCCGTCGTCTGAATCCAGGAGGTGTAGAAGCCCCGTCGCCCCTGCGGCGCGTGCTCGGCGACATAGGTCGCCGCGCCGCCATATTCGCCGCCGAGCGCCAGGCCCTGCAGCAGCCGCAGCCCGATCAGGATCGCCGGCGCCAGCCAGCCCAAAGTCTGATAGCCGGGCGTCAGGCCGACGAGGAAGGTCGACAGGCCCATGATCGTGATCGTCACCAGGAAGGTGTATTTGCGGCCGACCATGTCGCCGACGCGGCCGAATACGAGCGCGCCGAACGGGCGCACGAGGAAGCCGGCCGAGAAGGTCAGCAGCGCGAAGATGAACTGCGTATTGGCGTCGAACGCCGAATAGAACGCCTTGCCGATCTGCGAGGCGGTCCACCCGTAGAGATAGAAATCATACCATTCGAAGATCGTTCCGAGCGAAGAGGCGAAGATCACCGTCTTCTCGGCGCCCGTCATCGGTCTGTCGGCGTCCAACGACGGCGCTGCGGCTGCTGCGGTCATACGTTTCTCTCCCCACCGAGGCTGATTGGCGAACGGACGTCCCGATCCATCCGCGACGCGGGCGACCCGCCGCCACGGACGCGGCGGCCATTTTCGCTTCTACCCTGTTTTGCATAATGAAGCCAAATTGCAGAGGCGTCGACCCATGAGTCCATGGAACTTTGGTCTAAAGCGTCCCCGAACCCTCGTCGCGCGCGGCCCGCAGCGCCCGACCAAAGTCGAATTGGACGGTCCCCCGCCCGATGGCGGCGCCCCGATCGCGCCCCGCAACCGCAGGACCGGCGGCGGCGCCGCCGATCGGCGCGGACCCGCGATCGCGGGCGATTCGAACCGCCTCCCGGCCCCGCGGGCGGGGCCGGCGGCCGCCGGCAAGGCCGCCGCCCGACGTTTACCTGCGGCGGAGGCTCGCGTTGTGCCAGGGGCGCCGATCAGATAGGCTGACGCGGGGGCTGATCGACGGCCCTCGAGAGTCGCCTGCAGGTCCGGCTCTCGCGGCCCCGCTCCCCATATCCCGATCGTCTCCCCAGGGAGGGTCGGGACATCAAGAATAAAGGCCGATCCATGGATTTCCTCAAGCCACGGTTATTGCCCATGAACCGCCGCCGCACGATTTACGAAGGCAAAGCCAAGATCCTCTATGAGGGCCCCGAGCCCGGGACGCTGATTCAACGGTTCAAGGATGACGCGACCGCGTTCAACGCCAAGAAGCATGAGGTGATCGAAGGCAAGGGCGTGTTGAACAACCGGATTTCGGAGTATTTGTTTCAAAAGCTCAACGATATCGGCGTGCCGACGCATTTCATCCGCCGTCTCAACATGCGCGAGCAGCTGATTCGCGAGGTCGAGATCATTCCGCTCGAAGTGGTCGTCCGCAATGTCGCCGCCGGCTCGCTCGCGACCCGTCTCGGGATCGAGGAGGGCACCCAGCTGCCGCGATCGATCATCGAGTTCTACTACAAGAACGACGCCCTCAACGATCCGCTCGTCTCCGAAGAGCATATCACCGCGTTCGGATGGGCGGCGCCGCAGGAGATCGACGACATCATGGCTCTGGCCATCCGGGTCAACGACTTCCTCACCGGCCTGTTTCTGGGCGTCGGCATCCGGCTCGTCGACTTCAAGATCGAATGCGGTCGCCTGTGGGAGGGCGAAACCATGCGGATCGTCGTGGCCGACGAGATCAGTCCCGATTCGTGCCGGCTGTGGGACGTCAAGTCGAACGACAAGCTCGACAAGGACCGATTCCGCCGCGACATGGGCGGCATGATCGAGGCCTATACGGAAGTCGCCCGTCGTCTCGGCGTGATGCAGGACGACGAGACGCCCCGCGCCGGCGCGCCCAAGCTCGTCAAATAGGCTCTGGGCGTCCATTGCGCCCGGCGCGGCCGGTGGACGCCGTCGAACCGATCAGCCGAGGTTCGCCTTGAAGAAGTCGAATGTGCGCGCGCGCGCCAGCGCGGCGCTGGGGGCGTCATAGCTGCCCCGCTCGTCGCAGTTGAAGCCATGGTCGGCGTCATAGACGTAGACCGGCAGATCGGGATGCAGGGCCTGGAATTCCCTGACCCCGGCGATCGGGATATGGGCGTCCTTCGCGCCGAAATGGAGTATTGTCGGGATGCGCGGCGCCTCCTCCTTGGCCGCGAGGACGCCGCCGCCGTAGTAGCAGGACGCCGCCGCGAGCCCGGGCAGACGGCATGCGGCGAGATAGGAGACGGTGCCGCCCAGGCAATAGCCGACGATGCCGACCTTGCCGGCGCTGCCGGCGACCGCGATCGCCGCGGCGACGTCGAGGATCATCTTGTCCCGGTCCAGTTTGCCCGCGATCGCCATGCCGCGCTGGATGCTCGGCCCGTCGTAACCGACCTCGAAACCCGGCTCGGCGCGGTCGAACAGCGCCGGGGCGATCGCCAGATAGCCCTGCGCGGCGTAGAGATCCGCGACGGCGCGGATGTGATGGTTGACCCCCATGATCTCCTGAATGACGACGACGCCGCCGCGCGGCGCGCCCGCAGGATCGGCGCGCCAGGCGCCGAACGCGAAGCCGTCGCTGGATTTGAGCGTGATGAGTTGACCCATGTTCTGCCTCCCTGATGGGGGTTCATTCCTGCCGCAGGATCGGCGGAATCCAAAATGACATTGGGTTTACCTCACTTCGGCCGCCGGGCGGGCCGAGCGCTCGGCGATCGTGATGCCGGCGACGACGAGGACGAGGGCGACCGCGTGATAGGGCGCGAAGGCCTCGCCGAGCAGGAGGACGGCGAGCAGCGCGCCGAACACCGGGACGAGGTTGACGAATACGCCGGCCCGGCCGGGACCGATCAGTTCGACGCCGCGCATGAAGAAAATCTGGGCGATCAGCGACGGAAACAGCGCGGCGTAGAGCAGCACGGCGATGCCTTTGCCGCTGGGTTGGATGAACCCGCCGCCCGCGATCTCGACTCCCAGCAGCGGGATCGAGGTGACGAAGGCGACGGCCGCCAGCGCGGCGAAAAAACCGAGGCCGCCGATTGTCGGGCGATCACGCAAGCCGACCGTATAGCCGGCGTAGAAAACGCAGGCGAGCACCATCATCAGGTCGCCGCCGTTGAAGCCGAGCGCGAGCAAGCGGGCCAAATCGCCGCGGCTGGCGATCGCGACCACGCCGACCATGGTGACGAAGGCGCCGAAGGCCTGCAGATTGCGCACCTTCGCCCCGAAGACCAGCCGCGCCCCGATCAGGACGAAAGCCGGGATCGCGCCCTGCAGGATCGACAGGTTGAGCGCGCTGGTGCGATGGGCGGCCGTGTAGAACAGCGCGTTGAACGCGGTCAGCCCGAGCGCGCCCATGGCGATGGTGAACATCCAGCGTCCGCGCAGGATCGCGAGGTCGCGCGCGAAATGGCCGCGCCGCGCCAGGCCGAGGGGAATCAGCGCGAGGCCCCATCGCGCGCAGGTGAGGGTCATCGGCGAGATTTCGCCGACCGCGAGGCGCCCCGCGACCGAATGACCGGCGAACATCAGCGCGGTCAGCGAGAGCAGGAGGGTCGGATGGCTCCAGAGCCCGCTGCGCAGGGCGCGCGCCTTCGCCGGAATCTCGGTCATCGAACGCGCCTCGTCCGCGCTCTGCGAATCGCTCCGGCGCCGTCGTCGGGGCGTGGTCCGGCGCGCGGGCCCCGCGAACGGTCGGCTCGACGACGCGGCGATGACGACGGCGGCAGACGCGAAGCGGCGCCGGGGATGCCCCCGGCGCCGCGCGACAACGGCTCGAAACCGTCCGCCGTCAGTACTTGCGCACGAGCGGCGCCGGCTCCGGAGAGAAGGTCGGCCCCTCCGCGAAGTCCCAGCGCAGGCCGAGACGGAAGTCCTGCGAATAGAGATCGCGAGTGGAGAGCGTGTAGCCGCCGCCGCTGCACTGGGACGAACTGAAGCCGCCGTTGACGCCGGTCCCGTTGAAGCAGTTGGAGCCGCCGGTCTTCAACTGCCCGTAGTCGAGGAACCGATAGCCGAGTTCGAGCTTCAGGTTCTGGGTGACGTTGAAATCGACGCCGGCCATCAGCGCCCATGCGAGGCTGGTGTTCGAACCATTGGCGAGATAGCCGCCCGACGGCGAGCAGGGACCAGCCTGGCAGGCGAAGCCCTGATCGGTCACGCCGGTGAGACGATTGTTGGCGACGCCGACGCCCGCGCCCAGGAAGGGGGTGGCGCCCCACCAGGTGCCGAGATCGACATAGCCGTTGAGGAGGCCGATGAGCGAGGACGCGTCGCCGCGATAGAAATCGCCGTACTGGGTCGAGATCGAGGGAATGCCGACCTGTTCCAGCACCTGGAAATGCGAGCCGCCGCGATATTCGCCGGTCACGTCGAAGCGCAGCCAGTTGTTGATCTGGTAGCCGACGCCGACGTCGAACAGCGCCGAGGCCGACAGCGAAGCGTTGTAGAAGCTGTTGTACGCGTCGGCGGGAAGGCCGACGAGCGGATTCGGGCTGATCCCGACCCCGGCGTTGCCCGACGCAACCGCCATGCCGACGTCGCCGCGCAGATACCAGCCCGAGAATTCGGGAGCGGCCATCGGCGGCGGCTCCATTTGCGGCGCGGGCGGCAGGAGGTCCGCCGCGTGTGCGAAACTCGCAAGGCCGACGACGGCGGCGCTCGCGAGAAAGAGGGCCTTCAAAGCGCCCATGACAAAACCCCTTCATTCGGCGCGGACCCGACAGCCTCGCGCAAGCCTTCAATGAAGGGGAAATTGGCATGAAGACCTTAATGCTGGCTTAACCCTAAAAATTCACCCTAACGGCGCGCAACCCCCGGGCTCGCTGTCCGGCCCGCCGTTCCATCGGACCCGCGCGACGGGCGCTACAGGGCGAAGCCGCCGTCGGCCAGATGGACCTGGCCGGTGGTGTACGAACTCTCGTCCGAGGCGAGATAGACCGCGAGATTGGCGATTTCCTGAGCCGAGCCCAACCGCCCCATCGGCTGCCGATCGATGAAGGCCTGGCGCACCGCCTGGAGCGTCTGTCCGGTCTGGGCGGCCAGCGTCTGGATGCGTTGTTCGAGCGAAGGGCTCTCGATCGTGCCCGGACAGATCGCGTTGCAGCGCAGGCCGCGCTTGATGAAATCGGCCGCCACCGCCTTGGTCAGGCCGATCACCGCGGCCTTCGAGGCGCCGTAGACATAGCGGTTGGGAATGCCGCGCACCGAGGACGCGCCGGACGCGACGTTGACGATCGAGCCGCCGCCCCTGGCGAGCATGCCGGGCAGGAAGGCGCGAATCGTCCGGTGCATCGATTTCACATTGAGATCGAAGGAGAAGTCCCAGTCGCCGTCCGAACACTCGAGCACGGTGCCGTGGTGGACGAAGCCGGCGCAATTGAACAGGATGTCGATCGGCCCGATCTCCCTGGCGAGCGCCTCGACCGCCTCCGTCGAGCGGACGTCGAGCGGCCGCAGGTCGCCGGCCAGGCCGGCCAGTTTGGCGGCGTCGAGATCGGTCGCGATCACCCGGGCGCCTTCGGCGTGGAAAGCCTGCGCGGTCGCGCGCCCGATCCCCGCCGCCGCCGCCGTCAGCAACGCGACCTTCCCGTTCAGACGGTCCGCCATGGCCCTGCTCCTCCCCGTATCAATCGAGCCGCTTGCTCATATGGACGATCCGACGATCGGCCAGTTCTTCCCGTCGGTCGATAGCAAACCCGCGCCGCAGATACCAGTCGACGTTGGCGCGCAGCTTCTGGCCGGTATACAGCCGCAGCTTCGGCAGCCCGAGAGCGCGCGCCTGCGCTTCCGCGAAATCCAGCATGGCGCCGCCCAGCCCGGCGCCTTGGGCCGGCGGCGCGGTCGCGATGCTCCAGATCATGAGGGCGTCGGGGTGAGGTTCGAGCGCGAGCACGCCGCGCAGCGCCTCGTCGGGGCCGAACAGCCAGACCTCCATCCGCGCGACGATTTCGGCGTAGTCCGCCTGGAGCGGGATCGGCTCGACGCCGAGCGCGATTCTGTTGGGCGCATAGGCGGCGCGTTGCAGCGCGACGATCGCGGGCACGTCGCCGGAAACGGCGCGCCGCGGCGGGGCCGCGCCGGACCGGTCCTGCGTCATCGCGCCGGGCCCCGATCGCGCCTTTCGACCGGAGGGGCGCCGTTCAGGTCGAGGCTGACGAGGATCACGGCGTCAGTCCGTTGAGCGCCGACAGCGCGACCTTCTGCCGCCCCGACGCATCGAAGTTTTCCGGCGCCAGCCATCGCTCGAAGGCCGCCCGGCGCATCGGCCATTCGCCGTCGAGCATCGCATACCAGGCGGTGTCGCGATTGCGCCCCTTGACGATCATGTGCTGGCGAAAGACGCCCTCGAAGGCGAAGCCGAGGCGCAGCGCCGCGCGCCGCGACGGCGCGTTCAGCGCGTTGCATTTCCATTCGTAGCGGCGATAGCCCAGCTCGTCGAAGACATGGCGAGCGAACAGATATTGCGCCTCCGTGGCGCCGATCGAGCGCTGGATTGCGGGCGTATAGAGAATATTGCCGACCTCGATGACGCGGTGCTGCGGCTCGATGCGCAGAAACGTCTGATAGCCGACCGCCCGGCCGCTCGGCTTGTCGACGATCGCGAAGAACAGGGGGTCCTCCGATCGCGCCTTGGCTTCGATGCCGGCCCGAAAGACGGCGCGGTCCGCATAGGGCCCATCGAACAGATAGGTCCAGACTCGGTCCTTCTCGCCGCCGTTCGCGCCGTCGAACAGCGCGTCGGCGTGGGCGTCCGCGCTGAGCGGAACGAGCGCGACGGCGCGGCCTTCGATCGTGACCCGCCCGGGCCGCCGCGCGGGATGCGTCGCCACGGCGGCCCCGACCGGCTGCTCGTTCCAATCCATGGCCGCGCCCCGCTCCTCATCGCGCCTGCGTCGCTTCGAGCGCCACGGGCGGCGCCGCCCGCATCCTCGCCGATCCGCCGTCAGTGATTGTCGCGCGGCGCGCCCATGGTCTGGGCGACGCGCTGATATTTCACCGCCGGCTTCAGCACCATCCCGGCGCCGAGCTGGTCCTCCATGCCGCGCTGGATCTCCTGCCACGGCGTCTGGCTCGCCGGGTAGGGAAAGCCGTGCTTCTGGTAATGCGCGCGCCGCAGCGCGAGCTCCTCCTCCGCGATCAGCATGTTCGCGGTCCGCTTGTTGAGATCGATGCGGACGCGGTCGCCCGTGCGCACCAGGGCGAGACCGCCGCCGACGGCCGCTTCGGGGGAAGCGTTGAGGATCGAGGGCGAACCCGACGTGCCCGACTGCCGGCCGTCGCCGATGCACGGCAGCGCGTGGACGCCCCGCTTGATCAGCGCCGCGGGCGGCTGCATGTTGACGACTTCGGCGCTGCCGGGATAGCCGATCGGCCCCGCGCCGCGAATGAACAGCACGCAATGCTCGTCGATCGCAAGTCCGGGATCGTCGATCCGGTGATGATAGTCCTCGGGGCCGTCGAACACGATCGCCCGGCCTTCGAACGCCTCGGGATCGCCGGGCTTCGACAGATAGCGGCTGCGGAATTCCTCGTCGATGACGCTGGTCTTCATGATCGCATTGTCGAACAGGTTGCCGTGCAGCACGATGAAACCGGCGTCGGCCTTAAGCGGCGCCCCGACGGGGAAGATCACGTCGGAATCGCCGCTCTCCTTGCCCTTGCAATTCTCGCCGATCGACCGGCCGTTGACGGTCAGCGCCGCGCCATGGATGAGATTCTTCTTCATCAGCTCGTTGACGACGGCGGGCACGCCGCCGGCGCGATGGAATTCCTCGCCCAGATACTTGCCCGCCGGCTGCATGTTGACCAGCAGCGGCACCTTGTGGCCGACCGTCTCCCAATCCTCGATGTCGAGGCGAACGCCGATATGACGCGCGATCGCATTGATGTGGATGGGCGCGTTGGTCGAGCCGCCGATCGCGCTGTTGACCACGATCGTGTTCTCGAACGCCTCGCGGGTGAGAATGTCGGACGGCTTCAAATCCTCCCAGACCATGGCGACGATCCGCTTGCCGGTCTCATAGGCGATCTGGCCGCGCTCCCGGTGGGGGGCGGGAATCGCGGCGCAGCCGGGCAGGCTCATGCCGAGCGCCTCGGCGAGCGCGTTCATCGTCGAGGCGGTGCCCATGGTGTTGCAATGGCCGACCGAAGGGGCCGAGGAGGTGACGATCTCCATGAACTGCTCGTAGTCGATCGCGCCG
>JBEKEI010000176.1:0-9391 GCA_050013915.1 Roseiarcus sp.
GCGGCGCCAGGAGATCCGTTGGTCGGTCGATCAGCATCTGTTTTGGGTTCCGGAATCGACCGATGCCTGCGGCGCTCCGCGCGCGCGGCGCCTTCAGGGCGGAAGCACCCGGCCGGCAGGAGAGAATGGACGACGCGCCGCGCGCGGCGGTGAAGCGGGGACGAGGAGCGGCGCGGGTCGGGTCGCGCCGATTGCCCGCCGCCTGTCCGCGCGCTAAACGAGGCCCATGCCCGCGCCCGCCGATCGCCTCGTCATCGCCCTCGCCCAGCTCTCCGCGATCGTCGGCGCCATCGACGGCAATCTCCAGCGACTTCGCGCCGCGCGCGCGCATGCCGCCGGGTTCGGGGCCGACATTGTGATGGCCTCCGAACTGTTCCTCTCGGGCTATCCGCCCGAGGACCTCGTGCTGAAGCCGGCGTTCCAGGAGGCGTGCCGGACGGCCTGCGAGGCGCTCGCGCGCGAGACGGCGGACGGCGGGCCGGCGGTGCTGGTCGGGCTGCCCTGGGCCGAGGGCGGCGCGCTCTACAACGCCTATGCGCTGCTCGACGGCGGCCGCATCGATTCCGTGCGGTTCAAGGTCGACCTGCCCAATTACGGCGTGTTCGACGAGAAGCGCGTGTTCCGCCCGGGACCCTCGCCGGGGCCGATTTCGTTCCGCGGCGTGCGGATCGGCGTGCCGATCTGCGAGGACATCTGGGGGCCCGATCCCGTCGAATGCATCGCCGAGACCGGCGGCGAAATCCTGCTCGTGCCCAACGCCTCGCCCTATGAGCGCGGCAAGGTCGCGCTCCGCCACAATGTCGCGGTCTCGCGGGTCGTCGAGAGCGGCCTGCCGCTGATTTATCTCAATCAGGTCGGCGGCCAGGACGAGCTCGTATTCGAGGGCGCCTCATTCGCGCTGAACGCCGATCGCTCGCTGGCCCTGCAATTGCCGGCGTTCCGGGAAGCCGTCGCGCGCACCGTCTGGCAGCGCGGCGCGACGGGCTGGCGCTGCGTCGAGGGCGAGCGCGTCGTGGTCGAGGAGGGCGACGAGGCGGATTATTCAGCCTGCGTGCTAGGCCTGCGCGACTATGTCGAGAACAACCGCTTTCCCGGCGTCGTGCTCGGCCTGTCGGGCGGCGTCGATTCCGCACTCTGCGCGGCGATGGCGGTCGACGCGTTGGGCGCGGCGCGCGTCCACGCGATCATGCTGCCCTATCGGTTCACCTCGATGGAATCGCTCGCCGACGCCGCCGCCTGCGCCAGGGCGCTCGGCGTTCGCTACGACGTGGTTCCGATCGCCGGACCGGTCGAGGGGGTCGAGCATGCGCTCGCCGGCCTGTTCGAAGGGCGCGGTCGCGACATCACGGAGGAGAACATCCAGAGCCGCGCGCGCGGCCTCATCCTGATGTCGATCTCCAACAAGTTCGGGCCGATGGTGGTCACGACAGGCAACAAATCGGAAATGTCGGTCGGCTACGCCACGCTCTACGGCGACATGAACGGCGGCTTCAACCCGATCAAGGACCTCTACAAGATGGAGGTGTTCCGCCTCTCGGCGCTGCGCAACCGCTGGAGGCCGGCAGGCGCGCTCGGTCCGGACGGCGAGGTGATCCCGGCCAACATCATCGTCAAGCCGCCCAGCGCGGAACTGCGCGAGAACCAAAGGGACGAGGATTCGCTGCCGCCCTATCCAGTCCTCGACGCGATCCTGCATGGGCTCGTCGAGAAGGAAATGCGGCTCGCCGAAATCATCGCCCAGGGCTTCGACCCCGATACGGTGCGCCGGATCGAGCGGCTGCTGTACCTCGCCGAATACAAGCGCCGCCAGTCGGCGCCGGGCGTGAAGGTGGGGCCAAAGAATTTCGGGCGCGATCGGCGCTATCCCATCGTCAACCGGTTCCGCGATTCCGGCGCCCCGGCGCTGGCGCCCGACGCGGCGATCGCGCCGCACGGGCAGGCGGGAACCAGCGAGCGGTTCGAGGAGTAGCGGACGGCCGAGCTCTCCCTGAGGCCGAAGGGATGTCGCGACGGCGGCGAAAAAGAGAAGGGCCGCCCGTGAGCGGCCCTTCCATTGTCGCGACCACGCAGAGATCGCTCAGGGTTCTTCTTCCGGGCGCCTGCTATGCGCGGTCTTTCTCCGCACGGACAATAACCCAGGCCCTGCTGATCACTTGTGGCGATAGACAATGAGACACTGGATCACCTCCTTTCAGTTCGTTGACGACACCTCACCATACGACGATTCGACTGTTTGAAAAGCCCCAATCGCCGCGACAATTTGGCCAGAATAATGCTGGCGCGACAAGGGATTTGCGCGACATTCGCGCGAATCAGTAAAAAGAATCAAATTGTTAATCTCGGCCGCCGAAACTGGCGGACGACGGGCCCGGCTTGCGCCACGCTGGGCGCGCCATTCCGCGCGAGCCGGTCGGAGCCCGATGTCCGAGGACGCCGAAAAACGCTACGAGACGCTCGACGGCATGCGTGGAATCGCGGCGATCGCGGTCATGCTGATGCATGTGAGCGACTCCTCCCGATACGCCGTCTTCAAAGACGCCGCGCTCGCGGTCGACCTGTTCTTCATGCTGAGCGGCTTCGTGATCGCCCATTCCTACAGCGCGCGGGTGGCGGCCGGCATGAGCTTTGCCGAATATATCGGCAAGCGGGTGGTCCGCCTCTATCCGCTGTTCGTCCTCGGCGTCGCGCTGGGCGTCGTCGTCCTCCTCCAAGCGCAAGATGCGGGATGGACGACCTGTTCCCGGGGCTTCATCCTCGCCAGCTTCCTCTATAACGCCCTCTTCATCCCCGACCTCCACGGCTGCGGGATCTTCAACATCGGCTTTCCCGCGGTGATGAAGACCGGCGAGATCTTCCCCGGCAATCCGCCGCTGTGGTCGCTGTTCTTCGAAATGGTCGCCAGCTGCGCGTTCTTCCCGCTGACGCGGCTGTCCGTCCCGCGGCTCGCGCGCCTGGCGATCGCGAGTTACGCGCTGCTGCTGCTGCTAAGCCTGGCTTTCGCCGCGTCCCACGGCCGGCGCGAATTCGACATTGCCCAGGGATGGGGGTTCGAGAATTTCACCGGCGGATTCCCGCGCGTGCTGTTCGGATTCTCCGTCGGCATGGCGTTGCACGCGCTGGTCGAGGACAGGCGGTTCCGCGCTTGGCGCGAATTCGTCGCCCGCAACATCCGCAGCCCGCTGCTGCTCTATGCGCTGCTGATCGCTTTCCTCGCCTGTCCGAACGCGCTCGGCGGCCTCTATCCCGCGCTGTTCGTCGCGGTCGTGGCGCCGTGCCTCATCTGTGCGGGCGCGATCGCGGCGCCGAAAGGGGCCCTTGCGCTCGGGCTGGCGCGCCGGCTCGGCTGGATTTCCTATCCCGTCTATTGCCTGCACCTGCCGATCGCGCGCGCGGTCTATCAATTCGCCGAGCAGGCGCAGGAACCGCGCGGCGGCGCGATCGTCGCCTCGATCGGTCTGACGCTCGTCGCCGCCATCGCCCTGACCAGGTTCTACGACGAGCCGATGCGTTCCTTCCTGTCGCGCAGGGTGGCGCGGCGGTTGGTCGCGCCGCCGCCGACCGACGGCTTTGCGATCGCCGCCCTGGCGCGCGCGGGAACGCCCGGCGAGCGCGGCGATTCAGCGCCCGGCGGCGACGCCGGTCTCGTCTTCGGCGACCGACATCGCATTGCCGCGCCAGATGAAACTGTCGCTGGCCCAGGCAAGCGCCCATAGCCAGGGGAGGGCGAGATCGCGGACCATCCAGGCGGGCAGCGAGCGGAAGCCGAGCCGCCAGCCGGCAGCCCAGGCGAGCAGCGCCTCCGAGCCGTACCAGACCAGAGCCGCGACGAGCACCGCCGTGAACGGGTTCAAACCGGCTTCCGCGGCGCCGAACCAGGCGGCGACCAGGACGAACAACCCGGTCGTCAGCAGTTCGGGCGCGAAAGCCCAGGGGAAGGTCGCACGCCGCAGCCGCGCCCAGCGCACCTGCCGGGCCCAGACGTCGCTCCATCGGCGCGCGCCGAGCGGCTGTTCGAAGGGCGCGCGGACCAGATGCGCGCGCAGCCCGGCCCGGTGGATGAGTTTGGTCGCCGCGGCGTCCTCGGCGACTTCCGCGCCGAGGGCGTCGATGCCGCCGCCCGCCTCCAGCACCGCCCGCCGCCACAACATGGTCTTGCCCTGGGCAAAGCCGAAGCCGAGCGTCTCGCCCGCATATTGCCAGCGCGCCTGATAGGTGTTGAGGAAGGCGCATTCGATCTCGGCCGCGAAGCTTCCCGGCGCCGAGCCGATCGGCGGCGCGCAGACGATTCCGGTGTCGGTGCGCCAGCGCGCCATCAGGCGCTGGATGTAGTCGCGCGGCATCAGGACGTTGGAATCGGCGATCACGATCCATTCATGGCGGGCCGCCTTCCAGCCCTTGACGACATTGTTGAGCTTTGGATTGCCGCTGGGCCGGTCGTCGCCGACCAACAGGCGCGCGGGAACGCGCGGATGCGCGGCGATCAGCCGGCGCACCAGCGGCGCGATCGGGTCGTCGCCGTCCGCCAGGCAGAAGACCACCTCGTATCCCGGATAGTCGAGCGCGAAGGTCGAGGCGAGCGTCTCCTGCGCGAACGGATCGACGCCGCACAACGGCCGCACCAGGGTGACCGGCGGCGAGCCGGGCCGGGCCGGCAGGGGCTCGGCGCGACGGACGCAGCGCGCCGCGGCCATGGCGGCGCCGAGCGCCTGGACCGACGCGGCGATGACGCAATAGGCGCCGGCGAACTGACTGATGGTCATGACTGATCCCAAACCTCGCCGCTGATTCGGGCGCGGCCCATGTTGCGGGGCCGGCGCGACGCTTCTATGAAGGCGCATGCCGAACAGGTCCGCCGTCCGCTTCGCGCCCTCGCCGACCGGCCGCATCCACATCGGCAACGCCCGCACGGCGTTGCTGAACTGGCTGTTCGCGATGCGCGAGCGCGGACGCTTCATCCTGCGTTTCGACGACACCGACCGCGAGCGGTCGCGCGCCGAATACGCCCAATCCATCGAGGTCGACCTCGCCTGGCTCGGCGTCACCGCCGACGAGACGGTGCGGCAGTCCGAGCGGATGGCGCTCTTTGACGCCGCCGCCGCACGGCTGCGGGAGGCCGGGCGGCTCTACCCGGCCTATGAGACGGCCGAGGAACTCGATCGTCGCCGCAAGCGCCAGCAGGCGCTCGGCCGCCCGCCCGTTTACGATCGAGCGGCCCTGGCCCTCACCGCGCCGGAGCGCGCCGCGTTGGAAGCGCAGGGCCGCCGCCCGCACTGGCGGTTCCGCCTCGCGCCGACGACCGTCGAGTGGGACGATCTGGTGCGGGGGCCCAGCCATATCGATTGTTCGTCGCTGTCGGATCCCGTCCTCGTCCGCGAGGACGGCACCTATCTCTACACGCTGCCCTCGGTCGTCGACGACATCGACCTGCGCGTCAGCCATGTCATTCGCGGCGAGGATCACGTCACCAACACCGCGGTGCAGATCCAGATATTCGAGGCGCTGTCGGGCCGGGCGCCTGCGTTCGGGCACCACAATCTCTTGACCGACGCGGCGGGCGAAGGGCTGTCCAAGCGGACCGGTGCGCTCTCGATCGCGTCGCTGCGCGACAATGGCGTCGAGGCCCTGGCGGTGGCGGCGCTCGCGGTTCTCGTCGGCTCGGCCCAGTCCGTGCGCCCGGTGCGCGCGCTCGGCGAACTCGCCGCAACCTTCGATCTCGCCCAGTTGTCGCGCGGCGCGGCGCGGTTCGACGAGGCCGAACTGGAGGCGCTGTCGGCGCGCACGCTCCATGGGCTGGCGTTCGAGGACGTGCGCGACCGTCTTTCGGCGCTCGAAATCGTCGGCGTCGACGCCGAACCGTTCTGGACCGCGGTGCGCGGCAATCTCGCCCGTTTGGCCGAGGCGCGCGACTGGTGGCGGGTCGTCCACGGCCGGATCGAACCGATCGTCGAGGACGCCCCGTTCCTCGGCGAGGCGGTCGGCTGCCTGCCGCCCGCGCCATGGGACGCCACGACCTGGGGGACGTGGACGGGCGCGCTCAAGACGGCGACCGGGCGCAAGGGCAGGGCGCTGTTCCATCCCCTGCGGCTCGCCCTGACGGGGCAGGAGTCCGGGCCGGAACTCGCCGCTCTGCTGCCGCTGATCGGCAGGATCAAAGCGTTGGATCGATTATCCGCACGCGCCGCTTGACCCCGTCGGGCCCGACGACCTCTTCGGTCTGCCCCTGCCCCTTGGTGTAGAGCGGGCCGGTCTTGGCCTCGCCGACGGCGATGCCGGAGCCGGGGTTGGGCGTCGCCGCCTGCTGTCCGATCAGCTGATCGATCGGCGCCTGATCGGCGGCCGCCTTGGGATCGAGCGCGGGCGTCTTGGCCGCGTCGGGCGTCGGCTTGGCCCCCGGCTTCGGCTTGGCGTCCGGCTTCGGGCGCGACAGTTCCGCCGATTTTTCGGGCGTGACCACGATGTCGGTCCGGCCGCCGCCGCCGAGCCGCTGCTCGGCGCCCGCCAGCGCGTCGGCCCAGCTCTGGCCGCGCCTGCGGCACGAACAGGTGGAATCGACGCTGCGGCGGTATTTGAGCGCCGTCGGCAGGTCGATGTAGCGCGACCCGTTGATCCCGACCGCGGTTTCGATGTCGGCCGACGGCGAATAGGTGTAGAGGCTGACGTCGGCGTTCGGGCACAGCGCCCGGCACATGTCCTGGAGTTCGTCGAGCCGGCCGCCGCCCGCCGAATAGGACACTGGGAAGAAGCTGCCGTCGCAGGTGCGCACGCAGACCGCCTTCGATCCGGCATGCGCCTCCTTGGCGTCGGCGGCCGGCTGGTCCGGGTTGCCGTCGGGCGACACCGGGACGGTCTGGAGGTCGCCGGGCCCCTGTTCGTGCGGATTGCCGAACAGCGCGTCGAAAATGCCGTGCGGCTGCTCTCGGCCGGGGTTGGCGCATTCCGAATTGTAGCGCGCGGTGAGTTCGGCCCGCCCGCCGTCGCCGTTCGCGTGCGCTTCGAGGTCGGCGAGATTGGCCTGCATGCGCGACAATTGCGTGTTGATCTGCTCGCATTGCGCCGGCGGGCCGGACCCGAAGAACAGGAACTTGCGGTTGTCGCAGCCGATCGAGCGGGCGTAGGCCGCGGTGCGGTCGATCTCGCCGCGCTGGCGCTGCGCCGCCGATTCGAATTGCGCGCTCTGCGGATTGCCGCCGTGGCCGGCGGCGACGATCGCCTGTTGCAGCCGCAGGCATTCGGCGCTCTGCGCCCGCGCGGCGCCGGCGGCGAGGCCGGCGGCCAGGCCGATCGCCAGTGCAACCACAATTCGCATCATGCCCTCTTGATCTCCCGACGATCCGCCGGCGCCTGCGCAGCCGCGGACCTCGCGCCGGCGCCATCGCGCGCAAAACGTTGACCCGACAATCGGGCGCCAGCATGGCGCCCCGCCGGGCCCGCATCCGGATCGCGCGCCCGGCCCGAGGTTTAGGCGATTTCGTCGCGGGGGGCCATCGATGAAATCCCGCTTCGGGCGGCGCGCCGCGATCGCGGTCTGGCCTCGCCGTCGCCGATCGGGCATAGAGGCGCGATGGTCGAACCCTCGCCCGCCACCAACGCGCCCGAACTCTCCGTCACCGAGCTCTCCGGCGCGCTCAAGCGCCTCGTCGAGGATCGCTTCGGCTATGTGCGCGTGCGCGGCGAGGTGTCCAATTATCGCGGCCCGCATTCGTCCGGCCATGTCTATTTTTCGCTGAAGGACCAGGGCGCCCGCATCGACGCGGTGATCTGGAAGGGCGTGTTCGCGCGCATGCGCATCCGGCCCGAGGAAGGCATGGAGGTGATCGCCACCGGCAAGATCACCACCTTCCCCGGCAAATCGGCCTATCAGATCATTATCGAGACGATGGAGCCGGCCGGCGTCGGCGCGCTGATGGCGCTGCTCGAGGCGCGTCGCGTCAAGCTCGCCGGCGAGGGCCTGTTCGACGCCGCGCGCAAGCAGCTGCTGCCGTTTCTGCCGCGGGTGATCGGCGTCGTCACCTCGCCGACCGGCGCCGTCATCCGCGACATCCTGCATCGCCTGGCCGATCGATTTCCCGTCCATGTGCTCGTCTGGCCGGTCCGCGTGCAGGGCGAGACCTCGGCCGCCGAGGTCGCCGCCGCGATCCTCGGCTTCAACGCGCTCGAACCCGGCGGGGCGATTGCGCGCCCCGACGTGCTGATCGTCGCCCGCGGCGGCGGCTCGCTCGAGGATCTCTGGAGCTTCAACGAGGAGATCGTCGTGCGCGCGGCGGCCGGCAGCATGATCCCGCTGGTGGCGGCGATCGGCCACGAGACCGACTGGACGCTGATCGACCATGCCGCCGACGTGCGCGCGCCGACGCCGACCGCCGCGGCCGAGCTCAGCGCGCCCGTCCGCGCCGAACTCGTGGCCGATCTCGCCGACCTCGAGGCGCGCCGGCGCGGCGCGATCCTGCGGATCGGCGAGCGCGCCCGGGCGAGCCTGCGCGCCGGCGCGCGGGCGCTCCCCGCGGGCGAGGCGATCCTCGCCGTCCCGCGCCAGCGCCTCGACCGCGCCGGCGCCGCGCTCGCCGCGAGCGCCCGCAGCGGCTTCGACCGGCGCGCGATCGCGCTCGCCCGGCTGTCGCGCCGGCTCGCCGTGCGCTCGCCGCAGGCCCTGCTCGCCGGCGCCGCCGCGCGCGGCAAGGGCGCCGCCCAAAATCTCGCGCGCGCGATCCGTCATGACGGCGAGCGGCGGCGCGAGCGGCTCGCCCGGCTCGCCGGGCGCCTCGCCGCTTCGCTCGCCGCGCACGGCCGGTTCGACGCCCAGCAATCGGCGCGCGCCCAGCAGGCGCGCACGCGGCTGGCGCGCGCGCTCGAGTCGGCGATCGCCCGCCGGCGCGCCCGGCTCGCCGCCGCCGCGCAGTTTCTCGGCGCCGTCAGCTATCGCAGCGTTCTGGCGCGCGGCTTCGCGCTGGTGCGCGAGGCCGGCGGCGCGCCGCTGCGCAGCGCCGCCGCGATCGCCCTCGACCAGCCGATCCGGATCGAATTTTCCGACGGCGAGATCGGCGCGATCGCGCGCGGGGCGGCCGCGCCGGGCGGCGGCGGAGCCCCCCGCAAGGCTGCGGCGCGCGCCGCGCGGCCGGCTGGTCAGGGCGGACGGCAGGGGTCGCTGTTCCAGGCGGAGTCCGATGGACTGACCAATGGATGTGCGGCGCCGCACGCCAGGCCGGCTTCGGCGCTGCCAGGGCCGGGCGCGCGCGTCAAGGTCACGCCGGCTACGCCGGTCGCCTCGCGCCAAGAGGCGCGCCGCGAACCTTGATCCGCGCGCCCGTCCCCGGCCGTTTGCACCCATGACCTTTTGGTGCGCAGCGCGGCCAATCGGCCGCCTTGCGCAGCAAAAGGTCACGGTCGCCAATCG
>JBEKEI010000177.1:0-9298 GCA_050013915.1 Roseiarcus sp.
CCGCGACAGCAGCAGCACCCGAATCTTGCAGGGGGCCTCGACGAGGTCGGCGAGCAGCCGGATCAGCCAGCGCGTGTCGTCGGCGCGCTCCTCGGGATAGTCGAGAATCAGGAACAGGCCCTTGCCGGCGGCGATGCGGAACGGGCGGTCGCGGAAATCGGCGGGGACGAATCCCGCCGTCCAGCCCGCCGCGGCCAGCCGCCTCGCCGCCGCGGCGGCAAGGCGGGTCATGCCGGCGCCGCCCGGCCCCGACAGCAGGCGCGCCTGCGCCGCTAAGCCGCCGCCCTTGGCCCAGCGGACGATCTGGTCCAACTCGGGGCCGCGCCCAAAAAGGGTCTTTGCGAGCGAATAGTCCCAGCGCAGCGCGCGGAACAGATCGATCCCGTGCTCGTCGACCGCTTGGTCGAGCGCGAACTGCGCGAGCCGGGGCCTGGCGAGATTGAGCAGCCCCGAATCCGCCGCGCCCGCCTCGATGCTGATCTTGGCGCCGTCGAGCGCGACATAGATGTCGCCGCCCGCCTCGAGGTGGGAAATCCCGACCGGCGCGCGCGCCTCCGTCATCGGCGTCAGCCCTCGATGTCGCCGATCCGGATGTCGCCCTTGGCTCTGAGGTCGCGGATCGTGACGCTGCGCCGGACCGCGCTGACCTTGCCGAGCGCGATGTCGCGGTCCGCGGCGAGCCCTTCGATGACCACCCCCGCCGCGCGCCACTGCGCCTCAGGGATCGCCGCGAGCGCGGCTTCGAGCGCATTGACGCGCGCGAGGACTTGGCGATCGTCTGCGGCCTCCGGAGCGATGTCCGCTTCGGCGGTCTTGCGGGCGTCCGGGTCCCTCGGCTTCTTCTCGAGCAGCGGCGCCGCGGCGAAGTGGTAAACATCGACGAGGATTGTCTTGAGGCCCTTGTAGGCATCGCTGACGACGTCGCCGCCGAGCCCGTCCAGCCTGGCGATCGCGCCGCCGGCCAGCAGCGTGACGATCGATCCCGGGTCGATCAGCATTCCCGCCTCCTCGCGTCGCGGGATATTACGGGACGCCGGCGGCGATTGACGAGCGAGGCGTGCGCGTTCCGGCAATTCTAGAAGCGCGCAAAACCCTTCTCCCGCTTGCGGGAGAAGGTGGCGCGAAGCGCCGCGGACGAACGAAGTTCGCCTTGGGATGAGGGCCTGCCGGCCGCAAGACCCTCATCCGGCCGGCTACGCCGGCCACCTTCTCCCGCAAGCGGGAGAAGGGCGGCGCGAGCCCTTCTCCCGCTTCGCCCGTTGCTCACCCCTCGCTCCTGCCCCCCGCCGTCAGCGCCGCCGCCAGGCTCTCGATCCGGTGGCTCGCCTCGCCGAGCGCGACGGCGACCGCGCTCGCCTGGCGGTCGGCGTCGCGGCGGGCGCCGAGTTCGGCTTCGGCGTGCCGCGCCGCCCGCGCTTCGAGGCCCGCGATCGTGCGCCGCGCCTCGGACAATTCGTCGGCGACGGTGAGCGCCGCCATCACCATCAGGCGCTGGTCGCCGATCTCGCCGAAGGCGGCGCGGATGCCGTCGATCTTGCCGTCGACCTCGCGCGCGAGCCTCTCCAGATGCGGCTCCTCGCCCTCGTTGCACGCCAGACGGTAGACGCGCCCGCCGATCGTCACGGTCACCTGCGCCATCGCCCGGGCGTTCCCTTCGTCGTTCAAGCGGAATCGGGCCCGTTGGCGCGTTCGAGCACCGCGCGGATCGCCGCGCCGGCGCGGCCGAGCCGGCGCGCCGCCTCGACATTGGCCGCCAGCAGGCCGCGATTGAGGTCGAGCGCGCCGTCGAGTTCGACCGCGAGCCGCGCGCGGTCGTCCTGCATCAGCGCGAGTTCCTCCTGGGCGTCGGCCTGGGCGCCCTCGACGCGCAGGCGACGCTCGACCGCCCCCTCGAGCAGATCGATGGCGGCTCGCAGTCGCTTGAGAGACGGCTCGAGGGGGTCGGCGATCATGCGGCTTCCGGGATTTGCGGCGCGAACTTTACGCTTCGGATGAAGCGGCCGTCAACGCGAGGACGACGCGAAGACAGGGGAAAGCGCTTTTGCGCCAGCGGCGTCCCGCCGCGATTGACAGGCCCAGCCAACGGCGCCTATCAAGCCGCGGCCTGGGCGGCAAGGGCGGCGGCGCCCGGCGGATGCGGGAGAGCGATATGGCGTCGGTTGTGACTCATGACGCGATGGCCAACGCCCTGCGCGCCCTGTCGATGGACGCGGTCGAAAAGGCCAATAGCGGTCATCCCGGCCTGCCCATGGGCGCGGCCGACATGGCGACCGTGCTGTTCCGCGACGTGCTGAAGTTCGACGCCGCCGATCCGCACTGGGCCGACCGCGACCGCTTCGTCCTGTCGGCCGGCCACGGCTCGATGCTGCTCTATTCGCTGCTCTACCTGACCGGCGTCGGCGGCGCGGAGGGGCTTCAGATCAAGGATCTCCAGAGCTTCCGCCAGCTCGGCTCCAGGACTCCCGGCCATCCCGAATATGGCCACACGCCCGGCGTCGAGACGACGACCGGCCCGCTGGGGCAGGGGCTGGCGACCGCGGTCGGCATGGCGCTCGCCGAACGGATGCTCGGCGCCGAATTCGGCGACATCGTCGACCACCACACCTATGTCCTGGCCTCCGACGGCGACCTGATGGAGGGCGTCAGCCAGGAGGCGATCGCGATCGCCGGCCATGCCCGGCTCGCCAAGCTGATCGTGCTCTACGACGACAACGGCATTTCGATCGACGGCAAGACCTCGATCTCCGATTCGGTCGACCAGATCGGCCGCTTCCGCTCGGCCGACTGGAACGCGGTGCTGATCGACGGCCACGACCAGGCGGCGGTCCTGCGCGAACTCGTCAAGGCGAAGGCGGCCGACCGGCCGAGCCTGATCGCCTGCAAGACGACGATCGGCTTCGGCGCGCCGACCCGCGCCGGCACCGCCAAGGCGCATGGCGAGGCGCTCGGCGCCGCCGAGATCGCCGGCGCGCGGCTCGCGCTGCACTGGCCGTGGGAGCCGTTCGTCGTGCCCGACGAGATTTTCGCCGCCTGGCGCGCGGCCGGCGCCAAGGGCGCGGCGCCCCATGCGCGCTGGCGCGCGCGATTCGACGCGCGGCCCGCCGCCCAGCGCGCCGAATTCGAGCGCCGCCTGCGCGGCGACCTGCCGGCCGGCTTCGACGCGACGATCGACGCCTACAAGCGCAAGCTCGCGCAGGAGAGGCCCGAGATCGCCACCCGCAAGGCGGGCGAGGCGGCGCTGAAGGTGATCGCGCCCGCCGTGCCGGAGCTCATCACCAGTTCGGCGGACCTGACGCCCTCGAACAACACCAGGGTCGAGGCGACGAAGGACATCACCCCCGACGACATGTCCGGGCGCTATTTTCACTGGGGCATCCGCGAGCACGGCATGGCGGCGGCGTGCAACGGCCTGTCGCTGCATGGCGGCTTCATCGCCTCGGGCGCGAGCTTCCTCGTGTTCACCGACTATTGCCGGCCCTCGCTGCGGCTCGCCGCGCTGATGCGGCTGCGCGTGACCCACGTGTTCACCCACGATTCGATCGGCCTCGGCGAGGACGGCCCGACCCACCAGCCGGTCGAGCATCTGGCGTCGCTGCGCGCGATCCCCAATCTGCTGCTGTTCCGCCCCGCCGATTCGATCGAGACGGTCGAATGCTGGCAGGCGGCGCTGGAGGCGCGCCATTCGCCCTCGATCCTCGCGCTGACCCGCCAGAATCTGCCGGCGCTGCGGCTGACTCACGTCCCGGACAACTTGAGCGCGCGCGGCGCCTATGAGATTTCGCCCGCCGCGGGCGCGGCGGCGGTTTCGCTGTTCGCCTCGGGCTCGGAAGTCGCGATCGCGGTCGCCGCGCAGAAGCTGCTCGCCGACAAGAACGTCGCCGCGCGCGTGGTCTCGGTGCCCTGCATGGATCTGTTCCTCGACCAGCCCGAGGCCTACCGGCGCTCGGTGATCGGCGGCGCCAAGGTGCGCGTCGGCGTCGAGGCGGCGGTGCGCCAGGGCTGGGACGCGCTGATCGGCGACGGACCGTTCATCGGCATGACCGGCTTCGGCGCGAGCGGGGCCTACAAGGCGCTCTACGAGCATTTCGGCATCACGCCGAAGGCGGTTGCGGAGGCCGCGCTCGCGCGGCTCGGCTGACCGCCGGGGCGCGCTGCCGCGTTTGCGCGGAATCAATGACCCGGTCCGCGCGCGCGGATAATCCATCGAGAGCTTTTCAGGGAGACGGACGATGACGGTGAAGGTGGCGATCAACGGCTTCGGGCGCATCGGGCGCAACATCCTGCGCGCGATCGTCGAGTCCGGGCGCACGGACATCGAGGTCGTCGCGATCAACGATCTCGGGCCGGTCGAGACCAACGCCCATCTCCTGCGGTTCGACAGCATCCATGGCCGGTTTCCCCATTCCGTCTCGGTCGAGGGCGACTGCATCAACGTCGGCGCCGGCAAGATCAAGGTCACGGCGGTCAGGAACCCGGCCGAACTGCCGCACGCCGCGCTCGGCGTCGATGTCGCGCTGGAATGCACGGGCATATTCACCGCCCGCGACAAGGCCGCCGCGCATCTGACCGCCGGCGCCAAGCGCGTGATCGTCTCGGCGCCCGCCGAAGGCGCCGATCTCACCGTCGTCTACGGCGTCAACCACGACAAGCTGACCAGGGAGCATCTGGTCGTCTCCAACGCCTCCTGCACGACCAATTGCCTCGCCCCGGTCGCCAAGGTGCTCAACGATGCGATCGGCATCGATCACGGCTTCATGACCACGATCCATTCCTACACCGGCGACCAGCCGACGCTCGACACGCTGCACAAGGATCTCTACCGCGCGCGCGCCGCCGCGCTGTCGATGATCCCGACCACGACCGGCGCCGCCAAGGCGGTCGGCCTCGTGCTGCCCGAGCTCAAGGGCAAGCTCGACGGCTCGGCGATCCGGGTGCCGACGCCCAACGTGTCCGTGGTCGATTTCAAGTTCGTGGCGACGCGCGCGACGACGGTCGCCGAGATCAATGCGGCGATCAGGAGCGCCGCCGAGGGTTCGCTGAAGGGAATCCTCGGCTTCACCGACCAGCCCAACGTCTCGACGGACTTCAACCACGACAGCCGGTCCTCGATCTTCCACCTCGACCAGACCAAGGTGATCGACGGGACGTTCGTGCGCGTGCTGTCGTGGTACGACAACGAATGGGGCTTCTCCAACCGCATGGCCGACACGGCGGTGGCGATGGGCAGGCTGATTTGAGAGACTGCGCGTGAGCGAGCAAGAGAGCACGGGGAAAGTCGACGATCTCCTGCGTCTGTTCGAGAAGAGCTTCCCGGACATCCATTGTCTGAGGTGCGGGTACAACAGCTTCTATGTTTTGCCGGCGACGCGGCAATCATTCATGATGGGAGACCCCGCGATTTCGCCCGCTCTGCTCCCGGTCATCACGTTGGCATGCAGGCGTTGCGGGCACATCGAGCAGCATCTCAGCGACCAGCTCAGCGACAGGCCGATACCCATAGAAATCGAGAAATCAGCCGAGCCATGACCAATTTGGTGATACTCGAATCTCGAAAAGGGGGCGGAGGAAGCGGCCCGGAGGATCCGATGCTTGAAGGACCTGTCGCTGCGCTCGAAGCCAGGCTCGGCCAGATCGAAGCGAAAGTCGATCGCATCGACGGGGCGCTTCAGCGTCTCGAGCCCGCGATTCGCGATATCGGGTCGAAATTCGCCGAATTGAATGCGAAGGTCGCCGGGGTCGAGGGCCACTTGCGGGCAATGCCGACTTTCATTCAGCTTGCGGTCGCGCTCATTTCGACCTGGGCCGCGAGAACCGCCATCGTGTTTGCGCTCCTGAAGGTTTCGCACCCATGACCAACCCCTTCCGCACCCTCGACGACGCCGCCGTCTCCGGCAAGCGCGTGCTGCTGCGCGTCGACCTCAACGTGCCGATGGAGCACGGCAAGGTGACCGACGCGACCCGGATCGACCGGGTGCTGCACACGATCCGCGAGATCGCGGGCAAGGGCGGCAAGGTGATCCTGCTCGCCCATTTCGGCCGGCCGAAGGGCGGGCCGGACGAGGCCAATTCGCTGCGGCCGGTCGCCGCCGCGGTCGCCGAGCATCTGGGCAAGCCGGTCGCCTTCGCCGCCGATTGCGTCGGTCCGGTCGCGGCGGCGGCGATCGCGGCGCTGAGGGACGGCGACGTGCTGCTGCTCGAGAACACCCGCTTCCACAAGGGCGAGGAGAAGAACGACCCCGCCTTCGTCGGCGCGCTCGCCGCGCTCGGCGATCTCTATGTCAACGACGCGTTCTCGGCCGCCCATCGCGCGCACGCCTCGACCGAAGGCCTCGCCCACAGACTGCCCGCCTTCGCCGGGCGCGCGATGCAGGCCGAGCTCGAGGCGCTCGGCAAGGCGCTGGATTCGCCCGCCCGGCCGGTGGTGGCGATCGTCGGCGGCGCCAAGGTCTCGAGCAAGCTCGGCCTGCTCGGCAATCTCGTCGCCAAGGTCGACGCGCTGGTCATCGGCGGCGGAATGGCCAACACCTTCCTCAATGCGCAGGGCTACGGGGTCGGCAAGTCGCTGTGCGAGAAGGATCTTGCCGAGACCGCGCGCGAGATCCTCGACAAGGCGCAGGCGGCCCATTGCGCCGTGCTGCTGCCGATCGACGCGATCGTCGCCTATCATTTCGCCGCCGACGCGCCCGCGCACGATTACGGCGTCGACGCGATTCCCGAATCCGGGATGATGCTCGACATCGGCGGGCTGTCGGTCGACCGCATCAAGGCCGCGATCGACGGGGCGGCGACGGTGGTCTGGAACGGCCCGCTCGGCGCCTTCGAACTCTCCGGCTTCCAGCACGCCACCTACGATCTCGCGCGCCACGTCGCCCGCCGCACCAAGGCCCGCAGGCTCGTCTCGGTGGCGGGCGGCGGCGACACCGTCGCGGCGCTCAACGGGGCTGGCGTCGCCGGCGATTTCACCTATGTTTCGACCGCCGGCGGCGCCTTCCTCGAGTGGATGGAAGGCAAGGCGCTGCCCGGCGTCGAAGTCTTGCGGGCCTGAAGGTCGGGATCTGTCGCGAATACATGGGGAGGATCAATGGCCCGCATCACGCTCCGGCAATTGCTCGATCACGCGGCCGAACACGGCTATGGCGTGCCGGCGTTCAACATCAACAACATGGAGCAGGCGCTGGCGATCGGCGAGGCGGCGAGCGCGGTCGACGCGCCGGTCATCATCCAGGCCTCGCGCGGCGCGCGCGCCTACGCCAACGACGTCATGCTGCGCCACATGATGGACGCGCTGACCGAAATCCATCCGCGCATTCCGATCTGCGTCCATCTCGACCACGGCAATGGGCCGGGGACCTGCGTCACCGCGATCCAGGCCAATTTCACCTCGGTGATGATGGACGGCTCGCTGAAGGCCGACGGCAAGACGCCGGCCGACTGGGCCTATAATGTCGGCGTCACCCGCGAGGTGACGGCAATCGCCCATCTGGGCGGCGTATCGGTGGAGGGCGAGCTCGGCGTGCTGGGTTCGCTCGAGACCGGCAAGGGCGACAAGGAGGACGGCCACGGCGCCGAGGGGACGCTGAGCCACGACCAGTTGCTGACCAATCCCGACGAGGCGGTCAAGTTCGTGCGCGAGACCAAGGTCGACGCGCTCGCGATCGCGATGGGCACCTCGCACGGCGCCTACAAGTTCTCGCGCAAGCCCGATGGCGCGATCCTGGCGATGAACGTGATCGAGGAGATCCACCGCAAACTGCCGGGCATGCACCTCGTCATGCACGGCTCGTCCTCGGTGCCGCAGGAATTGCAGGACGTCATCAACGCGTTCGGCGGCCGGATGCCGCAGACCTGGGGCGTCCCGGTCGAGGAAATCCAGCGCGGCATCAAGCACGGCGTCCGCAAGATCAACATCGACACCGACAACCGCATGGCGCTGACCGGACAGATCCGCCGCGTGCTGACCCAGCACCCCGACGAGTTCGACCCGCGCAAATATCTCAAGCCGGCGATGGAGGCGATGGTCAAGCTGTGCCGCCAGCGGCTCGAGGAATTCGGCGCCGCCGGCAAGGCTTCGAAGATCGCCTCGATCATCCCGCTCGCGGAAATGGCCAGGCGCTACGCGAGCGGCGAACTCGATCCGAAGTTCGGCTGACCAGGGCGACGCGTCGCGCTCAGCCCAGCAGCGCGCGCGCGATCGCCTCCCACTCCGCCTCCAGCGGCTCCCGGCACACGGGGCGCCGCGCGCGGCGGTACCAATAGGCCGCATTGCCGGCGTCGCCCTCCTTGCGGTGGAGATAGGCGTGCACCCAATCGCCCGCGCCGCCCTCGTCGGCCTGGGCGAGATCATGCGCGCGGTCGAAATCGCCGCGCCCGTCGTGCCACAGCGCCTCCAGCGCCGGGCCGAGGCCGGCGGGCGGGGCGGGGTCGGCGAGCGAGCGGCGGAAGGCGGCGAGGTCCATGCGGGGGCGGGCTCGGGCGGCGGGTTCAGGGCGAGCGTATCTCGCCACTGCTCGGCCGTGAACCCTTCGGTTGCGCCTGCCGATACCGAAGACCGAGCCTACGCCTTGCGCCTTCGGCCTCGCCCCGGCGTCGAGGCCGGCGTCGCGCCGCCCGTATGCCGCCTCGGCGCCGTGAGTCTTTCATAAAATTCGCGCGCCGGGCCGCGGACTTCCGGATTGACGTCGCGCAGGAAGCGCCCGCCCCTGACATATGCGAGGAAAGCCGCATGGATGGGCGCGTATTGGATGTCGAAGCCGCTCGTCTCGAACCAGCCGATCATACGTTCCCCGAACCCGCGCGCTTCGGCGAGGCGAAGCAGCCGCAGCATGTCGTCGAAGAAATCCCATCCGGCGCTCGTGAGCCCGAGCGTCAGCGCCTCGCCGAGCGCGCCCATTGCGGAGCCGAAATTGTCCCTGGCGAGCGCAAGCGCGGCGTCGAGCAGCGCCCGGCCCGCAGGGGGAAGTGATGGTAAATCCGTCGCGAGCGCCGAAGCCTCCTCCGCGTGTCCGGCCGCGATCGCGAGCCAGACCAAATCGGCGCGCGCAGGTTTTGAAACTGGGTCGAGCAGGACAGCGCGGCGATAGCTGCGTTCGGCGGCGTCCAGATCGCCGCGCCAGTCGAAGTTCAAATCGCCTTGATGCACCAGCGCCCTGGCGACTCGTGCGCGGACGGCTGGATCGCCGTCCGCGCCGAATCGCGCGTCGAGGGCGTCGTAGACGGCGATAGCTTCCTCGCGGCGCCCGAGCGCATTGAGCGTGAAGCCCTTGTTGACCAGCGCCCCGGCGACTTCTGAGCGGACGGC
>JBEKEI010000178.1:0-9288 GCA_050013915.1 Roseiarcus sp.
CGGACGGCGGCGCGAGGTCGAGGACGCATGCGGCTGGCGTGGGCCGACGGAAGCGATTATGCAATATTTACCGGGCCCCGAATCCCAGTCGCGTCGATTCCGAGAATCTTCCGGAGCAGCTGAGGAGTCCAGTGAAGATCGCCATCATCGCCTGGGGACCGCTCGTCTCGAGGCCCGAGACATTGTCGTTCATAGGCAGATTCAAGCCGATCGATCTGCGCCTTCCCATCGAGTTCTGCCGCCTCTCCGAGGCGGGGCGGCTGACGCCCGTGATCGACCGCGTCTACGGCGCGCTGTGCGCGACGCGCGCCGCGCTGAGCGGCTTCGAAGAACTGCCCTATGCGATCAACAATCTGCGCAAACGCGAGCGGACGATCCGGGAGAATATCGGATTCGTGGACCTGCGGTCCGGACAGCACAGTCCGAGGACCCTCAACGGCGGACTCGAGACAGTCGAGGCGATCAAGTCCTGGCTCGCCGCCGCGAGCGGCTATGACGCCGCGGTCTGGACGGCGCTGGCGCGCAACATCCCGGAAGCGCAACCTGCGGACCAGGCCTTCTCGGTCGAGGCGACGATGCGCCATCTCGAAACGCTCGACGCCGACAAGCTCGAATATGTCATCGCCTATGTCTGGGAGGCGCCGACCGAGGTGCAGACTCCGGTTCGCGCGGCAATCGAGGCGCGCTGGCCTCAACATCTCCCGATCGCCTGAAGCGCTGGGCCGGCCGGCCCGAGCGGCGCGTGCGCGACGCCTTCATCGCCACGACTCCGGCGAGCGACCGTCAACCCGGGCGCTGCTCGCCCGCCGTCACCGCCCGCGCATGCGCCGCGATCGCTCCGGCCGTCGTCAGCCAAATGCGCTCGCGCTGCGCGGCGACATGGGTCAGCGCCCTTCGCAGATGGCGCAGGCGGTGGGGTTGGCCGACGATATAGGGGTGCAGCGCGATGCCCATCACGAGCGGCTCGTGCGCGCTCTGCTCCAGCATCTCGTCGAAATGATCGACGATCATCCGCGCGAAGGCGGGACCCTCGATCTTGCGCGCGGCGATCATCGGAATGTCGTTGATCTCCTGCGGATAGGGCAATGCGAGGATCGGGCCGCGGCGCGCGCGCATCCATACCGGCTGGTCGTCCATGCACCAGTCGAGCAGGTATTCATAGCCCGCTTCGGCGAGCAGGTCGGGCGTCGCACGGCTCTGCGATATCCAGGGTCCGAGCCAGCCCTTCGGCGCGGCGCCCTCGTGGCGGGCGATGGTGGCGGTCGCCTCGGCGATCAGGGCCGCCTCCTCGGCCTCCGCGAGCCCGCCCTGCCGCTCGCTATTGGTGCGCCCATGCCCGACGAATTCGTCGCCGCGCGCGCGGAACGCCTCGGCGAGGCCCGGCGCCTCGGCGTAAACGTCCGAATTGATCAGGACGGAGGCGGGCGCGCCGAGCGAATCCATGAGGTCGATCAACCGCCAGGCGCCGACGCGGTTGCCATAGTCGCGCCAGGAATAGTTCAGCACGTCGGGCTGCGGGCCGCCCGGCGCGAGTTCGGCGCCGAGGCCCTCGCCAAACGTGAAGCATTCGAGGTTGATCGCGACATAGACGGCGAGTCCGGCGCCGTTCGGCCAGAGGTAGCGCGCGCGGCCGCGGATCGGCGCGTAGTCGTAGCGCCCGTGGCGCGCCGGCGCGCGCGTCACGATGCGGCGACGTAGGCGCGCCAGCCGCCGAACGCCGTGACGTCCCTGGCGCCCTTGACCGCTTCGGCCTCGACGAGGAAGCCCTTGGCGCTGGTCCCGTCGGAGAATCGCAGCGCGCCGATGCCGAGCGGGCTCGGAATCGCGGCGACGAAAGTCCCGAACGCGGCGGGCGCGAGGCCCCAGACTTCGGCCTTGATCGGCCCGCCCTCGCCCGGCGCGACGCGTAGCAGGCCCGGCTTGGCGGGGGCCGTGCCCGGCAGCGCGTACAGCCGGTAGTCCGGCGGGGTCTCGACCTCGCGCAGCAGCACGCCGCCGAGCGCCGTCAGTTCCCGGTTCAGCGGCAGACCCGACAGATGCGCGCCGACCGCCGCGATCTCGATCATCCCGGGCGGCGCGCGCCGCGGCGCCGCCGCCGGCGCAGCGACGGCAAGGCCCGTCGCGCCCATCGTCGCGCCGGAATGGACCTGCATTTGCGCCGCGATCCCCGCGAGGAACCCGTCGGCGCCGGCCGGGCCGATCAGCGTCAGGCTCGACGGCAGGCCGTCGGCGCGCATGCCCGAGGGCGCGGCGATCGCCGCGAGATCGAGCAGGTTGACGAAATTCGTGTAGGTTCCGAGGTTCGAATTGAGCGCGATCGGATCAGCCTCGACTTCGGCGACCGTGTACGGCCGCGGGATCGTCGGCACGACGAGGACGTCGAACGTCGACCAGACGCCCGCTGTTCGCCGGCGCAGGGCGGCGAGCTGATAGGTCGCCTCGAAGCCGGCGACCGCGTCGAATCTGCGCGCGCCCTCGATGATCGCGCGGGTCACCGGATGCAGCGCCTGCGGATTCGCCTCGATCAGCGGCAGGGTCGCTGCGTAGCGCTCGGCGACCCACGGCCCTTCATAGAGCAGCTGCGCCACCGCGTAGAACGGCTCCATATCGCAGGCGACGACCGAGGCGCCGAGCGCAGCGAGCTTGTCGACGTCAGCCGCGAAGGCCTTTTGCGCGAACCCGTCGCCAAAGAATTTCAACTGGTCGGCGCGGGGAACGCCGACCCGGAAACGGGGCGGCGGCGCGGAAAGCGCGGGCGACGGCAATGCGCGCGACCAAGGATCCGCCGCGTCGTACCCCGCTGCGATCTCGTACGCCAGGAAGGCGTCGGCGACATCGAGCGCGAAGATCGAAACGGTGTCGAGCGTCCGGCACGCCGGCGCCACACCGGTCATCGACAGCGCGCCCAGAGTCGGCTTCAGGCCGACAATGCCGTTGAGCGCGGCCGGGACGCGGCCGGAGCCCGCCGTATCGGTGCCGAGCGAGAACGGAACCAGCCCGGCGCCGACGGCGGTAGCCGAACCGGCGCTCGAGCCGCCGGGAATGAGATCCGCGCGCAGGGCGTTGCGCGGCGCGCCATAGGGCGAGCGCACCCCGACGAGGCCGGTCGCGAACTGGTCGAGATTGGTCTTGCCGATCGCGATCGCGCCCGCCTGTTCGAGCCGAGCGACGACGAAGGCCGAGCGCTCGGGCCGGTAGAGAAAGGCGGGACAGGCGGCCGTGGTCGGCAGGCCGGCGACGTCGATATTGTCCTTGACGACGAAGGGGATGCCGAACAGCGGCTTGCCGGCGGGCCCCGCCGCCTGCAGCGCCGCGGCGCGCGCGAGCGCCTCCGCCTTCGGGCGCTGCGCGATGAACAGCGCGGGGTCGTCGTGGGCGGCGATCCGCGCATAGGTCGCCTCGATCGTGTCGGCGAGACTTCCGCCCGCGACGTGGACCGCGAGAATCGAGCTGATCGTCAATCCCATGCCGGACAATCCCCTCAGCCGAGCCGGTTCGAGTCGCAAGGACACGATTGTTCCTGCCCCATATGCAAGTCCCGGGCAATCGCGCGGCCTTCCCGCTCCCGAGCCGCTTCGCCCGGTCCACACGCTTGCGCCCAGTTTTCCGGCGCCCTGCCAAAATATCGGGCAGAGCCTGACGGACCCTCGCGCTTCCCGGCCTCCGCGGTTCCGGCACACTCCTTGCTCCCCCGCATCCGGGCGCAAGCGGTCTCGCGCGCCCGCTTGTCGATAGAGGACGCCCTCCATGTCATCAGCGGAATTTTCTCGTCGTGCGTTTCTGCAAACCACCGCCGGCGGAACGGCCGGGCTCGCTCTCGGCCTGGCGGGCGCGACGCGCGCCCTTGCGGCCGACTTGACGGTCGGCATCGTCTATGTCGGCGCGCGCGACGATTTCGGCTGGAACCAGGCGCACGCGGTCGCCGCGGCGGCGCTGAAACTCGTGCCGGGCGTGAAGGTCGTCGAGGAGGAGAACGTTCCCGAGACCGACGCCTGCGCCAAGACGATGGAATCGATGATCAATCTCGACGGCGCCGGCCTGATCCTGGCGACGTCGTTCGGTTACTATACGCCGTTCGTCGTCGACATGGCCAAGAAATATCCCAAGGTCGAGTTCCGCCACGCCGCGCCGCTGTGGAACAAGGACAAGGATCCCAAGAACGCCGGCAGCTATTTCGGC
The DNA here is from genome assembly GCA_050013915.1 of Roseiarcus sp. Classification (GTDB taxonomy): domain Bacteria; phylum Pseudomonadota; class Alphaproteobacteria; order Rhizobiales; family Beijerinckiaceae; genus Roseiarcus. The sequence continues at coordinate 4,180 of JBEKEI010000178.1, forward strand.
TATCTCAACCAGGGCCATTACGTCGACGGCGTCGCCGCAGGCCTCTGCACCAAGTCGAACAAGCTCGGCTTCGTCGCCGCCAAGCCGATCTCGAGCGTGCTCAGCAATATCAATTCGTTCCTGCTCGGGGCCCGCAAGACCAATCCGAAGGCGGTCGTCCAGGTCATCTTCACCGGCGACTGGTCGATGCCGGTGCGCGAGGCGGAAGCCACCAGCGCGCTCGTCGATGCGGGCTGCGACGTCATCACTTGCCACGTCGACTCGCCGAAGGTCGTGATCGAGACCGCCGAGAAGCGTGGCGTAATGTCATGCGGCCACAACGCCAGCCAGGCGCCGCTCGCGCCCAAGGGCTTCATCACCGGCGCGGAATATAAGTGGTCGACCATCTACAAGGGCTACGCGGCCGATCTCGCCAAGGGCGAGTCGCTGCCAAACTTCACGGCGGGCGGCATCGAGGCCGACATGGTGACCAACACGCCGTTCGGCGCCGGCGCCACCGAGGCGGCCAAGGCGGCGGCGACCGCGGCGATCGCCGACATGAGGAACAAGGTTCCGATCTATGTCGGCCCGCTGAAGGACAACAAGACCGGCAAGATCGTGATCGACAAGACCTACGGCAATCTCGATCCCTATCTCGACAAGATGGACTACCTGCTCGAAGGCGTCGTCGGCTCCATCACCTGAGCGAGGTCGTCATGAGCATGGGCGCGCCGACGGCGAGCGACATTCCCGCGGCGCTGGCGGGGACCAGACCCCCGTCAGCCCCCGCCGCGGGATCGGATTTCGCGTTGCGCCTGCGCGCGAATTCCGAATATGTGGTCATACCCGCGTTCGCGCTGCTGATGGCGGCGCTGCTGTTCGCACTGTTCCTGCTGGCGATCGGCAAATCGCCGGTCGACTTCGTCTCCTACGTATGGCGCGGCGGTTTCGGCACCGCTTTCTCCTTCCAGAACACGCTGCAGCGATCCTCGCCGCTGATCCTCACCGCGCTCGCGGTGGCGATCCCGGCGCGAATCGGACTCATCATGATCGGCGCCGAGGGGGCGCTGGTGCTCGGCGGCTTCGCTGCGGCGGCGGTGGCGGTCCCGATGGTCGGCGTCGTCCCGCCGATCGTCACAATGCCGGTCATGGTGCTGACCGGGGTGATCGTCGGCGCGGTCTGGGTCGGCATTGCGGGCTTCCTGCGCTACGCGCGCGGCGTCAACGAGACGATCTCGTCGCTGCTGCTGACTTACATCGGCATCGCGATCATGAACTTCTTCGTCGAGGGCGTGCTGCGCGACGCCAGCAACCCGAACAAGCCCTCGACCAAGCCGATCGGCGACGCCTACAAGGTCGGCAACATTCCCGGCACCGACGTCCACTGGGGCTTCGCGGTCGGCGTCGTCCTCTGCATCGCCCTCTACTTCCTGATGACCCGGACGACGTTCGGGTTCGCGGCGCGCGTCACCGGCGGCAATTTCCGAGCGGCGCTCTCGCAGGGCCTGCCGGTCGGCCGCCTCATCGTCAGCTGCGCGATGATCGCGGGCGGCTGCGCCGGCCTCGCCGGCTATTTCGAGGTCGCCGCGATCCAGGGTCGCGCCAATGCCTCGCTGGCGGCTGGGTACGGCTTCACCGGCATCCTGGTGTCGTTCCTCGCCCGCCACAATCCGGTGGTGATCGTCCCGGTCGCGATCCTGTTCGGCGGTCTTGTCGCCTCGGGCGGCCTCGTCCAGCGGCGCATGGACCTGCCCGACGCCACGGTGCTCGTCCTACAGGGGCTGATCTTCGTCGTCCTGCTGACCTCGGAGACGCTGTACGGCCGATTCTCGTTCTTCAAACCGATCAAGCGCAAGGACCGGACATGAACGCGGCCGTCGTCACCGTCCTCATCGCGATGCTCGGCGGCGCGATCCGCGTCTCGACGCCGTTCATGTTCGTCGCCCTCGGCGAATGCCTCACGGAGAAATCGGGCCGCGTCAATCTCGGCCTGGAGGGTACGCTGGTGCTCGGCGCCATGGTCGCCTACGCCGCCTCCTATCACACGGGTTCGCCGTGGATCGGCGTCCTGTTCGCGGGACTCGCCGGCTCGCTGCTGGGCGCCATGCACGGCTTCATCTGCAAGCTGCCCAAGGTCAACGACGTCGCCGTCGGCATCGCCATGATGCTCTTCGGCACGGGCATCGCCTTCTTCTTCGGCAAGCCCTACATCCAGCCGACCGCGCCGCGCCTGCCCTCGCTGCCGTTCGGCGGGTGGAGCGGCGACCTCAACCTGAAGAGCGCGCTCGACATCAATCCGCTCTTCTTCGTCGGGATCGCCATCGCGATCCTGATGGCCTGGGCGCTGCGCAACACGCGTTGGGGCCTGGTCGTGCGCACAGTCGGCGACAGCGCAGCGGCGGCGCGCGCGATGGGCATTTCGGTTGATCTCGTCCGCTTCCTCACCACGACGGTCGGCGGCTTCCTCGCTGGCGTTGGCGGCGCCTTCCTCTCGCTGTCCTATCCAGGCTCCTGGAACCAGGGCCTGTCGTCTGGCCAGGGCCTGATGGCGGTCGCCCTCGTCATTTTCGCGCGCTGGAATCCGATGCGCTGTGTGATCGCAGCGCTGCTGTTCGGCGGCGCCGGCGCGATCGGCCCCGCGCTGCAGTCGGTCGGCATCACCCAGGGCTACTACTTCTTCAACGCCGCGCCCTACATACTGACGCTTGGCATCATGATCGCGACCTCGAGCGCCAAGCGCTCGGCGCGCGACATGCCGGGCGAATTGTCGATGGCGCGCTGAGGGGGCGGCGATGAACGGGCTCGGCGGTCTCAACAAATCGCCCGAAGGCGTCGTTATCGGCCTCGTCCAGCTGCAGCTGCCGGTCGTGGCGACGCCGGCCGATGTCGCGGCGCAATGCGGGCGCATCGTCGCGCTGGTCGGCAAGGCGCGTCGCAACATGGGGACGATGGACCTCGTGGTCTTCCCCGAATATGCGCTGCACGGCCTGTCGATGGACATGAACCCGGCGATCATGTGCCGGCTCGACGGTCCCGAGGTCGCGGCGTTCAGCCGCGCCTGCCGCGACAATCGCATCTGGGGCTGCTTTTCCCTCATGGAATTCAACCCCCACGGCAATCCCTGGAATGCGGGAATCGTCATCGACGACCAGGGCGAACTGAAGCTCTACTACCGCAAGATGCATCCCTGGACGCCGGTCGAGCCCTGGGAGCCCGGCGACCTCGGCATTCCCGTGGTCGACGGGCCGAAGGGCGCCAGACTCGCGCTGATCATCTGCCACGACGGCATGTTCCCCGAAATGGCTCGGGAATGCGCCTACAAGGGCGCCGAGATCATGCTGCGCACGGCCGGCTACACCGCGCCGATCCGCGCCGCCTGGCGCTTCACCAATCAGGCCAACAGCTTCCAGAACCTGATGGTGACGGCGAACGTCTGCATGTCCGGCTCGGACGGGTCGTTCGATTCGATGGGCGAGGGGATGATCGTCGATTTCGACGGGTCGGTGGTCGCGCACGGGACCTCGGGGCGGGCGGACGAGATCATCACCGCCGAGGTCCGTCCCGATCTCGTGCGCGAGGCGCGCCGCTGCTGGGCGGTCGAGAACAACATCTACCAGCTCGGCCACCGCGGCTTTACCGCTGTGGCCGGCGGCGCGCGCGACTGCCCCTACACGTTCATGCAGGATCTCGTGGCGGGCCGCTACCGCCTCCGGTGGGAGGACGAAGTCGTCCATGTCGACGGCGCGGCCTACGGCTTTCCGAAGCCGACGCGCCGATACGGCGAGAAGAAACTCGCGGAGGCTGCGGAGTAGAATGCCGACGATAGCAGCCGATCCCTATCCCTGGCCCTGGAACGGCGCGTGGCGCCCCGACAACACCGCCGTCATCGTCATCGACATGCAGACCGACTTCTGCGGCAAGGGCGGCTATGTCGACAGCATGGGCTATGATCTCGCGCTGACGCGCGCGCCGATCAAGCCGATCGCCGGGCTGCTCGCGGCCTTGCGCGCCGGGGGCTACCACGTCTTCCACACGCGCGAGGGCCACCGCCCCGATCTCGCCGACCTGCCGCCCAACAAGCGCTGGCGCTCGCAGCGCATCGGCGCCGGCATCGGCGACGTCGGCCCGTGCGGGCGGATTCTCGTGCGCGGCGAGCCCGGGTGGAACATCATCGAGGAGCTAGCGCCGGAGCCCGGCGAACCGATCATCGACAAGCCCGGCAAGGGCTCGTTTTGCGCGACCGACCTCGAACTGATCATGCGCACGCGCGGGATCGACAATCTCGTGCTGACCGGCATCACCACCGACGTCTGCGTCCATACCACCATGCGCGAGGCGAACGACCGCGGCTTCGAATGCCTGCTGCTCGAGGATTGCTGCGCCGCGACCGATCTCGGCAATCATCACGCGGCGATCAAGATGATCAAGATGCAGGGCGGCGTGTTCGGCGCGGTCAGCGACTCCAAGACCTTCATCGCCGGCCTGCCATGACCCGGCAGGCCTTCGTACACCGGATCGCGACGCGCGCGCCCGACGATGTCGCCGGCCTCGAAGGGATGCTCGCGTCGGGCGCGATCCGGGCGCCGGGCGTGGTCGCGATCCTCGGCAAGACTGAAGGCAACGGCTGCGTCAACGATTTCACCCGCGGCTTCGCCAGCCGCGCGCTGAAGGATTTGCTGCGCCGCCACCTGCCGCCCGAGGAAGCCGACGCCGTCTGCATCGTGATGTCGGGCGGCACCGAAGGCGCGCTCTGCCCCCATATCGTCGTTTTCGAACGGCGCGACGTCGAGGGCGCCGCCGAACCCGGCGCGCTGGCGCTCGGCCGCGCGCGCACGCCCCAACTGCCGTTCGAACATCTCGGCCGGCTCGAACAGGTCGACTCCGTGGCGGCGGCGGTTCGCGCCGCGATGGCCGACGCCGGGATCGGCGATTCGCGCAAAGTTCATTTCGTCCAGATCAAGTGTCCGTTGCTGACGCTCGACCGCGTGGCCGAGGCCGAGTCGCGCGGAGCCGTCGCGGCGACGCGCGATCCGCTGAAGTCGATGGGCCTGTCGCGCGCCGCCTCCGCGCTCGGCGTCGGCGTCGCGCTCGGCGAGATCGAGCGGGCAATGCTGACCGACGCGGCGATCG
>JBEKEI010000179.1:0-9268 GCA_050013915.1 Roseiarcus sp.
AGGAGGTCGACGACGACAAGAAGAAGTCGGCCTGATCGAGCAGGGCCGCCGGGACGTCCCGGCGGGCCGCAGCCCGTCCGCCCGTCAGGGTCGGGCGGGAAAGCTCCGGGATGGTCAACCCCTCTGAACCAGGCGGCGCCGCATCTTGGTCGAGGTTGCGCCCTTTGGGTCTTTTCAGCCGGCGCGCGATCTGCGATGAGTTGACGGAACGCCAGCCGATACGCACATTCGACTCGTCGCCTGAATGATCAAATGGCTCAATGACAAATCGGACCGAAGCTGACGTGGCCAAACGCGACTTCTACGAAACACTGGGCGTCGCCAAGACCGCGTCCGAGGCGGAACTGAAGGCCGCGTTCCGCAAGGCGGCGATGGTCTGCCATCCCGACCGCAATCCGGGCGACCACCAGGCCGAGACGAGATTCAAGGAACTCAACGAAGCCTACCAGGCGCTGTCGGACCCGAACAAGCGGGCCGCCTACGACCGCTACGGCCATGCCGCGTTCGAACAGAGCGGCTCGGGCATGGGCGACGGATTCGCCTCGTCGATGGCCGATATTTTCGACGACCTGTTCGGCGACATGATGGGACGGCGCGGCGGCGGACGCGGCGGCTCCGGCAAGGAGCGCGGGGCCGACCTGCGCTACAATCTCGAGATCACGCTCGAGGAGGCCTATCTCGGCAAGAACGCCGCGATCAAGCTGCCGACTTCGGTGACCTGCGAGACCTGCGCGGGCTCGGGCGCCAAGGCGGGCTCGAAGCCGCACGTCTGCAAGGCCTGCGGCGGCCACGGCAGGGTTCGCGCCCAGCAGGGCTTCTTCGCGATCGAACGCACCTGTCCGAGCTGCCACGGGCGGGGACAGATGATCGACAATCCCTGCGATCGCTGCGCGGGCAGCGGCCGGGTGACGCGCGAGCGGACGCTTTCGGTCAACGTGCCGGCCGGAGTCGAGGACGGCACCCGAATCCGCCTCACCGGCGAGGGCGAGGCCGGCAACAGGGGCGGGCCGACCGGCGATCTCTACATATTTCTCTCGATCAAGCCGCATCCATTCTTCCAGCGCGACGGCGCCGACCTCTATTGCCGGGTCCCCATCTCGATGGTCCAGGCGGCGCTCGGCGGCGAATTCTCGGTGCGTGCGATCGACGGCGGCGACGCCAAGGTGCGCGTGCCCGAGGGCGCCCAGTCGGGCCGGCAGCTTCGCATTCGCGGCAAGGGCATGCCGGCGCTGCGCTCGCGCGACTTCGGCGATCTCTACATCCAGATCAATGTCGAGACGCCGCAGAACCTGACGCGCCGCCAGCGCGAACTGCTCGCCGAGTTCGAGACCGAATCGTCCAATACGACCCACCCGGAAAGCGCCGGATTCTTTTCCAAGATGAAGGAGTTCTTCGAGGGGCTGGGCGGGCAATGAGGCTGCCGCCCGCAACCCGCGCGCCCGGCGGGTCGGGAACAGCCGCCCTTCCGGCCCGTGGGAGCGCGTCTTGGCCCATTCGTTGAAGACGCGCCTCGATTTTTCCAGGATGCGCCTGCGCCTGCGCCCGAAAGGGCCGCTGGCGGACGAGATGCGATTTCTCAAGACATGGTTCGAAAGTCCGCGCCTGACCGGCGCGGTGTCGCCGTCCGGCCGGTTCCTGGCGCGCGCGATGGCGCGCGCGGCGGGGCCGATCGGCGACGGTCTGATCGTCGAGCTGGGGCCGGGCACCGGGCCGGTGACGCGCGCGCTGATCGAACGGGGCGTTCCCCCCGGTCAGCTGGTCCTGGTGGAATACGAGGCGGCGTTCTGCCGTCTGCTCGCCAAGCGCTTTCCCGACGTCCGCGTGGTGCAGGGCGACGCGTTCACGCTGCGGCGCACGCTCGCCGGGTGCGCCGATCGACCGATCCGCGCCATCGTCTCCAGCCTTCCTCTGCTCAACCAGCCCGCCGCGCTCCGCTCGGCGCTGATCGCCGACGCATTCGCACTGATGGCCCCGGGCGGCGTCTTCGTCCAGTTCACCTACGGGATGGCCTCGCCGATCCCGCGGGCCGCGGGCGGCGCGAATTTCTCGGCTCACGCGACGGCGCCGATCTGGCTCAACCTGCCGCCGGCGCGGGTCTGGACCTATCGTCGCGGCGGCGCCGTCCAGGCGCCGGCGCCGCTGCTATCGCGATTGCGCGCGAGCGCCGACCGCATGGGCGAGCAATGGGCCGGCAAGGCCGAGGCGGCGCGCTGTTCGTTCGGCGTCCGGCGCGCCCGCTTCGGCGAGAAGGTGCGCGCCCAGGCCCGCGACATGCTGGACGGGGCGCGCCGCCGGACCCCGCTCGACGTGTTTCGCAACCGTCCGCGGCGGGACTGACCGGCCGGCGGGTCAGGAGGAGTCATGCGCGCATCTCTCGCGCCGCGCGAGCGGCTGATCGTGGCGCTCGACATGCCCGATGTCGCGCAGGCCGAAGCACTCGTCGAACGGCTCGGCGATCGCGCCGTCTTCTACAAAATCGGGATGGAGCTCGCCTATGGCGGCGGCCTCGCTCTGGTCCGGCGGCTCGCCGATTCCGGCCTGAGGGTCTTCCTCGATCTCAAGCTCCATGACATTCCCAACACCGTCGAGCGGGCCGTCGCCCAGGTCGCGCGCCTCGGCGCGACGTTCCTGACCATCCATGCCTATCCGCAGACGATGCGCGCGGCCGTCGCCGGGCGCCAGGGCTCCGACCTCCAGCTTCTCGCGGTTTCCGTGCTGACCTCGTACGACGACGGCGATCTGCTGGAGGCCGGTTATGCCCGCGGGGTCGGCGAACTGGTCGCGCTGCGCGCCGCCCAGGCCCTGGCCGCGGGGGTCGAAGGCCTCGTCGCCAGTCCTCTCGAAGCGACCCGCCTGCGCGCCGATTTCGGCGACCGCCTCATCCTGGTCACGCCCGGCGTGCGTCCCGCCGACGCCGCGGCCGGCGATCAGAAACGCGCCGCCACGCCCGCCGGGGCGATCGCCAACGGCGCGGACTATCTCGTGGTCGGACGGCCGGTGACGCAGGCGGCCGATCCGCGCGCGGCGGTCGAGGCGATCGTCGCTGAAATCGCGGCGGCCGCCGCCCATTGACGCAGCGAGCCAGGCTCGCTCGGGAATCGCTGGAGAGCAAAGGAGAACGCCATGCCCAAGGGATATACGATCGTTCGCGTCGACGTCACTGATCCCGAGGCCTATGCAAATTACGCGAAACTCGCGACCGAAGCGATCAAGAACCACGGCGGCCGCCCGCTGGTGCGCGGCGGGCGGTTCGAAGCGGTCGAGGGTCAGGCGCGGGCGCGCAATGTCGTCGTCGAGTTCGACAGCTTCGACGCCGCGCGCGCATTCTATTACTCGCAGGAGTACCAGCAGGCCAAGGCGATGCGCGAAGGCGCCGCGGTCGTCGAATTCGTGCTCGTCGAGGGCGTCTGAGGCGGCTGACGCTGATCTCCCCGTCGACGCGATCGTCGTGGGAGCCTACAAGCGCGCGGCCGCGTGGGTTTCCGCGGCGGCGCGCGGGCGATGACGGCCCGCAACCGGACTGGCGAGAGGAACGGGCATGGCCGACATGCGGCTGGTGGTGACAGGCGCTTCGGGGCGCATGGGCCGGACGCTGGTCAAGGCGATCCAGGAAACGCCCGGACTCGTCCTGGCCGGGGCGCTGGAGTGCGAGGGCGCGCTCGCCCTCGGCGCGGACGCCGGACTGCTGGCCGGCTGCGGGGCCGCCGGCGTCGCGATCACCGCGGACCCGCTGCCCGCGCTGCTCGGCGCGGATGGCCTCGTCGATTTCTCCACGCCGTCGGCGAGCGTGGAATTCGCCGCGCTCGCGGCCCAGGCGCGCATCGCCCACGTCATCGGCACGACCGGCCTGGCGGCCGAAGACCACGCGCGAATCGGCGCGGCGGCGCGCCATGCGCCGATCGTGCAATCGGGCAACATGAGCCTGGGCGTCAACCTGCTCGCCGCGCTGACCCGGCGGGTCGCGCGCGCGCTGGGCGCCGAGTTCGACATCGAGATCGTCGAAATGCATCATCGCATGAAGGTCGATGCGCCATCGGGAACCGCGCTGCTGCTCGGGCAGGCGGCGGCCGAGGGGCGCGGCGTCAGCCTCGATGACGTCACGGCGCCGGTTCGGCGTGGCCATACCGGCGCCCGCCGGCCCGGCGATATCGGCTTCGCCTCGCTGCGCGGCGGGACGGTTGCGGGCGATCACAGCGTGGTCTTCGCGGGCCAAGGCGAGCGGATCGAACTGACGCACCGCGCCGAGGACCGCGCCATCTTCGCGCGCGGCGCAATCAGGGCGGCGCTGTGGGCGCACGGGCGCAAGCCCGGTCTCTATTCCATGGCCGACGTGCTCGGCCTCGGCGGCGCCTGAGCCATGAAAAACCCCGGCTCGATCGCTCGAACCGGGGTTTCCCGAGGGATCGCGGTCAGTTGTTGCGGCTGGAGCCGGTCAACTGGACGAGGGCCATGAAGATGTTGATGAAGTCGAGATAGAGCCGCAGCGCGCCGAACACCGACTTCTTTTGAGCGATTTCATACCCGTCGCCGGCAAAGTACTGCGCCTTGATCGACTGCGTGTCCCACGCCGTCAGCCCGGCGAAGATTCCGATGCACAGGACCGACAGCGCCCATTGCAGGCCGGTGCTCTGCAGGAAGAGGTTGACCACGCTCGCGATGATGAGGCCCCACAGCCCCATCACCAGGAACGCGCCCATCGCGGAGAGGTCGCGCTTGGTGGTGTAGCCATAGAGGCTGAGGCCGCCGAACGCCGCCGCCGTCTCGAAGAAGGCGCGACCGATCGATACGCCGGTGTAGCGCAGCAGCAGCGCCGACAGCGACAGGCCGATCAGCGCGGAGAACAGGAAGAAGGCGTTGCGCGCGCTCGCCACCGAAATCGCATTGATGCGAGCCGAGATGAAGAACACGATGGCGAGCGGGGCCAGGACGATCACCCAGCGCAGCGGCGAAACGAAGATCGCCTGGCCGAAGTCCGTCAGGCCGACGATGCGGCCGGTCGCGCTCTCGACGACGCCGAGCTTGAATGCGCCCAAGGCGACGAGCCCGGTGATGCCGAGCCCGAGGGTCATGTAATTGTAAACGCCGAGCATGTAGGCCCGCAGGCCCTGATCGATCGCGCCCACGCCGGACCGGGCAACGCCGGCGCCGTAACGAGCGTTTCCTACGCGGTCATAGTCGGACATCGAAATCCTCATGGAGTTGGTCGCGCGTCCGACCGACCCGGGCGGGCCGGACGCAAGCGCTCGGAGGCAATATGGTCCCGGGCGAGGCCGCGCGCAAGAGATTCCGGTTCTTCATCGATAACCACGCCATTACAAATCGTTAACGCAGCGGCGGGGGGCGCGGCGAAGCGGCGCGCGCGCCGCCGCTAGCCGCTGTTGCGCAGCCCCGCCGATATGCCGTTGATGGTCAGCTGGATGCCGGTCAGCACCTTCTCGTTGCCGGCGTGGGCGCGGTGCAGCTTCAACAGTTCGACCTGCACGTGATTGAGCGGATCGAGATAGGGAAAGCGGTCGCGGATCGACCGGTCGAGCATGGGATTGCTCTCCAGGAGGTTGGTCTGGCCCATGATCGCCAGCAGAGCGTCGACGGAGTCACGGTGCTCGCGGCTGATCCGGGCGAAAATCGCCTCGCGGAGCGCGACGTCGGGCACCAGCGCGGCATAGCGCGAGGCGATCGCGAGGCTGCTCTTGGCCATCACCATGTCCATGTTGGACAGCAGCGTGCGGAAGAACGGCCAGTGCCGGTGCATCGCCTTGAGCTGTTCGAGCCCGCCCGCCGGATCGGCGGCGATGAAGTCCTTGACCGCCGAACCGAAGCCGTACCAGCCCGGCAGCATCAGCCGGCATTGCGCCCAGCTGAACACCCAGGGAATCGCGCGCAAATCCTCGATCGCGGTGGTCTTCTTGCGCGAGGCGGGCCGCGAGCCGATGTTGAGGGTGGCGATCTCGGTGATCACGGTCGAGGCCCAGAAGTAGCGCTCGAAGCCGTCGGTCTCGTAGACCAGCCCGCGATAGGCGGCGTAGGCGCTCTGCGAAAGCCGCTCCATCGCGCTGAGAAAGGCGGGGTCGGGCGCGGCGACCTTCTCCTGCAGCAGGCTCGCCTCGAGCGTCGCGGCGGCGAGAATCTCGAGATTGCGCCGGCCGACCTCGGGGTTGGAATATTTGCTCGAGATGATTTCGCCCTGCTCGGTGATGCGGATCTGGCCCTGGACCGCCCCGCCGGGCTGCGCCAGGATCGCATCGTAGCTCGGGCCGCCGCCGCGCCCCACCGAACCCCCGCGGCCGTGGAACAGGCGGATCCGCACGCCGTGGCGCCGGAACACGTCGACGAGGCCGATCTCCGCCTTGTACAGCTCCCAGCCGGAGGTGACGAAGCCGCCATCCTTGTTGCTGTCGGAATAGCCGAGCATCACCTCCTGCTCGCCGCCCTGGCAGTCGACGAGGCGGCGGTATTCGGGGATCGCGAGCAGCCGATCCATGACGTCGACGCAGGCGCGCAGATCCTCGATCGTCTCGAACAGCGGCACCAGATTGAGCGCGCACCGCCCGTCCGCGCCGACGAGGCCGACCTCCTTCAGCAGCAGGGCGAGCTCCAGCATGTCGGACACGCCCTGCGCCTTCGAGATGATGCTGGTGCGGATCGCGGCCGCGCCATAGGTCGCATGGATCCAGGCGGCGGCGCGGAACACCGCGAGTTCGCCCTGCGCCTCCTCGGAGTAGGCGAGGAACGGCGAGACCAGCGGGCGCGGCGAGCGCAATTCGCGCAGCAGCAGCGCGACGCGCGCGTCCTCGTCGAGTTCGAGATAGGCGACGCCGGGCGTCGCCGCCGCGATGAGTTCGGCGACCGTGCGCTCGTGGACGTCCGAGTTCTGGCGCAGATCGAGCGGCGCCAGATGGAAGCCGAAGCAATCGACGGCGCGGCGCAGCCCGCGCAGCCGCCCGCGCGCGAGTATCGCGCCGCCGTTCGCCTCCAGCGAGGCGACGATGACGTCGAGATCGGCGACCAGTTCCGCGGCCGCGCGATAGGGCGGGGCCTCGGTCAGGGGATGGCGGGCGACGACGACATGGTCGAGTTCGCGCGCGGTCGCCGCCAGGCGCGAATAGATTCCGCCGATCGCGCGCCGATAGGGTTCGTCGAGCCGGTGGGTGGAGCGGTCGGTCGAACGCTCGGCCAGTTCGACGAGCGCCGGGCTGACCCGCATCAGGGTCCCGCTGACCGACAATTCGCCGCCGAGTTCGTGAAGTTCGTCGAGATAATGGCCGAGCGCGAGCGCGCTCTGCAGGCGCATCGTCTCGCGCAGCACATCGGCGGTGACGAACGGATTGCCGTCGCGATCGCCGCCGATCCAGGAGCCGACCTTCAGGAACGAGGCGAGGCCCTTGCCCGAGACGGGCGGCGTCTGGCGCGCCAGTTCGTCCTCGAGCGCCTCGTAGATGCGCGGCAGCTCGCGGAAGAACGTGTAGTGGTAATAGGACAGGCCGTTGGCGACCTCGTCGAGAACCTTCAGCCTGGTCTGGCGCAGCATGTTCGTGCGCCACAGCGTGAGGATGGCGCGGCGCAGCCGCTCTTCGCTCTGCTCGAGCTCCCGGGCGGCGCCGATCATGCGGTCGCGCTCTGCGATGATCCCGGCGATCTCGAGTTCGCGGGTCAGCGTGCTCTTGCGGCGCACTTCGGTGGGATGGGCGGTCAGCACCGGGCTGACGAGCGCGCCGTCGAAGAAGGCGCGCAGCGCCCTGGCGTCGATGCCCGCCGCGCGGGCGCGCTTCAGCGCATGGTCCATCGCGCCCTCGCGCGGCGCCGAGCCCTCGAGGACATGGGCGCGATTGCGCCGGATGTGATGCTGATCCTCGGCGATGTTGGACAGATGCGAGAAATAGCTGAAGGCGCGCACGATCATCAGGGTCTGGTCGGCGGTCAGGCTGTCGAGGATCGCCTCGAGCTCGCGGCGCGCGCCGACCTCGTTGTCGCGATGAAAGCGGATCGACGCCTGTCGGATGCGCTCGACGATCTCGAAGACGCCGGCGCCCTCCTGCTCGCGCACGGTGTCGCCGAGGAGGCGGCCGAGCAGGCGGATGTCCTCGCGCAGGGGCGCGTCCTTCTCGGCTTCCTGCGCCTGCGGCGTCGGGCTCGACGGGCGCGCCTGGCGCGCGACGGCGTTGGGAACGGTCGACATTGGCGGGATCCCCCTTCGAGGCCGATCCGCGGCCCGCCGGCCGGGCTCGGGCTCGTCATGTTGCGGCGCATCAATCGGCGAGGCAAGAGCGACTCGCAGCCAGGGAAGCAAATTCGCTGCCAGTTTCACGGCGCGGCGCCGGCCGAGGGGCTGAATCGGACAGCGGCGGGAGCCGGCGCGCCGGCGGCGTCCGGTTGAGGAGAGACTGATGGACCGTCCGCAGTTGCAGGGCCGGGCCCGCGCGTCAATGTCGCGCCGGGAACGGCGATCCCTGTCGGAATCGGCGCCTGCCGGATCGCCCGACAAAGCCTTTCGTTGGGGAGACATCTGGCAGTTCATTTCTCGTCCGATCGCGGCAAATCAGAGGGTTGCAGGCAAAGGGAAGCCCGCGCGCAGCTCCCGGGCCGCGGCCCGCCATCCCTCCGCACCGCCCGGGCTCGGAGGCCGGCGGAAATTTTTGGAAATTTCTGGAAGTCTTTTGAAATCTTTTGAAGTCCTTTGAAGTCTTTTGAAGTCCTTGGAAGTCCTTTGGAAATCGCTGATCGCCGGGGCTCCCATTGCCGGGGCTCCATGGCATCTCCTGGTATTTCAATGGCTTGCGAGAGGCCGGACGCTGTTCTGACCCTGACGCTGCCGCGCTCCCGGGGCTGTTGAAGGCCCCGGCGGGCCCGGCGATGGAACAAGGACGAACGGCATCGCGAACACGCCGGAGCCGGCCGTTGGGATCGCCCCGGCGCGGGCTTCCCGACGTGGAAGGAGAGGGCGCCTCGGGCGTCGCGCCCGCGCGGCGGTCCGGGGCGCGCCGCCGTCCCGCCCGCGCGCTGCGACCCCGCGCCTTGTCCTGGCCGGCCCTGCGGACGCGCTGGTCGAGCCCGGCGTCGGGTCTGGCGGCGCAATCCTCGTCCTCGTCGCATGGCGACGGCGCGGGTGCTGCGGGGTCGGGCATGGCGGGCTCCTGCCGGGGGGATCAATGATGGGAGCATAGCCGATCTTTTGGAATTCCGCAATCACCTTCTCATATTTCTCTTTTACACTACGCTCAGGGCGGCGCCGACGGAGCGCCCGGTCGCCCCGGCGCTCGCGGGCAGCGCG
>JBEKEI010000180.1:0-9220 GCA_050013915.1 Roseiarcus sp.
ACGATATAGTCGGCGCGCCGCGGTTTGGGAAGTTCGCGCGGGCGATCGCCGCCACGCACAAATTCGCCGCAATGTGCCCCGCCGGCACTAGCCGTGGCCGAATCGCCCGGCTAGGTTGCCGCCGCAACGCGACTTGGAATTCGGGGATTCGGGCGCATGACTTCGAGACTTGCGGCAACGTCTTATCTTGTTTTTCTTGCTTCGCTCGGTTCGTGCGCCATGCTCGCCGGCTGCTCGTCGCTGCCGGGGCCATACCCCGCCGCGTCGTCGGCCGCGTCGCCGGTTTCGGAAGTGCGCCTCGGCGCCTTCGAGCACGACGCGATGAGCCCCGAGCGCGGCAGCGTCGACCTCAGCGGCGAGGTTCTGTTCGACAAGCCGTGGACGTCGAAGGACCCGCTGTGGAACGCGCTGCTGCCGCGCCCGGACATCGGCGGCACCGCCAATTTCGCGGGCAAGACCAGCGAGGCCTATGCCGGGGTCGCGTGGGATTACGACATCACCGATCGGATCTTCGCCGAGGGCGCGTTCGGCGGCTCGGTCAATAACGGCTACGCCGGCAAGAACGTCCCCCCCGGTCACAACGCGATGGGCTGCAACGAGTCGTTTCGCGAATCCGCCTCGCTCGGCTATCGGCTGACGCCGAACTGGAACGTACTGGCGACCGTCGAGCACATGTCCAACGCCGGCTTCTGCGACGAGAACCGCGGCCTCACCAACGCCGGCGCGCGAATCGGCTACGCGTTCTGACGCGACGGCGCCGTCGCTCCGCTCAGCGGTCGGCGAGCGCCATGTCGTCGCGATGGATCAGTTCCGCGCGGCCGCGCGTCCCCAGAATATGGGCGATCTCGAGCGAATTGCGGCCTTTGATCCGTTCGGCGTGGACCGCGTCATAGGCGACCAGCCCGCGCCCGATCTCGACCCCGCGCGGATCGCGGATCGCGACGCAATCGCCGCGCGCGAACGCGCCCTCGATCGCGGTGACGCCCGCCGGCAGCAGGC
This sequence comes from Roseiarcus sp., assembly GCA_050013915.1. Lineage (GTDB taxonomy): Bacteria > Pseudomonadota > Alphaproteobacteria > Rhizobiales > Beijerinckiaceae > Roseiarcus. The sequence goes on from JBEKEI010000180.1 coordinate 1,000, forward strand.
TCTTGCCCGAGGCGAGCGCCTTGGCCGCCCCGGCGTCGATCATGACCGCGCCCTTGAGCTCCAGCGAGCCGCCGATCCAGATTTTGCGCGCCGCGACCGGATTGGACGGGGTCAGGAACCAGGTGCAGGGAGCGCCCGCGCCGATCGCCGCGATGGGATGGGCGATGCGCCCGTCGGCGATCACCATGTGCGCGCCCGCCGCCGTCGCCATCCGCGCCGCCTCGATCTTGGTGCGCATGCCCCCGCGCGAAAGTTCGGACGCGGCGCCGCCCGCCATCGCTTCGACGTCGGCCGTCACGCGGGGAACGATCGGGATGAGCTTGGCATGGGGATCCTCGCCCGGCGGCGAATCGTAGAGTCCGGCCACGTCGGAGAGCAGGATCAGGAGGTCGGCGCTCGCCATCGCGGCGACGCGCGCGGCGAGGCGATCGTTGTCGCCATAGCGGATTTCACTCGTCGCCACCGTGTCGTTCTCGTTGATCACCGGCACTGCGCGCATCGCGGCGAGGCGCGCGAGCGTGGCGCGCGCATTGAGGTAGCGCCGGCGCGCCTCGGTGTCCTGGAGGGTCAAGAGCACCTGCGCCGCAGTCACGCCGTGAACGCCGAGCGCCTCGGCCCAGGCGCGCGCGAGCGCGATCTGGCCGATCGCCGCCGCGGCCTGGCTGTCCTCCAGCCGCAGCGCGCCCTTGGCAAAGCCATGCGCCGTCCGCCCGAGCGCGATCGCCCCCGACGAGACGACGAGGATCTCGACGCCGCGCCGGTGCAGGACGGCGAGATCGGCGACCAGCGCGTCGAGCCAGGCCTGCTTGAGGGCGCCGCGCGCGCGGTCGACCAGCAGGGACGAGCCGACCTTGACGACGATGCGGGTGAAACGGTCGAGGGTGGGAGGCGAGGTCAAGGCGGGCGCGTCGGTCTCTGAAGGGGAGCGGCGCCGGGACGCCGGAACGGGATCGTCGTTGGCCGACACAGCCCGCCGCCGCGCGGGCGACCGGGCCGATCGAGTCGATCCGCACCCGACCATGCATAGGGCCCGGCGCGCGGAAAGTCGCGCGGTTTGTGCGCGGCCGACCGGCGGCCCGGATCAGTCGCTCTGTTCGCCGTGCAACTGGGTCTTGAAGCCGTCCGTGGTCTCGAAGTCGATCGCGACCGCCCGGCCCTCGAACGTGAGCGTCCAGGTCTGGGTCTCGGCATGGCCGAGAATCCGGCGCTCGGCGCTGAACGTGCGCGCGTTCAGCCAGCGACCCTTGACCGCATCGACGCCATAGCTCGCCGGAGGGCCGGTGCGGAACAATCCGTCGAGGCCGATCAGACCGGCGAAGCGCTCCGGCGGCGCGTCCGACGAGCCGCTCAGGGTCGTGATCTCCCAGGACGGGTTCGGGCCGACGAGGCGCAGCGAAACCGTCTTCACATGGAGCGCGTTGTCGGCGAAGCGATAGACGCGGTCCGATATCGCACTGGCGAGGGCGGGCGTTTCGCCGACCGCCGACGGCGCCTCCGTCGCGGCCTGGCGGATCGCGGCGGCGAGCAGCGAGCGCGCGACGGAATCGGCGGGAATCGCGCCGTCCGATCGCACCGCGCCGGCGATCGCGTCGATCAGCCGGTGCGTCGGATAATTCTCGTCGTCGCGCAGGACGCCGGTCATCGTCGCGACGACGTCGAGCCCGGGCAGCACGAGGATCAGCTGCGAATGGCGGCCGCGCGCCATCAACGCGCCCTTCTCGGGCAGCGACCACCAGAGGTTCGCGTAGCGGAAGCCGTAGCTCGCGTCGATGACGCCCGCGCGGGCGCGCGCGACCCACGAGGCGGGGATGATCGGCCTGCCGTCCCAGACGCCGTCGTGCAGATAGAGATAGCCGATCTTGGCCATGTCGCGCGGCGTCAGGAACAGCCCGCTCTCGCCGTCGGTGACCCCCTGGGCGTCGACGCCGCCCCAGCGCGCGCGCGCGATGCCGAGCGGCTCGAACAATCGGCTCCTGGCGAATTCGAACGCGCTGCGCCCGGTCTCCCGGGTGATCAGCGCCGACAGCACGTAGGGATTGCCGCTGTTGTAATTGAACTGGGCGCCCGGCGCGCTCGCCATCGGCCGGCCGAGCACGAAGGCGGCGCGGTCGGCGCTGAGGTACATCTGGGACAGGGTCTCGTCGGGCGTGTAGGCGTTCTCCCGCCACTCGAGGCCCGAGGCCATGTCGAGCAGGTGCTGGACGGTCATCGCCTTCTTGCGCTCGTCGACGGCGGCGATGTCCTTGTCGGCGAACAGGTCGAGGATCGGATGATCGAGGCTGTCGAGCAGGCCGTCGCGGATCGTGATGGCGGTCAGCGTCCCGATCACGCTCTTGGTCACCGAGCGCAGGTCGTGCCGGATGTCCGCCGCGAATGGGGCGTAATAGGCCTCGGCGACGATTCGGCCGTGCCGGACGATCAGCAGGCTGTCCTGCCGCGAGCCGCCGACGGCCTCGACGAGCCGGGCGAGCGCGGCCGAATCCATGCCCTGCTCTTCCGGGGCGGACACCGCCCAGCCCTCGGTCGGCCAGATGATCGCGGCGGCCGGCGCATCGGCGGCCGCGGCTTCCGACGGACCGGCGGCGACGATCGCCGTGGCCAGGAACAACGCCGCGCCCGCCGCTCCCAGACGCATCCAGGCGATCTCCCCTCGATCCGGCCCGGCGTTTGATAGACCGGCGGGGCGAGCGGCGCAACGCGCCAGACGACCGGGTCGCCATCGGCCTCCTCCCCCTCCCGCGCCGGCCGCGGTCGAGGTCGCCGATGCGCCGCCTCCCGGGCGGCGTCGACGCGGGAGCGACGGCGAGCCCGCGAAGTCGGGCGGGCCGCCGGAAGCGTCGGGGAGAACAAAAAAGAACTTGCTCATGAGAACAAAACGTGCACAAATCGCCCGCGGGGCCGCTGTTGCGGTTTCGCCGCTGACCGTGCAGAAGGAAGGAAGACCGCCGTGACGCAAGCCAATCTCCGCCTCGTGGAAGGAACGTCCGTGGACAAGACCAAGGCGCTGGACGCCGCCCTGTCGCAGATCGAGCGCGCCTTCGGCAAGGGCTCGATCATGCGCCTGGGCAAGAACCAGAAGGCGGTCGAGATCGAAACGATCCCGACGGGTTCGCTGGGGCTCGACATCGCGCTCGGCGTCGGCGGCCTCCCGCGCGGCCGGGTGATCGAAATCTACGGGCCGGAATCCTCGGGCAAGACGACGCTGACCCTGCACGTGATCGCCGAGGCCCAGAAGAAGGGCGGCGTGTGCGCCTTCGTCGACGCCGAACACGCGCTCGATCCCGTCTACGCCCGCAAGCTCGGCGTCAATCTCGAGGATCTCCTGATCTCCCAGCCCGACACCGGCGAGCAGGCGCTCGAAATCACCGACACGCTGGTGCGCTCGGGCGCGATCGACGTGCTGGTCATCGATTCGGTCGCGGCCCTCACCCCGCGCGCCGAAATCGAGGGCGAAATGGGCGAATCGCAGCCCGGCCTGCAGGCGCGCCTGATGAGCCAGGCGCTGCGCAAGCTGACCGCCTCGATCTCGCGCTCGAACACGATGGTCATCTTCATCAACCAGATCCGCATGAAGATCGGCGTCATGTACGGTTCGCCCGAGACGACTTCGGGCGGCAACGCGCTCAAATTCTACGCCTCCGTGCGGCTCGACATCCGCCGGATCGGCGCGATCAAGGACCGGGAGGAGGTCGTCGGCAACCAGACCCGGGTCAAAGTGGTCAAGAACAAGGTCGCGCCGCCGTTCAAGCAGGTCGAGTTCGACATCATGTATGGCGAGGGCGTGTCCAAGGTCGGCGAACTGATCGATCTCGGCGTGAAGGCCGGCGTCGTCGAGAAATCAGGCGCCTGGTTCTCGTTCGACAGCCAGCGCCTCGGCCAGGGACGCGAGAATTCCAAGAGCTACCTGAAGACCAATCCGGAAATCGCCGGTCGAATCGAAAAGGCGATCCGTGAGAATTCCGGAATCATCGCCGAGCGCATCCTCGACAACGCCGACCCCAGCGAAGTCGACGATCCCGCCGACGCCTGAGCGCCGGCCTGCGCGCGAGCGCTCCGGGACTGGTCCGGCAGAGGCCCGGCGGATCGTCCGAGGCCGCGAGCGCAAACCCGCCCGGCCCGCGACGCCGACCGCGCGCGGGCGTACGCGCAACGTGCGGCCGGAGCCGGTTCGTCCCCGTCATCGGCCGCTCCCTGCCGGTCGAGCCCTGGCCGCCGTCGTGCGCGGCAGGCGTTCGAGCGCCACCCTTCGCGCGCCCGCCCCCGCCGTTCGGCGCGGGCGGCGTCTCCAAATCGGACGCTGCGCCGACTCTGACCGCGCTTACTGCGTCGCGCGGCTGTCCGGCGATCGAAACGCCGCTTCGGCTCCAGCGCGACCCGCGCGCCGCAGGGTCGAGGTTTGCGTTTCCGGCGCGAAGGCGATAGGGCATTCCCGCGAGAAACCGGCGGGCCTGCGCCTCGTCGGCCCGATGGGACATGCGCCTTGCAGGAACGCGAATCCCTGAAGCGCGAGGCGGCCCGCCGCGCGCTCGAATACGTCCGGCCCGGGATGAAGCTCGGCCTCGGCAGCGGCACCACCGCGCGCCATTTCACCGACCTGCTCGGCGAACGCGTGCAGGCGGGCCTGTCGGTCGTCGGCGTCCCGACTTCGGCGGCCACGGAGGCGCAGGCGCGCGCCCTCGGGGTGCCGCTCGCCACGCTCGACGATTGTCCCGAACTCGATCTGACCGTCGACGGCGCCGACGAGATCGACGCCGAACTGCGCCTCATCAAGGGCGGCGGCGGCGCCCTGCTGCGCGAGAAGATCGTCGCGGCGGCGTCGCGGCGGCTTCTCGTCATTGCCGATTCCTCGAAATTCGTCGAGCGTCTCGGGGCCTTTCCGCTCGCGGTCGAGGTTGCGCCGTTCGGCCTGGCGGCGACCCGCCGGCACATCGAGGCGCTCGCCAGGAGGTTCGATTGCCGGGGCCCGGTCAGCCTGCGCAGCGGGCCCGGCGACGGCGGTCGCTTCGTCACCGACGGCGGCCACCACCTCATCGATTGCGCCTTCGGCGCCATCGCGGCGCCGGCGGCGCTCGGCGCCGCGCTGCACGAGATCCCGGGCGTCGTCGAGCACGGCCTTTTCCTCGGCCTGGCCGCCGCGGCGATCCTGGCGGGGCCCGGAGGCGTCAGGGTGCTCGGCGATATCGGCTAGAAGTTCCCTTTCTCGACAGGAGAGTTCCCACGTGGTTTCCCCGATCAGGTTCGATACGCTGTTTCTCGCCGCCTTCCTGGCGACCGCCGGCGGCGGCCTCGCTCACGCCGACGGGCCGACGCCCGCCGCGATCGACGCGGCGAGGCGGATCGTCGTCGGTTCCGGGATGACGCGATCCTTCGATCTCGTCATTCCCGAAATGATGGGCGAACTCGACCGCAACGTCACCGCGACCCGGCCGGACATCAGCGACAGCCTGCACGCGACGCTGAAGGCGCTGGTGCCGGAATTCGTCAGGAGCGAACAGGCGGTGGTCGACGGCGCGGCGCAGGCGCTCGCCAAGCGCATGAGCGAGCAGGAGCTCAAGGACACCGCCGATTTCTTCAACAGCCCGAGCGGCAAGAAATACGTCGAGACCGAACCCCTCGCCTACAACGACATCGTCGCCGCCGTCCAGGCCTGGCGGCAGAAGCTGTCGGTCGACGTGCTCGCCCGCGCGCGCGAGGAGATGAAGAAGAAAGGCGTCGAGTTTTGACGCGGCCGCTCGGGCCGGCGGCCGCGAGGCGGCCGTGACCTTCGAAGTCGACCTCTTCGTCATCGGCGCCGGCTCGGGCGGCGTGCGCGCCGCCCGGATCGCCGCCGGCCACGGCGCGCGCGTCCTCGTCGCGGAGGAGTTTCGCATCGGCGGCGCCTGCGTCATCCGCGGCTGCGTGCCCAAGAAGCTGCTCGTCTACGCGAGCCGGTTCGCCGATGATTTCGCCGACGCCGCGGGCTATGGCTGGCGGCTCGGCGAGGCGAGCTTCGACTGGCCGGCGCTCGTCGCCGCCAAGGAGCGCGAGATCACCCGCCTGTCCGGGATCTACCGCGCCAATCTGGAATCGGCGGGCGTGGCGACGATCGAGGAGCGCGCGGAAGTCGCCGGCCCGCACGCCGTGCGCCTCGCCGGCGGCCGCGTCGTCACCGCGCGGCACATCTTGATCGCCACCGGCGCGGCGCCCGAGCGCCTGCCGCGGGCGCCGGGCCTCGAACACGCGATCACATCGAATGAAATCTTCGACCTGCCGACGTTCCCCAACCGCCTGCTGATCGTCGGCGGCGGCTATATCGCAGTCGAGTTCGCCTCGCTGTTCGCCAGGCTCGGCGCCGCGGTCACGCAGGTCATGCGCGCCGACAACGTCCTGCGCGGCTTCGACGAGGACATGCGAATCGGTCTGCGCGATGCGCTCGGCCATGCCGGGGTCGTCTTCGGATTCGGCAGGCTGCCGGTCCGCATCGAAACGACCAGCGACGCCTTGCGCGTCGCCCTGTCCGACGGCGACGCGATCGCGGTCGACCAGGTGCTGCTCGCGACCGGGCGAAGGCCGAACACGGCGCGGCTCGGCCTCGAGGCCGCCGGCGTGGCGCTCGACGCCGTCGGCGCCGTCGAGGTCGACGCGTGGTCCGCGAGCCGCGTGCCGAGCATTCACGCCGTCGGCGACGTCACCAACCGGATCGCCCTGACGCCGGTCGCGATCCGCGAGGGCCACGCGCTCGCCGATCACCTGTTCGGCGGCAGGCCGGTCGCGGTCGATCACGCCGATGTGGCGAGCGCCGTGTTCACGACCCCGGAAATCGGCGCGGTCGGCCTCACCGAAGCCCAGGCGCGCGCGCGTCACGCGACCGTCGACATCTACCGATCGAGCTTCCGCCCGTTGAAGGCGACCCTTTCGGGCCGGCGCGAACAGACGATCATGAAGCTCGTCGTCGACGGCGAGACGGATCGCGTGCTGGGCGCTCACATCCTCGGCCACGAGGCGGGCGAAATGATCCAGCTCATCGCCATAGCGGTCAAGATGAAGGCGACCAAGGCCGATCTCGACGCGACCCTCGCCGTCCATCCCACTGCGGCCGAGGAGCTCGTCACCATGCGCAAGCGCGCCGCCCGCTTCATCCGCGACGCCTGACCGGCCAGGGTCAGGCGCCTTCCAGGCGCTTGCGGAGTTTCATCAATTGACCGCCGACATGGTCGGTGAAGGCGCGCACGCGCGCGGCGTGGCGCATGTCGGGATGGGTGAGCACCCAGAGGTCGACGTCGAGTTCGCGGATCGGCTCGCCGAAGCGGGTGAGATCGGCGCGGCTATCGCCGACGAAACAGGGCAGCACGCCCGCCCCCGCGCCGGCCGCGATCATTTCGGCGATGCTGACCAGCGAATTGGCGCGGATGCCCTGCCGGCGCCGGCCGATGTTGCGATCGATCCAGCGCCGGCCGGTCGGCGCGCCGAGGCCCTCGCCGAAGCCGATCCAGGGCGCTTCCGTCAGCAGATTCGGCCCGAATTCGAGTGCGAGCTTCGGCGTGGCGTAGACCGCCCAGCAGATCGCCCCGATCCGCCGGCCAACCAGCGTCTCCGGCGGATCGTTGGTCGCGCGGATCGCGACATCGGCGTCGCGCCGCGCGAGGTTCAATTGATGCGAGGCGAGGATGACGTCGAGATAGACGCCCGGATTGAGCTTGCGGAACCGCGCGAATACCGGCGCGAGCAGGTGGACGGCGATCGAATCGGCGGTCGTCACCCGCAGTTCGCCCGACGGTTCGACATCGCGGCCCGCCGCCCGCCGCTCGAAGTCGACGACCGAATCGGCCATGCCCGTGGCGAGCGCGGCCATTTCCTCGCCCGCGGCGGTCGGCTGGTAGCCGGCGCGCGAACGTTCGAACAGCCGGGCGCCGAGCGCCTGTTCGATCGCCGCAAGCCGGCGGAAGATCGTCGAATGGTTGAGCCCGAGCGCATCGGCGGCGCCGCCCAGGGAGCGCGCGTCGGCGATCGCCTTGACGAGCCGAAACTCGTCCCAGCTGAGGGAATCGCTCATCGCCCTGGGCGCCAATTGCCGCTTTGCATCTGTAAATCGTGCGCCGATGCAAACGGCTCCGCAAGGTCGTTAAACCACAGGAATATCGTTACAATTAACCATTAACTGTTCAGGTTCCGCGCGGCGCCGCGGCGCGTTTCAAGCGATCGTTAATCGCCGCGCCGAGACCCTCGCCCGGGATGGGAGCGA
>JBEKEI010000181.1:0-9031 GCA_050013915.1 Roseiarcus sp.
GGTGGATCGCGAGGCTCCGCGCGTCGCCGATGTTGGCGACGTGGTAGAACAATTGCAGGCTGTCGATGAAACGCCGCCCCGCCTCGCGCCCCTCGGCGAGTTCGAAGCCGACCAGCCCGCCAAACTTGCCGCCGAGATATTTGTCCGCGCGCTGGCGCGCCGCTCCGGTCTGCAGCGAGGGGTGGATGACATTCGCCACTTCGGGGCGTCTGGCGAGCCACGCCGCCACGGCGCTGGCGTTTGCAACATGGCGCTCGATGCGCAGGGCGAGGGTCTCGATCCCCTGCAGCGTGAGGAAGGCGTTGAATGGGGAAATCGCCGAGCCGAGATCGCGCAGTAGGATGACGCGCGCGCGGATGATGTAGGCGACCGGTCCGAGCGGCTTCACCGCCTCGACCCAGACCGCGCCGTGATAGCTCGGATCAGGGGTATTGAGCGCGGGCTGGCGCTCGGGGAATTTCTCCCAGTCGAAATTGCCGCCGTCGACGATTAGGCCGCCGATCGAGTTGCCGTGGCCGCCGAGATATTTCGTCGAGGAATAGACGACGATCGCTGCGCCGTGGTCGAGCGGACGCGCGATCAGCGGCGCCGCGGTGTTGTCGACGATGAGGGGGATGCCGAGCGGGCGACCTATCGCCGCCACTTCGGCGATCGGGAATACGATCAGCTTGGGGTTGGGCAAGGTTTCGGCGTAGTAGGCGCGCGTGCGCTCGTCGGTCGCCCGGCGGAAATTCTCGGGGTCGGCCGGATCCACGAAGCGCACCTCGACGCCCTGATCCTTCAAGGTGTTGGCGAACAGGTTCCAGGTGCCCCCGTAGAGATCGGTCGAGGAGACGATGTTGTCGCCGGCGCGCGCCAGATTCTGAATTGCAAAGGCCGAGGCAGCCTGGCCGGAGGCGACCGCGAGCGCAGCGACGCCGCCTTCGAGCGCGGCGACCCGCTTTTCCAGGACGTCGTTGGTCGGATTGCCGATGCGCGTGTAGATGTTGCCGAGCTCCTTGAGCGCGAAGAGATTGGCCGCGTGCTCGGCGCTGTTGAACTGGTAGGAAGTCGTTTGATAGATCGGCACCGCGACTGCGCCGGTCGCCGGATCGGCGCGCCAGCCCGCGTGGAGCACGAGGGTTTCAGGCTTTTGTTGTTGGACAGACATCGGGGGGAGTCTCCGGGTTCGGGAGAAAGAACTCATGAGCAGGAGCGCCGGGATCGGAAAATCCCGGCGCGGCGAAGCGGGACGCGCGTGCTGGCGCTCCCGATACGGCGGACGCCATGATGGTGGATGCATCCAGCTAAATAGAATATTAAATCAATAGATTTAGTCAATGGAATTTTGCGCGGCGCGGAACGGTGCGCATCACCGCCCCCAAGGCCGCCTCGGGGCTATCCGGCGGATCGGCACGACCAAAGTTGACAATTTCGATTATTTTAATAGATTGTAATTCGCATCGTTGGCGCGACTTGCCTTGGTCGAACGACCTGGCTGGCGATGCGGACCAGCGAGACACGAGCGGCCAGGCGCCAATCGGGCTGAGCATGATGAACGCGCGATATCGGTTTGGGTCCCCTCAGGCGACACTCTTCCGGGAGTTGGCCGGCTTCTCGGGCTTTCCGCCGATCAGGGCTGCCGAACCCTCGGCGAACCGCATCATGTTCGCCGCCTATGTCATCGAGATCGACCACGAAGCCATCGGCATCGCCGCGCGCGCGGAATCGGGCTATCGCTTCCACGCCTCGGCGCATGCCTTCAATGCCCTCGACGGCAGCGTCTTTTCGACCGTGGGCCTCGCCGCGGCGGCCGCCGAGGCCCTCATCGCGGCCAAGGCGCTGCGGCGCCTGCGCGACGAATGCCCGCCGGCGCCCCGATCCCTGGGGCAATCCGCGCCGAACCGGCCGAGGCCGGCATGAGCGTGCGCGCCTTCCCCGAACGCCAGCAGAACGGGCCGTTCCATCGGGAGCCCGGACTCCCGGCTCCTCACGCGGCGAGCGGGGCGCCGGAGCCCTCCCTCGCCGACGATTTTCGCGTCGCGATGCGCGAACTGGCCGGGGCGGTCACAATCGTCTCGTGCGGGCGCGGCGCCCGCCGCGCCGGATTCGCGGCGACTTCGGTGGCCTCGCTGTCATTGGAGCCGCCGACGCTCATCGTCTGCGCGAACCGCGCCTCCTCGACCTGGCCGATGCTGCGCGCGGCGACCAGTTTCGGCCTCAACGTCCTCTCGGCGTCGCATCGCGATCTCGCCCATCGGTTCGCCGGCCGCACCGGCGCCGAAGGTTCGGCGCGCTACGAGGCTGGCGAATGGACGACTTTGCGCACCGGCGCGCCGGTGCTCGCCGATGCGCTCGCCGCGTTCGACTGCACGGTCGAGGAAATCGTCGAGCGCCATAGCCACGCCATCGTCATCGGCCGCGTCGAGGCGGTGCGCCGGCGCGGCGGCGGCGGCGCGCTGGTCTACTGGCGCGGCGACTATGACCAACTCGGCTGGTCGCAGGAGGAATTGTCGAGCGCGGTCGGCTTGAAGCCGCCGCGCTGACGGCCGCGATCACGGCTCCAGTTCGCTGTCCCAGTAGAGATAGTCCATCCAGCTTTCGTGCAGGTAGTTGGGCGGGAACAGGCGGCCGTTCTGGTGGAGGTCATGGACCGTCGGCTGGAACGGCTTCGTCGCCGGCCACATGCGCGCGGCGGCGGGGAGAAGATCGCCCTTTCGCAGATTGCATGAGGAGCAGGCGGCCACGACATTGTCCCAGCTCGTGAGCCCGCCTTTCGACCGCGGCACCACGTGATCGAAGGTCAGCTCCTCGCGCTCGCCACAATATTGACAGGTGAACCGGTCGCGCAGGAACACGTTGAAGCGCGTGAACGCGGGATAGCGCGACGGTTTTACATAGGTCTTCAGCGAAACCACCGAGGGCAGCCGCATCTCGAACGACGGGCTGCGCACCGTCATGTCGTAAAGCGAGACGATGTTCACCCGATCGAGGAACACGGCCTTGATCGCGTCCTGCCAGCACCAGATCGAGAGCGGGTAGTAGCTCAGCGGACGGAAATCCGCGTTGAGCACGAGGGCCGGACAGGATTCCGGCGACACCGCTCGGACGTGAACCGTCAAAAGGACGCTCCTTTCCACCGCGCACAGGCTTGCCGGACCGAATCCGGCCGTCACGATAGTCTACAGCCGCGGTGACGGGCTTGTGAAGGCGCCCTCCGCGTCGACGCCCCGCTAGCCCGCGGCCGCCTCGATCCCCTCCATATCCGAGTCGGAAAGGCCGAAATGGTGGCCGATCTCGTGGACGAGCACATGGGTGACCACGCTGTCCAGGCTATCCTCGCCGTCGCACCAGAAATCGAGCAGCGGGCGGCGGTAGAGCCAGATCATGTTGGGCAGGCTGCCCGTCTCCTCGATTGCGGGCCGATGCGCCATGCCGCGGCCGCGAAACAGCCCGAGCAGGTCGAATTCCGTCTCGGCCCCCATTTCGTCGAGGGTCTCCTCGTCAGGGAAATCGACGACCTGGACGATCAACCCCTCGCAGAGCCGGCGGAACGCCGCCGGCAGTCGGGCGAACGCCGCCTCGGCGAGTCGCTCGATATCGGCGCTCGTCGGCGCGCCGAGGCGACCCCAATTCTCGACCGGCGAAACCTCGTCCATGGCGGGAACCTCTGAAACGCGACGGCGTTGATGCAACGGCTTGGCGCACCGGGTCGGTCGCGTCAATGTTTTGTGAAGACGGCGCGGCGCGCATCCCGGCCCCATTCAGACCGTAACGATAGAGCGATCACGCATCGGAGTGGGCAGTCATGACTCGAGGCCGAGAATTCGACGAAGCCGCGCCTGGCGACAGCCAGTCGGATGAAGCCGTCCAGACGATGGCGCGCCGGCAGTTCGGCGTCTCGCTCGCGGTGGCGTTCGCCTTTCTCGCGATCGCCGGGCTGATGCTGGCGCGCCCGACGCACGACGCCGCCGCGGACGTGGCCGCCCGGCGCGGCATCGTCCAGCCGGAGGCGCCTCCGGTGGATCTCGCCGAGCCCGCGCAGCGGACCGCGCCCCGAGGATGAGCGCGCCGGCGGCGCCGGTCAGCCGGCCGGATCGATCGCACGCGCGCGCAGCTCCTCGAGTTCCCGGGCGAGTTTTCGCGTCCGCGCCTGAAGCTCCGAGCGAATTCGCGCCGCATGTTTGGGAAACTCGCCGAGCACGCGTCGGAACACCGGCCGCGGAATCCGCAGCACGATCGATTTCTCCCGCGCCCGCGCGCTCGCGGGCCGCACGACCTCGGCGATCATCGCGTTCTCGCCGATCAGCGCGCCCTCCCGGGCGACCCGCGTGCGCTCGCCGGCGTGCGCGCGCGCGGCCATGACGATCGACCCCGACAGGATGAAATAGCCGCAGTCGGCCGCTTCGCCCTCCTCGAACAGCAGTTCATGGGCCGAGAGCGTGCGCTTTTCCGCCGCGAAGGCGATCAGCTGGATCGCCTCGCGCGGCAGCAGACTGAACGGCCGGGTCCGCGAGAGGCTATCGATGTCGTCGACGAGCGCCATGGCGGGGGTTCCGGGGCGGACTCAGGGCAGCAGCTTGTAGCCGCCGGCGTCGGTCACCAGCAGGCGGGCGTCGGCCGGGTCGGCCTCGATCTTCTGGCGCAGCCGATAGATATGGGTCTCGAGCGTATGGGTGGTGACGTTGGCGTTATAGCCCCAGACGTCCTTCAGCAGCACTTCGCGCGACACGACCTGGCGGTCCGCGCGATGCAGGAAGCGCAGAATCGCCGCCTCCTTTTCGGTCAGGCGCAGGCGGGCGCCCTTGGCGGTGATGAGGTTCTTCGAAGCCGGCCGGAACGTATAGGGGCCGATCTGGAATTCGGCGTCCTCGCTCGCCTCATGCTGGCGCAACTGCACGCGCAGGCGCGCGAGCAGCACCGCGAAGCGGAACGGCTTGGCGATATAGTCGTTGGCGCCGGCGTCGAGGCCGAGCACGGTGTCGGCGTCCGAGTCATGGGCGGTCAGCATGATGATCGGCCGCTTGAAGCCGTCCTTGCGCATCAGCCGGACCGCCTCGCGTCCGTCCATGTCGGGCAGGCCGACATCCATGACCACCAGATCGGGCGGGTTGTCGTGCGCGAGGGCGCGCGCGATCGCCGCGTTCTCCGCGACGGCGACCGAAAATTCCTCGAGCAGCGCCAATTGCTCGGCCAGCGCGCCGCGCAATTCGGCGTCGTCGTCGACGATCAGAATCTGGCGGGTTTGTGCCATCAAGCGGTCTCGCAGGGATCGACGGGCCTTAACTATAGCGGGTTTTTCCGCCCGCCGCATAGCGCCGGCGGGCGCTCCGGCCTCGTCGCGTTCATGTTCTGAACACCTTGTGCGTGCTACTTACGATCCGCGGGGGCGCAGAAGAGTGCTTGTCATGGCCTTGACCGACCCGCGCGCCGCGCTCGCGTTCAATCGATTCGGACTCGGCGCGCGCCCCGGCGACCTCGCCCGCGCCGGCGACATGCGCGCCGCGCTGCTCGCCGAACTCGACGCGCCGCCGAGCCTCGATGATCCCGCGCTCCAGCGGACCGCCCAGATCCTCCAGAGCGTGTTCGACGACCAGGAGCGCAAGAAGGCCGAGCGCGAACGCCTTGGCCCGGTCGCCGCCGCCGCGCCCGCGGTTCCGGCCGCCGCGCCCGCGATCCCCGCCGCCGCGCCGCCCAAGGTCACCGCCTTCGCGTTCGCGGCGCCCGCCAGGGCGACGGCGCCGCCGGTCGCGATCCCCGCCGCTGCGCCGCCCAAGGTCACGGCGTTCGCGTTCGAGGCGCCCGTCAGGGCTTCGGCCCCGACCGCGCAGGCGATCGGGCCGCCGGCGCCGCCCGCCGGCGCGCCGGGCGCGGGACCCGCTGCGGCCATGACCCCCGCGCCCAAGCCGCAGTCTCCCGAGCAGCTGGTCTTCCGCGCCGAGGCGGTCGCCCGCCTCGTCCGCGCCGGCGCGGCGCCGGTCGGCTTTCGCGAGCGGCTGGTCGCGTTCTGGTCGAACCATTTCTGCGTCTCGGCCGCCAAGAGCAATATCGGGCGCGCCTGCGCCGGCGCCTTCGAGCGCGAGGCGATCCGCCCCTACGTGACCGGGCGCTTCGCCGACATGCTGCTGGCGGTCGAGCAGCATCCCGCCATGCTCAATTTTCTCGACAACGCGCAATCGATCGGCCCGGATTCGAAGGCCGGCCAGAATCGCAAGCGCGGCCTCAACGAGAATCTCGCCCGGGAAATCCTCGAACTCCACACGATGGGCGTCGGCTCCGGCTACACCCAGGCCGACGTCACCCAGCTCGCGCAGCTGATCACGGGATGGACGATCGTCGGGCGCGAGGGCCGGCTCGGCGAGCCCGGGACCTTCGCGTTCAATCCCAATGCGCACCAGCCGGGGTCGGCGACCGTGCTCGGCCGCACCTACGCGCCGGGCGGCCTCGCCCAGGGCGAGGCGGCGCTGCGCGACATCGCCCGCCACCCGGCGGTCGCGACCCACATCGCCGGCAAGTTCGCGCGCCATTTCGTCGCCGACCAGCCCGACCCCGGACTGGTCGCGCGGCTCGCCCGGACGTTTCGCGACACCGACGGCGATTGCGGCGCGCTCGCGCGAGCGCTCGTCAACGACGAAGCGGCCTGGAGCGCGCCGCCGACCAAGATCCGCAATCCCTGGGAGGTCGTCGTCGCCGTCCAGCGCGCCTTCAACCGCCCCGCGACCGATCCCGGCCCGACGCTGAACGCGATGAACCTGCTCGGCATGCCGCTGTGGCAGCCGAGCGGGCCCAATGGCTTTTCCGACGAAACCGCCGCCTGGGCTTCGCCGGAGGGCATGAAGATGCGGCTCGAACTCGCCGCCCAGTTCGCCCGCCAGCTGAAGGACGCGCCGAGCCCGGCCGATCTCGTCGACGAAATCCTCGGTCCCGCCGCCTCGGCGCCGACGCGCCAGACGGTGGCGCGCGCCGAATCGGGCGAGCAGGCGCTCGCCCTCCTCATCATGTCGCCCGAGTTCCAACGGAGATGATCCATGCGCCAGTGTGAAACGCCGACCCCGTCGCGGCGGGCGCTGCTCGCCGCCGGCGGCGCCCTGTTCGCCGCCGCCCACATTCCCGCCTTCGCGCGGGCCGCCGACGCGCGCGACCCGCGCCTCGTCGTCATCATCCTGCGCGGCGCGCTCGACGGGCTCTCGGCGCTGGCCCCGATCGGCGATCCCGACTACGCCGGCCTGCACGGCGAGCTCGCGTTGCGGCTCGACGGCGATCATCCCGCGCTCGCGCTGACCGCCTTGTTCGGGCTCAACCCGGCGATGCCGAATTTCGCCCGGCTCTACGGCGCGAAACAGGCGATCGCCGTCCACGCCTGCGCGACCAACTACCGCGAGCGCTCGCATTTCGACGGCCAGGACGTGCTCGAGAGCGGGATGCCCGGGCCGGGCCGGGTCGACAGCGGCTGGCTCAACCGCGCGATCGGCGCGCTGCCGAAGGGCGAGCGCGTCGCCGCGCGCGGCGGCCTCGCGGTCGGCAACGTGCCGCCGCTCGTCCTGCGCGGGCCGGCGCCGATCCTCGGCTGGGCGCCTTCGGGCCTCGCCGCGCCCAACGACGATCTCGCCGCGCGGGTGATCGACCTCTACCTGCATCGCGATCCCGCCCTCGCCTCGGTGCTGAAGGCCGGGCTCGACGCCGACGTGATGGCGACCCGGCAGGGCATGGACGCGATCAAGCCGGGCGGCGACGTCGCGCTCGCGATGCGCAAGGCGGCCGAGGGCGCCGCGCGGCTGATCGTCGCCGACGACGGCCCGCGCGTCGCCGCGCTCGCCTTCGACGGCTGGGACACCCATGTCGCCGAGGGCGGCGCGACCGGCCGGCTCGCCCAATTGCTCGGCGGGCTCGACGGCGCCTTCGCCGGCTTCGAGACCGAGCTCGGCGCGCACTGGAAGGACACGGTCGTCGTCGCGATCACCGAATTCGGCCGCACCGTCCACATCAACGGCACCACCGGCACCGACCATGGCACCGGCACCGTCGCCTTCCTCGCCGGCGGCGCGCTGAACGGCGGGCGCGTCATCGCCGACTGGCCGGGGCTGCGCGCCGCCGACCTCTACGAGAATCGCGACCTCAAGCCGACGACCGACATCCGCGCCGTGCTGAAGGGCCTGCTCGCCGACCAGTTCGGCCTGTCCGCGCAGATTCTGGCGACGACAGTGTTCCCCGACACGATCGGGGTGAAGCCGATGACCGGGCTGATCGCGGGATAGGCGGGCCGGTCCGCGCGCGCCCGGCTTTCGGCGCGGAAATTTTTGGAAACGCATTTTTCGCCGATTCGTGGGATTTCGATGGCCTGCGGCGGAAATGAAGCGGAATCGCGGGCTTGGCTCATTGTGCGGAACCCCCCGGCCGGACGCGCGCCCGGCGATGGCTCCGAACAAGACCATCACCGCGCTCCAGACGTAGCCTAAAAACACCAAGTGGTTTGCTCCGAAGATCAGGCTTCCTACCGACCAGATGACCGGAGTTCCCCAGCCCGCGCGACGAAACCAGGCAACAAATAACCCACGATAAAGTATTTCCTCACACACCGGTGCAGTCACAACGAACAATAGGATATACACCGCGAGCGACCGCGCATCGCCAAATTCGACCCGAACCCCTGGTCCTTGCCCCCCGGTCACCTGTGATAGCCAATGGGTCATGAGCGGCGCGCCGTACATCGCAACGACGAACCCCGCTGGACATGCCGCGAGGTCCAGCGCTTTGACGCGACGAAAGACGAATATATCGCCCCTGAGGCCTCGGCGCGACGCCCAGCGCCAAACCACCGCCACGTCGATCCAGCTTATGATGATGTAAAGACACTGGACGACCAATTTAATACTGGTCTTGTCCGGTATCCGAACAGGCCGATTGTTCAGCCATTGCCAGCCGACAACGACCAATACCCCGATGACGGTCAGGATCGTCGCCATCGGGACAGGCAGAAGCACCATGACAAGAACAAGGACGCTTTCGCGTAAGCCGCCGTCAAGTCCGGCAACCTCGCGTCCGCTGCTCTCGC
>JBEKEI010000182.1:0-8965 GCA_050013915.1 Roseiarcus sp.
GAGATCGCCGGAGCGCCCGCGACACCCAGCGAAGCCGTGCTCGCGCGGGTCGTCGCCTCCGGCGCGCTCGCTTTGCCCTGCTTTTCCGGGCAGGGCGGCCCCTTCGCGGCGCGCAAGGGCGCGATCCGCGGGACGGTCGCCCCCGACGATCTGCCGGCGCTCGCGACGCTCTATTGCGCCGTCATGACCGACCTCATGCTGACCCGGCTCGGCGCGGCGGCCGGCGATCTCATCGTCGAGGGCAGTCTGGCCGCCAATCCCGCCTTTGGCGCCCTGCTCGCCGCGCTGCGGCCGGCGCAGTCGGTGCTTGCGGCGACCGACGCGGCGGGCGCCGCGCGCGGCGCCGCGCTGCTCGCTCAATGGCCCGACGCCCGCGCCGCGCCGTCGGCGCGGCGGATCGCGCCGGCGGCGATCGGGGGGCTCGGGGGGTATCGGGAGGCTTGGACGCAGGCGGTGGTTGGCGGGTGAGCGTGCTGCGGCATCTCCGCACGTCGCACGCGCTCGTCGACGGACAAAGCGACAAGCTGAAAATCGGCGCGGCCCCCGATCTCGGCGCCCGACGGTGGTCGACGGCCAAATCCTGGTAAAGGCGGGCCTTCGGCCCCCGGCCTGCGGCGGCTTCGGCCTTGACGAGGCTTTGTCCATCGACATTTCGCGCCGCCGAGAGATCGACGGCCGGGAATGGCCCGATCAGGCTCTGGTCGGCGCCACACAAGCTGCTCTGCGGGCTTCGTTTCGAGACACACTTGGGACGAGCCCGAGCCGCTGATTTATCGAGGGCGAGCGGCTTCGTCATGATTCTTGAATCTCGCCCCGCGCCGTAAGCCGCCCGCCGACCTTTGACGTTTCGCCGCGTGACGGGCAGACAAGACGGCGGAAAGGACGCTCTCGCGGTCATGCGGCTGGCGATCTACAATTTCGGAATGTTTCGGGAACCCGCCGACAGCCCCAGCAACCAGGGCTTCCGCGATCGCGAGCCCGCGAATTTCGACGCCGTCGAGCGCGCGCCGGGCTTCCTCGGTCGCGCCGGCTATGCGGACGAGCGCGATCGGGAGAGCTGGGGCGAGCAGATCTTTCCGCGCTTCTATGTCGAGCGCGGCGACGGCGGGGCGCCCTCGACCCTGTCGTTGTGGGCGGATATCGAAAGCCTCATGGCCTTCGCCTATTCGGGCCTGCATGCCGAAGCGCTGCGGCGCAGCGCCGACTGGTTCGTGCCGAAGCGCTGGCCGCCCTATGTGCTCTGGTGGGTGGCCGAAGCGCACAGGCCGGACTGGCGCGAAGCCGTCGCCAGATTCGAGCGCCTGCATGATCGTGGGCCAGCGCCCGAGGCTTTCAACTTCAAGTCGCCCTTCGACGAGCACGGCCGTCCGACGGTGGTCGATAGGGAAACAGTGAAACGGCTTGCCGGCGGGAGATGACAGAGGCAAATCTGTTTTTTTGCACCGCTGGCGGCGAACGCCGCCTGATGTCAGATCTGGACGATGAAAATCCGAGACGCGACCGCCGACGACGCCATTGCCGGTTGCGATGTGCTCAGGCGGTCCATTGCCGAGCTTTGCACGGCGGACCACAAGAACGACCCCGCCATTCTCGCGCGATGGCTCGGAAACAAGACGATCGACAATTTCCTCGCCTGGGCCGGACAGCCGGATCATTCCCTCCTCGTCGCCGTCGAGGACGACCGGATTCTGGCCGTGGGTTCGGTGACGGACGCCGGCACGATCGGCCTGAACTATGTTTCTCCGGATGCCCGATTCAGAGGGGTAAGTCGGGCCCTGTTGCGGGCTTTGGAGCTCCGAGCGACCGAGCGCGGCAACACGCGCTGCAATCTGACCAGCACGGAAACCGCGCGCCGCTTCTACCTGTCGAATGGCTACACGGAGTCCGGCTCGCCGAGCGGCGCTTTCGGCGCGAGTTCCGGCTATCCCATGAGCAAGGCTTTGTGATCTTCTCCCTTGGCCACGCGTCTTTGAACTGCGCTCCTCGGGTGAGACACGGACAATGGGAGCGAAGGGCAGCGATTCGGCAGATCGCGCCTGCTCGTCGGCAAATCAGGCCAGAGGCTGAAAATTTGGGCGGCCCCCGATCTCGGCGCCCGATGGTCGTCGATGGTCAAACCCTTGTAAAGGCGGGCCTTCGGCGGCTTCGGCCTTGACAAGGATTTGTCCATCGACATTTCGCGCCGCCGAGAGATCGATGGGCGGGAGTGGCCCGACCAGGCTCCCGCCGCCGCCCCGCTTACGCGAAACGGCGAGGGACCCGAACATGAATTCCAAGACCGCGAAAGACCCTTCTCCCGCTCTTGCGGGAGAAGCTCGCGCGAAGCGGCGCCGGATGAGCGACTGCGGAGATTTTCCACCCTGCGACGGGAGCGCAAGAAGGCGACAGCATACTTGACGGGATCAGATACTAGCCTTCGATTCCAGCGATTTGCGTTCGCCTGACTGCACCCGCCACAGCGACCAGCCAGAAGACGACCCCTCCAAATGCGCCAAATCCACCGATCTCGAGAACAAACTTGCCATGCTCGATCCATCCCCAGACAGTGAAATGGCCGTCGACAACGGTGGCTCGGAAACCGGCAGAGGCCGAAAAGTTTGGCGTCGGACTGAGATCCAGAGCGAGCCAGGGCGCAGCCGCCACGCAAGCCCCCGCGAGAGCGCAATTCGCCAGCAAGGCCGCCACCTTCGTTCGAAGGAGTGAGAAGACGGGCGCCCCAATCACCACCGTCGACGGGTAGGCTGCGAGCACGCTGAACATGAGCGCTGTCTGAAACATGCGCTCCCAAATACTCGGCAAGCCCAGGTACTCTGGTTCCACACAGGCCGTTGCCAATGACGCGACCATCGGAGCGATGAGGAAGGCCGCAACGACGCGCCAGGCTGGCGGGGAGAACCGGGACGCTTCCGACGTCATGTCGCACCCGCGGCGAGGCGTCGGTCCCATTGCGCGCGATGTGGCAAGGGGATTCATGGCGCCGGCGTCTCTTGTCGGCGCAATGTGAGCCGGTTCATGAGCCATGCAACGGCCGCCGCCGCCGCGATCACGGACAGCCCCTTCATACGGCAGGAATGAAGCGCTCGGAGATGCGCCGCCTGCCTTGCGGGATTTTCGCGCTCGCTTGCACGCCAGCCAGTGCGCCGCCTCGCCGGGCTTTGCTCTTCGCTTTTGCAACCCGGGCCGACCCTGTAAGCCTCTCCATGGCGGCCCCGTTGATTCGCGGTCGCCTGAAATGCCCGAAAGGGGGGGCGAGCGAGGCTCGCGGGAAGGCTGTCTTGCGCGCTCTGATGCTGCCGTTCACGCCGCGGTTCATCGTCCTCACGCTCTGCGTGCTCGTCGCCGCCGCGCTGTCGACGATCCTCGGCGGCGCGATGCTGACGCGCTGGGACATTCCGTTCGGAATCGCCCTCTTCGTCTGCCTCGCGCTGATCGTGGTCGGCCTGCGCGACCTCGTCCAGACCCGCCATTCGATCCTGCGCAACTATCCGATCTCGGCGCATCTGCGGTTCCTGCTCGAGGCAATCCGCCCGGAAATGCGGCAGTATTTCTTCGAGAGCGAGAAGGACGGCCTGCCGTTCCCGCGCGACCGGCGCGCGATCGTCTACCAGCGCGCCAAGATGGCGCTCGACAAGCGGCCGTTCGGCACCCAGTTCGACGTCTACGCGCCGGGGTATGAATGGCTGCAGCATTCGATCGCGCCGCGCCCGGTCGCGGTCGAGCCGTTCCGGATCAGCGTCGGCGGTCCCGATTGCACGCGGCCCTATTCGATTTCGGTGCTCAACATCTCGGCGATGAGTTTCGGCTCGCTGAGCGCCAATGCGATCCGCGCGCTCAACGCCGGCGCCAAGAAGGGCGGCTTCGCCCACGACACCGGCGAGGGCGGCTTCAGCCCCCATCACAAGGAGAAGGGCGGCGACATCATCTGGGAGATCGGCTCGGGCTATTTCGGCTGCCGGAATTCCGATGGCTCGTTCTGCGCGGAGAAGTTCGCCGCGGTCGCCGCGACCGAACAGATCAAGATGATCGAGATCAAGCTGAGCCAGGGCGCCAAGCCCGGCCATGGCGGCGTGCTGCCGGGGGCCAAGGTCACCGCCGAGATCGCGGCGATCCGCGGCGTCGCGCAGGGCGAGGATTGCCTGTCGCCGGCGCGCCATTCGGCCTTTTCGACGCCGCTCGAACTGATGGGCTTCATCGCCGAATTGCGCCGCCTGGCCGGCGGCAAGCCGGTCGGCTTCAAGCTGTGCATCGGCCATTCCTGGGAATTCCTCGCCATCTGCAAGGCGATGCTCGCCGCGCAGACCTTTCCCGACTTCATCGTGGTCGACGGCAAGGAGGGCGGCACCGGCGCCGCGCCGATGGAATTCATGGATCATCTGGGCATGCCGATGCGCGAGGGCCTCGTCTTTGTCCATAATTCGCTGGTCGGGATCGGCGCGCGCGATCGCGTGCGGATCGGCGTCGCCGGCAAGATCACCACCGCCTTCGACATCGCGCGCGCGATGGCGCTCGGCGCCGACTGGTGCAACGCCGCACGCGGATTCATGTTCTCGCTCGGCTGCATCCAGTCGATGAGCTGCCATACCGACCGCTGCCCGACCGGCGTCGCCACCCAGGATCAGACGCGCAGCCGGGCGCTCGTCGTTCCCGACAAGGCCGAGCGCGTCTATAATTTCCACCGGGCGACGATCATGGCGCTCGCCGAACTCACCGCCGCCGCCGGGCTCGACCATCCCAGCGATTTCCACCCCCAGCATTTCTGGCGCCGGATCGACGTGCGCGAGGCGCGCACCTTCGCCGACATCTATCCCGGGCTGGAGACCGGCGAACTCGTCGCCGGCGCGCACGACGAACACTGGCGCAAGGCCTGGACGATGGCGAACGTCGATTCGTTCCGCGTGACGATGTGACCTGGGGCGTGCGGCCCCGGCCGATCGTTCAGGCTTCGATTTTCGCCGCCGCGCGCGCCATCTGCAGACGCTTGCCGAGCGCGCGGAACGAAACGAGCCGCTTGGCGCTCTCGTCCCACAGCGCGTAGCGGATGCAGCGCAGGCTCTGTCCCAGGGTGAGCCGGCCGACGCCGGCCAGTTCCGGATGGTTGCGCAGCACCTCGCCGAGCCGGTAGTAGGGAATCCGGCTGTTGAGGTGGTGGACGTGGTGGATGCCGATGTTGGCGGTGAGCCAGCGCAGGACCGGCGGCAGGTCGTAGTGCGAACTGCCGTGCAGCGCCGCCTCCGGGTGGGTCCAGGTGGGTTCGTGCTTCCAGGTCGTGCTCTCGAACTGGTGCTGCACATAGAACAGCCAGACGCCGATCGAGGCCGACAGCAGCGCGATCGGCATATGGATGATGAGGAACGGTCCGATCCCGATCAGCCAGACGAGCAGGCCGGCAACCGCAGCGATGCCCGCGTTGGTCGCCATCGTGCTGATCCAGGGCGTCCAGCCGGCGCCGCGCATCAGGCCGAACGGCGCGCGATGGGCGAGCAGAAAGAGATAGGCCGGGCCGAGGCCGAACATGACGATCGGATGCCGGTAGACCCGGTAGGCGAGCCGGCCGCGCCAGGACAGGGCGAGATATTCCTCGACCGTGATGGTGTCGATGTCGCCCATGCCGCGCTTGTCGAGATTGCCCGAGGTCGCGTGATGGGCGGCGTGCGTGCGCTTCCAGTAGTCATAGGGCGTCAGCGTCGCCACGCCGATCACCCGGCCGACCCAGTCGTTGATCGCGCGCGTGCGGAAGAAGGCGCCGTGGCTGCAATCGTGCTGGATGAGGAAGAGGCGGACGAGGAAGAAGGCGGCGGGGACCGCAAGGGTCAGGCTCAGCCAATAGCTGACATGCGAGAGCCCCCACATCGCCGCCCACAGCGCGATCAGCGGCAGCGCGGTGATCGCGATTTCGATCAGGCTGCGGTTGAGCGAGGGGTCGCGGTAACGCGACAGCATCCGCGGCAGGGCCTGGGGATGGGCCGTGGCGTCGTCATGGAGCGAATGGTCGTGAATTGACATCGGGGCACCGTCGGGTCGGGATTGTCGACGCGCCCCGGGAAGAAAGACGAATCGGACGCACGAAACTGACGCCACGCTAGAAGCGGCTTCTAAAGAAATCGTGCGGCGCAATTGCGACGGGGGGGCGGAGCGGCGCGGCGGCCGTCCTGGCGGGCGGAGCCAGGCAGGGCGCCGATCGTGACAATTGCGGGCACCCGGCCGGCGACTCGCCGCGCCGCCGTGCGATCGCCGGTCTCGACGGGAATCGCGGCGCCCGCCGCCTCGATCGCTAGAAAGCGCGGTCGCGTGTTGACCCGGCGGACACCATCATGGCCATTCTGTGATTTCGCGCCGCGCCGACTCGAAATTCCAGGCGCCGCGCGCCGACGGTCCGGCCGACGCCAGCAAGCTGCGCCTGCGGAGACGCCGCCCCGCGGCCGTCACTTCTTCTTCGGCGCCGATCCCGCGGGCTGGCTCGCCTTGGCGAAGCCGGCCGGCGTGGTCGCCGGCGCCCCCTTGACCTTGTCCTTCTTCGGCTTCTTGGCTTCCTTGTTGCTGCGCATCTGACCCTTGGCCATGGCGATTCTCCCATTATGGTTGAAGGGCATTTCAGCAGATGTGGGGGTGGGCGCCAAGGGCGGACGTGCGCTCAGCCCTTGAATACGGTCTCACGGTGATAGCGGAGAAACTGGGGGTGCGGTCGCATGTCGGCGCCCAGTGGCAGGCGCAGGCGGCGGTCCGGGTTGAGGAGGCGGGCGATCGCCTCCGGGACCCCGCCGCCGGCGATGAGCAGTGAATAGTCGTCCGCGATCGAGACCAGGCCGCGGTCGAACATCCAGTGCATCGTGCCCGAGAGCGCGAGGCCGTTGCGCACCGAGTCCGGGCCGCGATCGGCCACCGGGCGGATATGGGCGGCCTGAACTTCGGTTCGGCCGCCGCCATTGACGAGTTTCAGGCCGGTCATCGCGCAGGTGTCGACATAGGCGGTCTTGACGGCGCCGGCGAAGGCGGCTTCCCGAAAGGGTCGGACGACCAAGCGCTCGACCAGGGGCCTGTCGAAGGTCGCCGGCTCCGGCTCCGAAAAGCCGGCGGGCACGGGAACGCGCGGCGCGACGGTCTCTCCGAGCGTCCGGGTGAAGCCCGACCGCAGGATCAGGTCATACTCGGCGTCGCTCAATTGCCGCACGGCGCGCCCGAACGCGCCTTTGTTCGTCGAGCCGTCGTCCTTCGTGAGGAGATGTTCATAGGTGACCGCGCCTTCACGGAAGGGAACGGCGCGATCGAAGGGGAGAAAATCTTCGACGAATGCATAGAAGTGGTCGGCGAGACTCGGGTCGGCCTCGATGCGGACGACACGCGCCGTCGCGAAATAGGCGCTTCGACCGGCCCTGCTCGCGGCGTCGGCGTTGGCGCGGCGCGGCTCGTAGTAGACGATCCAGTCGCCCAGCGCCGCCTCAACCTGTCTGCGATACGTCCGCGGGAAATGGTACCGCAGTTCTGGCAGATCGTCGTAGGACGGTTCGGGTTTCGTCGTCAGTACGGCTTTGGCCATCGAATCGTCATCGCGGACCTCGCCGGCCGCTCAGCTATGCCCAAACGCCTATGAAGCCACGCCGATCAGCACGAGCGGAACCGCCGGCACGCCGCGGCCCTGTCGAATGACGTTGTAGAGCTCGCCTTCATAGTAGCCGGGGCCCGAAGACATATGCGACTGCATTTCCTTCATCGGGAGAATCTCGACGCCAACATCGATCGCGTCAGCGACGTAGAACGCCATATGCTTGACGAAAAGGTCGTAAGCGACGAAAGCGTACTTGCCGAATTGCACCTCGACGGCAATCCGGTCCTTCACAAAGTCTGTTTGGTTATATGACAGGATGGCCCGCTTGCCGGCTGCGAGGATTTCCTGTTTCTGCGCTTCGGCCGGGAGGGTGACCGTCCGACGAATAAGAGCGACATCGTCGGTCACCCAATAGCGAGCGGTCGCCGCTTTCCAGCCTTCCAGCGTAAACGCGTCATCGAACGACCTGTTGAGATGCTTTGGCGAATACAGAAATCGACCCATCATCGATTTCTCGCGCGACTCCTTCACGCGATGCGCCTCGGCGTCGACGCCTCGAATGACCGCTTGAATTTCCTCCCAGAGCCGCGCTCGATGCACAAGCAAATATTCCAACCCGTTCATGTGCGAGTAGACCTGCGCGACCCGCATCAGCCATGGCCGCCATTGGGAAGGTTCGGATCGTAAACCGGCTTGTGCATCGGCCGTGTCTTCAGAGCGCCGGCTTGAAGTTGCCGGACGCGGTCCCACGCGACCTTGACGTATTCCGGCTCTGTATCGCAGCCGATTCCGACGCGCCCATTCTTCAGCGCGCCGATGATCGCCGATCCGACGCCCATGTAGGGATCGAGCACCTGGTCGCCCGGATCGGTCAGCGACAGCACCAACCGCTCGACGAGTTCGACGGGGAACTGGCAGGGGTGGATCGTCTTTTCGACGTGGTTGTTCTTCACGTTTGGGAAGACCCAGACGTCGCCCGGGTTCTTTCCGAGCGGATTGCCGGACAGCTGACCGACTTTTGGTCCCTTGAAGTATTTCTTTCCGGGATATTTGGAGGGAACGCGAATCGGATCGAGATGGAAAGTGTAGTCGGCGTCCCGCGTGAACCAGAGGATCGTCTCGTAGCGTCCGGACAAACGTCTGGAACAGTGCAGGCCGTGCTCGAAATGCCAGATGATCCGGTTGCGCAACTTCAGGCCGAGCTTGGCGAAAAGCGGATAGAGCAGCACGTCGAGCGGAAAAACCTCGCCGTTCTGGACGTGATTGCCGACCTGCCAGCAGATCGATCCGCGCGCATGCAGAAGCCGCACGCATTCAGCGATGACCTCGGCCTGCTCGGCGAGATAGGCGCCGAGACCGGTGCGCCGCTCGTAGGACTTGCCGATGTTGTAGGGCGGCGAGGTGACGACGAGCTTCATCGAG
>JBEKEI010000183.1:0-8950 GCA_050013915.1 Roseiarcus sp.
CGCCCGTCCATGTCCCAGGTCTTCGGGAGGTCCCTTTCGGTCAGACCCGCCTCGGCGAACGCGTCCATGCTGTAAAATATCGCCATCGGCGCGACCTCGCACGGCAACCCATAGATTTTTCCATCGACCATGCGATTGGCGATGACGGCCGAGACGCCCACTTGCAGCGAATAGGCGCGGATCGGCACGGCGATATTCTCGAGATGGGTCGGGCCGAGATCGGTGACCTCGAGATTCACTCCGCCGCCGCCTTCCCCTTCCTCGCCGGCCGCCGGGCCAGCGCCTGCTTCAGATACACGCCCGTGTAACTGCGCGGGTTCCTGACGATCTGCTCCGGCGTGCCCTGCGCGACCACTTCGCCGCCGCCGTCGCCGCCCTCCGGGCCCATGTCGATGATCCAGTCGGCGGTCTTCACCACTTCGAGATTGTGCTCGATGACGACCATCGAATTGCCCTGGTCGACGAGCTCGTGGAGCACTTCGAGCAGCTTGGCGACGTCGTGGAAATGCAGGCCGGTGGTCGGCTCGTCGAGGATGTAGAGGGTGCGGCCGGTCGAGCGGCGCGACAGTTCCTTGGCGAGCTTGACCCGCTGCGCCTCGCCGCCCGACAGCGTCGTCGCCTGCTGGCCGACCTTGACATAGCCGAGGCCGACGCGGACCAGCGTCTCCATCTTCTCGCGGATCGCCGGCACCGCCTTGAACAGGCTCGCCGCCTCCTCGACCGTCATGTCGAGCACGTCGGCGATCGACTTGTCGCGGTATTTCACCTCGAGCGTCTCGCGATCGTAGCGCCTGCCCTTGCAGACGTCGCAGGTGACGTAGACGTCGGGGAGAAAGTGCATCTCGATCTTGATGAGCCCGTCGCCCTGGCACGCCTCGCAGCGCCCGCCCCTGACGTTGAAGGAGAACCGGCCGGCCTGGTAGCCGCGCGCCTTGGCCTCGGGGAGGCCGGCGAACCAGTCGCGGATCGGGGTGAAGGCGCCGGTATAGGTCGCCGGATTCGAGCGCGGGGTGCGGCCGATCGGCGACTGGTCGATGTCGATGACCTTGTCGAGCTGCTCGAGCCCGTCGATCCGGTCGCAGGGCGCGGGATGCTCGTTGGCGCCGTTGAGCTGGCGCGCGGCGGCCTTGTAGAGCGTGTCGATCGCCAGCGTCGACTTGCCGCCGCCGGAGACGCCGGTGACGCAGGTGAACAGGCCGAGCGGAAACATCGCGGTCACGCCCTTGAGATTGTTGCCGCGGGCGCCGACGATCCTGACCGCGCGCCCGGGTTCGGCGACGCGCCGGCGCGCGGGCGCGGGAATTACGCGCGCGCCGGAAAGATACTGCCCGGTCAGCGAGGCGGGATTGGCGATGATCTCGGCGGGCGTGCCCTTGGCGACGATCTCGCCGCCGTGGATGCCGGCGCCGGGGCCGACGTCGACGACATAGTCGGCGGCGAGGATCGCGTCCTCGTCGTGCTCGACGACGATCACGCTGTTGCCGAGCCCGCGCAGCCGCCGCAAGGTGTCGAGCAGCCGCGCATTGTCGCGCTGGTGCAGGCCGATCGACGGCTCGTCGAGCACGTAGAGCACGCCCGTGAGGCCGGAGCCGATCTGCGAGGCGAGCCGGATCCGCTGGCTCTCGCCGCCCGACAGCGTGCCCGAGGCGCGCGCGAGGGTGAGATAGTCGAGCCCGACGTCGCGCAGGAAGGTCAAGCGGTCGCCGATCTCCTTGAGGATCCGCTGGGCGATCTCGTTGCGCTTGGCGTCGAGCCTGCCGGGCAGCGCGCGCGCCCAGTCGACCGCGGCCTTGACCGACAGCAGGCTGACTTCGCCGATGTGCTGGCCGTCGATCTTGACCGCGAGCGCCTCCGGCTTCAGCCGGAAACCGTCGCAGGCGGCGCAGGGGGTCGCGGTCATGTAGCGCAGGATTTCCTCGCGCGACCATTCGCTCTCGGTCTCGCGGTAGCGCCGCTCGAGGTTCTTCACCACGCCCTCGAACGGCTTGGCGACCTCATAGGCGCGCAGGCCGTCCTCATAGGCCATCCGCACCTCCTCGCCGCCGGAGCCGTCGAGGATCACCGCGCGCGCCCTCGCCGGCAGTTCGGCCCAGGGCGCATCGAGGCGGAACTTGTAGTGGCGCGCGAGCGCCTCCAGCGTCTGGGCGTAATAGGGCGAGGACGATCTCGCCCAGGGCGCGATCGCGCCCCGCCGCAGGGTCAGCCGCGGATCGGGCACGACGAGATCGGGGTCGACCTTCATCTGCGAGCCGAGCCCGCCGCAGGTCGGGCAGGCGCCGAACGGATTGTTGAACGAGAACAGCCGCGGCTCGATTTCCGGAATCGTGAAGCCCGAAACCGGACAGGCGAATTTCGAGGAGAACATGATGCGCCGCGGCTCGCCGCCCTCGGCCGGCGGATCGGCGAATTCGACGATCGCAATGCCGTCGGCGAGATCGAGCGCGGTCTCGAAGCTCTCGGCGAGCCGGCTCGCCATGTCGGGCCGCACCACGAGCCGGTCGACCACCACCTCGATGTCGTGCTTGAGCTTCTTGTCGAGCGCGGGCGCGTCGGCGATCTCGTAGAACTGGCCGTCGATCTTCAGCCGCTGGAAGCCGCGCTTCATGAAATCGGCGATTTCCTTGCGATATTCGCCCTTGCGGCCGCGAATGACCGGCGCAATGAGATAGAGCCGCGCGCGCTCCGGCAGCGCGAGCACGCGGTCGACCATCTGCGAGATCGTCTGGCTCTCGATCGGCAGGCCGGTCGCCGGCGAATAGGGAATGCCGACCCGCGCCCACAAGAGGCGCATGTAGTCGTGGATTTCGGTGACGGTGCCGACGGTGGAGCGCGGGTTCTTCGAAGTCGTCTTCTGCTCGATCGCGATCGCCGGCGACAGCCCGTCGATCTGGTCGACGTCGGGCTTCTGCATCATTTCGAGGAACTGGCGCGCATAGGCCGACAGCGATTCGACATAGCGGCGCTGGCCCTCGGCGTAGATCGTGTCGAAGGCGAGCGAGGATTTGCCCGAGCCCGACAGGCCGGTGAACACGACGAGCTTGTCGCGCGGGATCGTCAGGTCGACGTTCTTGAGATTGTGCTCGCGCGCGCCGCGCACGGTGATCGCGCGCCCGTCGAACAGGGAGTCGACGGCGGCGATGCGCGCGGGCTTCTTGGGCTGCTTCGGGCTCGCCATGGGCGCCTTTCCAGGGACACGGGAATCGCCGCGCGGGAGACTTGCGCCGCCGCAACGGCGATGCTAGAACAAATGCGGAACGACGGGAAGGGTTTTCCCTAATGTAGTGCGAAACCGCGCCGCGCCAAACGAGCGCGCGGCGCGCGGGCTGTGGACAAGTGAGACTCGGGGCGCCTTGGCCGCCCGCAAAGCGTTACCCTCGGGGCATCGGGAACATCGTCGGGCGCGCGTCATTGGACGGCGGCAGGAGAGCGAAATGTCGGGCAGC
Organism: Roseiarcus sp.; assembly: GCA_050013915.1. Classification (GTDB taxonomy): domain Bacteria; phylum Pseudomonadota; class Alphaproteobacteria; order Rhizobiales; family Beijerinckiaceae; genus Roseiarcus. The sequence goes on from JBEKEI010000183.1 coordinate 3,444, forward strand.
GTCAACAAGGTCATTCTGGTGGGCAATCTCGGCCGCGATCCCGAGGTGCGCCGGCTGAATTCCGGCGACCAGGTCGTGAACCTCACGCTCGCGACCTCGGAAAACTGGCGCGACAAGACGACCGGCGAGCGCCGCGAGAAGACCGAATGGCACCGGGTCGTGATCTTCAACGAGGGGATCGGCAAGATCGTCGAGCAATATTGCAAGAAGGGCAGCAAGATCTATGTCGAGGGCCAGCTGCAGACGCGCAAATGGACCGACCAGTCGGGCGCCGAGAAATACACGACCGAGGTCGTCCTCCAGCGCTTCCGCGGCGAATTGACGCTGCTCGATTCGCGCGCCGGCGCGGGCGCGGGCGAGAATTTCTCCGGCGGCGAGGAGCGCCCGCCGAGCGCGCCGAGCTTCGGCCGCTCGTCGCCGATCGACCGCCAGCCCGCGCTGGCGAGCGGCGGCGGCGGGGGTGGGGGTGGGGATATCGACGACGACATTCCGTTCTGAGCCGATTTCGGCCCGGCGCCGCGGGTCGTCCGGATCGTGACGTGGTCGGGCGTCGGCGCGCGCGCCCGCAGGAAGCGTCCGGCCGCTCGGCCCTACTTCGCCGGCACGGGACAGCCAGCGTCCCCCTCGGCGCATCTGAGATAGGCGCCGAGTTCGGCGGCGCGCTTTTTCGTGATCGTCTCCAGGCACATCGAGACCGCCATCGGGAACATGCTGCCGCCCGCATTGGCCGAGCTCGCAAACCCGCATTCGGCGTCGCGATATGCGATCCAGGCCTTCTGCGCCTCGACCAGCAGACCGGTCGTGGCCGGGTCGTCCTTCAGTCGCCGGACGATTTCCCTGTAGGCGCCGTTCAGCGCGGCGTCGGCGCGCCGCCAGGCGGCGTCGGCGCAGGCGTTGAGCCCATTCTGCGTCTGGTCCGTGCAGGGCGCGGCGAGGGCGCACGGGACGGCGCAGGTCAGGATGCCCAAGGCGATCGCGGCGGCGCGCATGTCGAAACCTCCCCTTGCCGACTCGGCCGAGTCGCGCGACAGCATAGAACGGTCCGGCCGCTGCGGCGGCTTTTGTTGGCGCCGATCCGGGAGGCTGCATGTCGAGGACGATCCTCATCACCGGCGCCTCGCGCGGCATCGGCCGCGCGGCGGCCCTGCTGGCGGGCCGGCGCGGCTGGTCGGTCGGCGTCACCTACCGCGACGACGAGGCGAGCGCGGCGGCGGTCGTCGAGGCGATCGAGCGCACGGGCGGGCGGGCGGTCGCGCTGCGCGGCGACGTCGCAGTCGAGGCCGACGTGCTCGCGATGTTCGAGGGCGCGGTGCGTGCGCTCGGGGAGCTCGACGGCGTCGTCGCCAATGCCGGAATCGTCGCGCCGAGCGCGCGGCTCGTCGACATGAGCGTCGAACGGATGCGCCGCGTCTTCGAGGTCAATATCCTCGGCGCCTATGTCTGCGCGCGCGAGGCGGCGCGCCGGCTCTCGCGCAGCCGCGGCGGCAGGGGCGGCTCGATCGTGCTCGTTTCCTCCGCCGCCGCGCGGCTCGGCTCGCCCGACCTCTACGTCGACTATCCCGGCTCCAAGGGCGCGATCGACACGCTGACGCTCGGCCTGTCGAAGGAGCTCGGCCCGGAGGGCGTGCGCGTCAACGCGGTTCGCCCCGGCCTGATCGAGACCGACATCCACGCCAGCGGCGGCGAGCCCGACCGCGCGCGCACGCTCGGCGCGACCGCGCCGCTCGGCCGGCCCGGGCGCCCCGAGGAGATCGCCGAGGCGATCGTCTGGCTGCTGAGCGACGCCGCGTCCTATACGACCGGCGCGCTGCTCGACGTCGCGGGCGGGCGCTGAAGCGGCGAGCGCGAACGGCGCCGCCTCCTCTCCGGCGGCCCCGCAGGCATGCGCGCGGGACGCCCGCGGACCCGTCGCGGCGGCGCGCCGGCACTCCCATGGCATTGAGATTCAAGCGCAAACCAGCCTGTGATTCCCGCTCGCGCCCGGTGGCGGCGCGCAGCGGAATCGTCTAGAAGAACCGATCAGGCGCTACCCAGGATTCGCAAGCCCTTGGCCGACGACAAGAACGACAAACCCGCCGCCGGCGGTCCCTCCGACATCAAGCCCGTTTCGATCGCCGACGAGATGCGGCGCAGCTATCTCGACTACGCGATGAGCGTAATCGTCAGCCGCGCGCTGCCCGACGTCCGCGACGGCCTCAAGCCCGTGCATCGGCGCATCCTGTTCTCGATGCGCGAGAACAATTTCACCCCCGACCGGCCCTACAACAAGTCCTCGCGCGTCACCGGCGACGTCATGGGCAAATACCATCCGCACGGCGATCTGGCGATCTATGACGCGCTGGTGCGAATGGCGCAGGATTTCTCGATGCGGGTGCCGCTGCTCGACGGCCAGGGCAATTTCGGCTCGGTCGACGGCGACCCGCCCGCGGCGCAGCGCTACACCGAAGTGCGGCTCGAGAAGGTCGCGATGGAGCTGCTGGAAGATCTCGACAAGGACACCGTCGATTTCAAGCCCAATTACGACGACAAGGAGCTCGAGCCGGTCGTCCTGCCCGCGCGCTTCCCCAACATTCTCGTCAACGGCGCCGGCGGCATCGCGGTCGGCATGGCGACCAACATCCCGCCGCACAATCTCGGCGAGACGGTCGACGGCGTGCTTGCGCTGATGGATCGGCCGGACATGACCTTCGAGGATCTCCTGGAGATCATTCCCGGTCCCGATTTCCCGACCGGCGGCTCGATTCTCGGGCGCGCGGGCATCCGCGCGGCCTATGCGACCGGGCGCGGTTCGATCGTCATGCGCTCCAAGGTCGCGGTCGAGGAGATCCGCAGGGATCGCGAGGCGCTGATCGTCACCGAGATTCCCTACCAGGTCAACAAGGCGACGCTGATCGAGAAGATCGCCGATCTCGTGCGCGAGAAGCGCGTCGAGGGCATTTCGGACCTGCGCGACGAATCCGACCGCGACGGCATGCGCATCGTCATCGAGATCAAGCGCGACGCGGTGCCCGACGTCGTCCTCAACCAGCTCTGGCGGTTCACCGCGATGCAGTCCAGCTTCGGCGCCAACATGATCGCGCTGACCGGCGGGCGTCCGCAGATGCTGACGCTGAAAGACATGCTCGCGCTGTTCATCGAGTTCCGCGAAGAGGTCGTCACCCGGCGCACCAAGCACCTGCTGACCAGGGCGCGCGACGGCGCCCATGTCCAGGTCGGCCTGGCGATCGCGGTCGCCAATATCGACGAGGTGATCCGGCTCATCCGCACCTCGCCCGACTCGGGCGCCGCGCGCGCCGCGCTGATGGAGCGCGCCTGGCCGGCGCGCGACATGGCGCCGCTGGTCGCCCTCATCGCCGATCCGCGCCACGTGCTCGCCGAGGACGGCACGATCCGGCTTTCCGAGGCGCAGGCGCGCGCGATCCTCGAATTGCGGCTCGCCCGCCTGACCGCGCTCGGGCGCGACGAGATCGCCGAGGCGCTCAACAAGCTCGCGGTCGAGATCGCCGAATATCTCGAAATCCTCGGCTCGCGCGCGCGGGTGTTCGGCATCATTCGCGATGAGCTGATCGCGGTGAAGAGCGCCTTCGCGACGCCGCGCCGGACGATCATCCTCGACAGCGACGCCGACATGGAGGACGAGGATCTCATCCAGCGCGAGGACATGGTCGTGCTGGTCAGCCACGGCGGCTACATCAAGCGGGTGCCGCTGTCGACCTACCGGGCGCAAAGGCGCGGCGGCAAGGGCCGCTCCGGCATGCAGACGCGCGAGGAGGATTTCGTCGCCCGGCTGTTCGTCGCCACGACCCACCAGCCGGTGCTCTATTTCTCCTCCAAGGGCCAGGCCTACAAGGAGAAGGTCTGGCGGCTGCCGCTCGCCGCGCCCCAGGCGCGCGGCAAGGCGCTCGTCAACCTGCTGCCGCTGGAGACCGGCGAGCGCATCACCACGATCATGCCGCTGCCCGAGGACGAGGCGAGCTGGGAGAATCTCGACGTCATGTTCGCCACCACCCGCGGCACGGTCAGGCGCAACAAGCTGTCCGACTTCGCCCAGGTCAACCGCGCCGGCAAGATCGCGATGCGGCTCGACGAGGGCGAGGCGATCGTCGACGTCCAGATCTGCTCCGACCGCGACGACGTGCTGCTGACGACCATGCAGGGCCAGTGCATCCGCTTCTCCGTCGACGAGGTGCGGGTGTTCAAGGGCCGCGATTCCATGGGCGTGCGCGGGGTGACGCTCGCCGAGGGCGATGCGGTGATCTCGCTGGCGATCCTGCGCGAATTCGACGCCTCGGGCGAGGAGCGCGCCGCCTATCTCAAGATGCGCCGCGCGATGGCGGGCGAGACCGCCGAGGAGCCGGGCGCCGCCGAGCCCGACGCGGAAGCGCCCCCCGCGCAGGAGACCGCGCTGTCGACGTCGCGCTACGCCCAAATGTCGGCCGCCGAGCAGATCATCCTCACCGTCTCGGAGAACGGCTACGGCAAGCGCTCGTCCTCGTTCGAATACCGGCTGACCGGGCGCGGCGGCAAGGGCATCGTCGCGATGGCGGTCAATCCGCGCAACGGCAAGCTGGTCGCCTCGTTCCCGGTCGAGGACGGCGACGAGATCATGCTGGTCACCGATGGCGGCCAGCTCATCCGCTGCCCGGTCGAGGGCATCCGCGTCGCCGGCCGCGCGACCCAGGGCGTGATCGTGTTCGACACCGCCGAGAAGGAGCGGGTGGTCGCGGTCGAGCGGATCTCCGAGCCGGACGGCGAGGAGGACGGCGAAGCGGAGGGCTGAGGCGGCGGGCGCCGACCGCGTCCGGCGACGAACGCGCCGTTTCCGCCCCTTTTTTCGTTAAGTCCAAAGACGCCGACAGCCCGGCGCGGTCTGCGCCCGCGCCTTCAACGGCGGCCATCCTCCCAGCGGAAGACGCGCGTCCTTCAATGCGCGTCGAGCGGCGGAAGCTCGAGATGCTGCTCCACCCGTCGTATCCGCGCCTCGAGGTCGCTGATCAGAACGCCATGGCCGATCACCGCGGAGTGATATTCGACCACCGCGCGCCGCAACCCGACAATCTGCTCTCGCGTGGCCTTCTCGCCGGCTTCGATCCTCGCCTGCAGCGCCACGATGTCCGCGGCGACATCGGCGCCCAGCGAACGCACTTCGGCCTTGACCGCGGCCACGTCGGCCTTGACCGCGGCGAGTTCGCCCTTGGTCGCCATGTCGGCGCGAATGCCGCGCAACAACTCGAGCACGAGATTTTCAGGTTCGCCAGCCATGAGGTAGACTCATAGCGCAACGACCGGAACGAGAAAAGGCGTCGGCGATCTTCCCGCCATCGCACGGCGCCGCAGAGCCGCCCCGCAGCGCCGCGCCGTATCGCCGTCTGCCGCCGAAGCGTGCGCTTGCCTCGCGTCGGCGCGGCTGGCACGCTGAGGGAAAGCGGCGAGGGCCGGGGCGCGCGGCGATGGCGGATTTCTCGAAGCGGGAGGAGGTTCGAGACTGGCTCGACGCGATCGAGCCT
>JBEKEI010000184.1:0-8778 GCA_050013915.1 Roseiarcus sp.
TGACGGCCGCAAACGATAGGGGGTCAGTTCTTCGTGTCGCCAGGGGGTCAATTCCGGATGTCGCTTGACACCCGGCGCTCCATCCGCGCAGCGCGCGCTCGATGATCCGATGCCGGCGGGCTTCCCGCTCGGCCGCGCCGACGCGAGCGGCGGGCGGCGGCGCGGGCGCTGCGGGGTCGGGCATGGCGGGGCTCCTGCCGGGGGGGCGAATGGTGGGACCATAGCCGATCTTTTGGAATATCACAACAACATTCTCACATTTCTCTTTTACAGACGAACCGGCGGCGCAGACGGAGCGCCCGGTCGCCTCGGCGCTCGCCGACCGCGCGGCCTCGGTCGCCGTCATGGCGACCGGCGCTCGACGATGGCGGTGAATTGGCGACGATCGATGGGTTTGAGAAGCTGGCCCAGGATGGTAGGAGAAGAGCGCATGCCCCGTTCCTTTTTCTGAGTCTCGACAACCAGAAAATAGCCGGGAAACTCCCGGTGTGCGGGGCATGCGCTGCGACTTATCGAATCAGAGGAAGCTTTCCCCGGACCGCCCTGCGCGAAGCGGGGAGGGAACAACGCGGCCGCGACGGATGATTTTCGCACGGAGCCGAGCATGAAGCCACGCACCCGTCCCGACCGCGGCCGCGAGGCGGCGAAATGAGCGAGGCCATCGCCAATCTCGCCCGGGCGATCGAGCAGGGCCGCGGCCTCGCGCCCGCCGACATTGTGCTGAAGGGCGGCCGCGTCTTCGACCTCGTCACCGGCTCGCTCGAGACGAGCGATGTCGCCATTTGCGGCGACCGGATCGTGGGGACCTATGCCGACTATCGCGGCGCGGTGGAAATCGACGTCTCGGGCAAGGTCATCGTGCCCGGGTTCATCGACACGCATCTGCATGTCGAGTCCTCGCTGATCACGCCGCTCGAATTCGACCGCTGCGTGCTCGCCCACGGCGTCACCACCGCGATCTGCGACCCCCACGAGATCGCCAACGTGCTGGGCTCGGCGGGGCTGAAATACTTCCTCGACGCCTCGCTGATCACCGCGATGGACCTGCGCGTGCAACTATCGAGCTGCGTGCCCGCGACCCATCTCGAGACTTCCGGCGCCCGGCTCGAGGTCGACGATCTCCTGCCGCTGAGCCGCCATCCCAAAGTGCTCGGGCTCGCCGAATTCATGAATTTTCCCGGCGTGCTCGCGCGCGATCCCGCCTGCCTCGCCAAGATCGCCGCCTTCGCCGACCGGCGCCTCGACGGTCACAGTCCGTTGCTGCGCGGGCTCGACCTCAACGGCTATCTCGCCGCCGGCATCCGCACCGACCATGAGGTCACCAATGTGCCGGAAGCGCTGGAGAAGCTGTCGAAGGGCATGCAGATCCTGGTGCGCGAAGGTTCGGTCTCGAAGGACCTGCACGCTTTGGCGCCGATCATCACCGAGCGCCATTCGCCCTACATCGCCTTCTGCACCGACGACCGCAATCCGCTCGACATCGCCGAGGAAGGCCACCTCGACTTCATCATCCGCACGGCGATTGCGCTCGGCGCGCCGCCGCTCGCCGTCTATCGCGCGGCGAGCATTTCGGGCGCGCGCATCTTCGGCCTGATGGATCGCGGCCTCGTCGCGCCGGGCTGGCGCGCCGATCTCGTCGTGATCGACGATCTCGGGAGCTGCGCGGTGTCGAAAGTGTTCACCGCTGGCCGGCTGGTCGGCGAGGCCTTGTTCGCCGCGCGCGGGTCGCTGGAGCCGGTCGGCCGGCGCAGCGTCAAGGCGCGGCGCGTTGCGGCGGTCGATTTCGTCGCGCGCGGCGGCGGGCCGTCGACCCAGGCGATCGGCGTCGTGCCGGGCAAGATCATCACCGAGCGCGTGCCGGTGAGCCTGCCTTACGCGAATGGCGAGCGCGGCATCGCCCTCGACCAGGACGCGGTCAAGGTCGCGGTCGTCGCGCGCCACGGCGTCAACGACAATATCGCGACCGCCTTCGTCCACGGCTTCGGCATGAAGCGCGGCGCGATCGCCTCCTCGGTCGGCCACGACAGCCACAACATCACCGTCGTCGGCGCCGATGAGGCGGACATGGCGGTCGCGGTCAACCGGATGATCGAGATCGAGGGCGGCTTCGTCGTCGCCGAGGCCGGCCGGGTGCTCGCCGAACTGCCGCTCCCCGTCGCCGGGCTGATGAGCCTCTTGACCTTCGAGCAGGTGCGCGAGGCGCTGATCCCGTTGCGCGCGGCGGCCAAGAGTCTGGGCGTCGTGCTCGCCGAGCCGTTCCTGCAGGTCGCGTTCCTGCCGCTGCCGGTGATTCCGCATCTGAAGATCACCGACAAGGGGCTCGTCGACGTCGACCGCTTCGAATTCGTGCGCGACTGATCAGCCGGGGCGGCGCAGCGCGCCGGCGACGAACACCGCAGCGAGCGCGAGCCAGCCGAGGATCGTCAGCGAGCCGCCGGTCGGCGCCGCCATCGGAAACAGCCGGTCGCCGGAAAAGGCGCGCGTGGCGATATCGGCGCTGAACAGGATCGCGCCCAGGCCGAGCACGCCGCCGGCGGCGACCAGCGCGCGGGCGAAGGCCGGGCGATCGGAAAAGCCGCGCGCGGCGGCGGCGACGCCGAGCAGCGCCGCCGCGTGCAGGATCAGGAAATAGGCGGCGGTCTGCGCGAATTCGCCGCCGCCTTTGTGGGCGGCGGCGGCCGCCAGGGCGACGCCGGCCGCCCCCATCAGCGCGGCGAGGGCGCCGAGCGCCAGGACGGGACGGTGCATGGGAGCCTCGTGCATGGACGGAACCAAGGCGGTTCGATGGACGTTGTAGTTCCTGAACGATCGGGGCCGGCTGCCGGACCTCGAACGGCATCCCTATAGCATCGACGAGACGACGGGCGCGCGCCGATCGGCCGCAGCGTCCTTGACTCGTCTGCGCCTCGCATGGAGTGGAGAGCTCATGGGCCGGATGGACAGACAAGCCAGATTCATGGCCGCCTCGGCGATGCGCGCCGGGGCCGACGCCGCAGTGACGATCGCCGCCCGCACGCCCGGCCTGATGATGCATGCGATTCTTCCGACCCAGGCGAGCGCACGCGAGACCCATCGGATGATCCAGGAAAAGTTCGACGCCGTCTGCGAAGGCGCGGCGGCGGCGCAACTCGCCTGGACCTCGCTGATGGTCAAGGCGGCGTTTGGCGGAATCCGGACCCCCGGCGATCTGTCGCTCGGCATGAGCGGCGTCGCCGATGCGGCGATGCGTCCGGCGCGGCGCAAGGTGCGCGCCAATGCGCGGCGGCTTAGCCGATCGCCCGGGATCGGCTAGGCTGCCCGGCGAGATTTTCGCCCGGGAATGGCCGATGCCCCTTCTCAGTCATTTGCACGCGTTCATCACGACCTACGGCTATTTCGCGGTCTTTGTCGTCGTCGCGCTCGAGAGCGCCGGCGTGCCGATGCCCGGCGAGACGGCGCTGGTGACCGCGGCGATTTTCGCCGGGCAGGGGTCGCTCGACATCAAATGGGTGATCGCGAGCGCCGCGCTGGCGGCGGTGCTCGGCGACAATGCCGGCTATTGGGTCGGCCGCGAGTTCGGCTTTCCGCTCGTCCTGCGCTACGGCCGCTACATTCGCCTCGACGAAGGTCGGCTGAAGCTCGGCCAGTACCTGTTCCAGCGCCAGGGCGGCAAGATCGTCTTCTTCGGCCGCTTCGTCGCGGTGCTGCGCGCCTTCGCCGCGCTGCTCGCCGGCATCAACCGCCTCGCCTGGCCGCGCTTCTTCTTCTTCAACGCGGCCGGCGCGATCGTCTGGGCGAGCCTGTTCGGCCTCGGCGGCTATTTCCTCGGCCACGCATTCGAGCGCTACGCCCGGCCGGTCGGCCTCGCCGCGCTGATCTGCGCGGTCATCGGCGCCGTCGCCGCGAGCCGCTTCATCGCCCATCACGAGCGGCGGCTGATGGACGAGGCCGAGCGGGCGCTGCCGGGCCCGCTGGTCGCGCCGAAGGAGGTCGGCGAGGCGTAGCCGTCCACAGGCCGCGCAAAGCTTGTGCGAGGGTTGTCCACCGCTTCTCCGGCGAAACGGGAGAAGGCGGCGCGCAGCGCCGGATGAGCGCCGGCGCCGCCGCTCACCCCGACCCTGCCGCCGCTTCGCGCGGCGAGGGGGCCGACGCGGTCGCGCCGCGCTCGGTCGGCCCGATCCATGCGCGCTTGCGTTCCGAGCGGCGCAGGAAGTCGACCGCGATCGTCCGGTCGATCTTGCCGGCGTCGAGCAGGCGGATGAGGTCCTCGACGCCTTTCACCGGCCGGCCGTCGAGCGCGACGACGAGGTCGCCGGTCAGCAGGCCCGCATGATCGGCCGGGCCGTTGGGCTCGACGCTCAGCACGCGCGCGCCGGTCGCCTGGTCGAGGCCGATTCGCAGCGCGATGCGGCGGGGGATCGGCGCGGTGCCGCCGCCCAGCCCGATATAGGCGCGCCGCACCCGGCCGTGCCGCGCGATCTCGCCGAGCACGAAATGGGCGGTGTTGGAGGCGACCGCGAAGCAGATGCCCTGCGCGCCCATGATGATCGCGGTGTTGATCCCGATCACCTGGCCCGACGAGGCGACGAGCGGGCCGCCCGAATTGCCGGGGTTCAGCGCGGCGTCGGTCTGCACGACGTCCTCGATCATCCGCCCGCTCTTCGAGCGCAGCGAGCGCCCGAGCGCCGAGACGACGCCGGCGGTCACCGTCGCGTCGAAGCCGAGCGGATTGCCGATCGCGATCGCGATCTGGCCGCGCCGCAGTTTCGAGGAATCGCCGAGCCGGGCGGCCGGCAGCGTGACGTCGGCGTCGACGCGCAACAGCGCCAGATCCGTGTCGGGATCGTCGCCGAGCACGCGCGCATGGAGCTGGCGCCCGTCGAGCGTGGTGATCTCGGCGCCGCGCCCGCCCTGGACGACATGGCTGTTGGTGAGCACGAGCCCGTCGGGCGAGACGATCACGCCCGAGCCGGAGCCGGCCGGCGCGCCGTTGCGCCTGAGATCGACGCGCACGACGCTCGGGCCGACGCGCTCGACGACGTCGCTGACCGCGCGCGAATAGGCGTCGAGCGCGGCGGCGTCGCTGGCGGCCGAATCCGCGCCCGGGCCGGAGGAATCCGAATCGGCGTCGCGGGCATGGAGAACGCCGGTGGGGAAGGGGGTGGGATCCAACATGGCCGGCATATGGGAAGCGCCGCGGCGCCCGACAAGGCGGCGCTCGCCCGGCGCGCCGGCGCTCAGTGGATCTCCACCTCGGGCAGCGCCTCGCCGCGCTCGAGGAAGTCGAAGTCGCAGCCCTCGTCGGCCTGGCCGATCGACCGGGCGAACAGCGCGCCATAGCCGCGCGACAGCCGCGCCGGCCGCGGCCGGAACGCGGCGGCGCGGCGCGCCAACTCGGCCTCGCCGAGCTCGATCGTGAGGCGGCGCTCGGCAACGTCGACGGCGATGACGTCGCCGGTGCGCGCGAGCGCGAGCGGGCCGCCGACATAGGCCTCCGGCGAGACATGGAGCACACAGGCGCCGTAGCTCGTCCCGCTCATCCGCGCGTCCGAAATCCGCAGCATGTCGCGCACGCCCGCGCGCACGAGCGTCTTCGGGATCGGCAGCATGCCCCATTCCGGCATGCCCGGCGCGCCCTGCGGCCCGGCGTTCTGGAGCACCAGCACATGGTCGGGGGTGACTTCCAGATCGTCGCGCTCGACCTCCCGCGCCATTTCGTCGTAGCTGCCGAACACCAGCGCCGGGCCGCGGTGCGCGCGCAACCGCGGCTCGGCGGCCGCCGGCTTCATCACGGCGCCGCGCGGCGCGAGGTTGCCATGCAGGATGGCGAGGCCGTCGCGCCCCGCGACGGGATTGTCGATGGCGCGGATGACGTCGGGCAGCCAGACTTGCGCACCCGCGATATTTTCGCCGAGCGAGCGCCCGTTCACCGTCCGCTGGTCGAGGTCGATGAGGCCGCTCATCCGGGTCAGCAGGGCGGGGAGGCCGCCCGCGTAGAAGAAATCCTCCATCAGGAAGGCGCCGGTCGGGCGGATGTTGGCGAGGACGGGCGTGCGCCGGCCGATCGCGTCGAAACGATCGAGGCCGAGCGCGACGCCGGCGCGGCGCGCCATAGCGATGAGGTGGATGACGCCATTGGTCGAGCCGCCGAGCGCCATCAGCGTGGCGATCGCATTGTCGAACGAGCCGGCCCGGAGGATTTCGGACGGCTTGAGATCCTCGAACGCCATCTCGACCGCGCGCCGGCCGGTCTCCGCCGCCATGCGCGCATGGGCGGAATCGGCGGCGGGGATCGAGGAGGCGCCGGGCAGCGTCATCCCGAGCGTCTCGGCGAGCGCAGTCATCGTCGAGGCCGTGCCCATCGTCATGCAGACGCCGTAGGAGCGCGCGATGCCCGCCTCCATCTCGCGCCAGTCGGCCTCGCTGATCGTCCCCGCGCGCTTCTCGTCCCAGTATTTCCACACGTCGGAGCCGCTGCCGAGCGCCTGTCCGCGATAGACGCCGCGCAACATCGGCCCGGCGGGCATGAAGATCGCGGGCAGATCGGCGCTGATCGCGCCCATCAGCAGCGCCGGCGTGGTCTTGTCGCAGCCGCCCATCAGCACGACGCCGTCGACGGGATGGCAGCGGATCAGTTCCTCGGCCTCCATCGCGAGGAAGTTGCGGTAGAGCATGGTCGAGGGCTTGACGTAGGTCTCCGACAGCGACATCGCGGGCAGCTCGATCGGAAACCCGCCCGCCTGCAGCACGCCGCGCCGCACCTCCTCCGCGCGGGTGCGGAAATGCGCGTGGCAGGGGTTGATGTCGCTCCAGGTGTTGAGGATCGCGATGACAGGCTTGCCGGCGAAATCGGCGCGGTCGTAGCCCATCTGCAGCAGCCGCGAGCGATGCCCGAATGCGCGCAGATCCTGGGCGCCGAACCAGCGGAAGCTGCGGAACTGCTCGGGACGTTTGCGCGGGCGGGTCATGGGGGGCTCGGGTTCGAGGGGCGCGGCGGCGTCGCGGCCGCGGGGCGGGGGCCGTTCAGGCGCTGGAATGCTAGTTCGTCGCGCCCCGGGGCGCAACGCGGCGCGCCGCCGGGCCGAGCTGCCGGCAATCGGCGACATGGGAGCCCGACAGGCTGACGAGCGCGCCGCCGCGGGTCATCACGACGCTGTCGGGAAAATCCTGCCGCCATTCGACGCCGAGCCGGTTCAGCCGGTCGATCAGCTCCGGCAGCCGGCCGAGGCAGGCGTCCGCGACGTCGTGCAGCGCGACCGCCGCCCAGTCGCGCGCCCCGACTTCGGCGACGCAGCGGTCGACCCAGCCGTCGGGGTCCTTCCAGTCGCCGGGAACGCTGTTCCAGATCACCGTGCAGAAGCGCCCGTCGAGCAGATGGGCGAGCGCCGCGCCGCTGAACAGGTGTGGGCCGACGGCGCCGCCCCGGCCGTAGGGGCGAAACAGCTTGTCGGAATGGACGAGCGCGCCGATGCGGCGCTGGGTCTCGTCGATCTCGCGCATCGCGTAGGCGGCGTCGGTCCGCTCGCCGAACGCGACCGAATGGGTCAGCGTGTGATTGCCGATCCAGTGGCCGGCGGCGTGCGCGGCGCGCATCGCCGCGGCGGCGGCGGGGTCGTCGAGCTTTGCGCCGATCACGAAGAATGTCCCGCGAATTCCGGCGCGCTGGAGGACGTCCAGCACGCCTTGGGTGACGCCGGGCGTCGGGCCGTTGTCGAAGCTCAGCGTGACGCGGCGCATGCCTACCTTCGATCCGCCGCCAGCGCGTCGATGATCGCCTTGGCGCGGCCGCTCGAGAACAGGGCCTCGACGCCCAGGCCGAGCCGGTGGCGCCAGTTCGGGCGTTCGCGGTCGGTGCCGGGCAGATTGGTGGCCACCGTCTCGCCGGCGAGGTCGTCGACCTGGGCGGTCGCCAGCATCGAGGCGGCGCGCGCGACGAAGGCGTGGACGGCGCCGGCGAGCGAATCCTGAAGCGGCAGGTCGTAGTCGGGCGCCTCGGCGATCAGGCCGGCCTGGACCAGCGCATCGGCGAGTTCGCGCTTCTCCGCCGCGCGCGCGTGCAGCGCCTGCTGCTCGTCGAGCAGGCTCAGCAGCCCGAGCTTGGCCTTCTCGCCGATGTCCGCGCCCGCCCACCAGCCCGCCAGAGTCGGCAGGTCATGGGTGCTCGCGCAGGCGACCGCGCGCGCGGGATAGGATTGCGGGGCGATGAATTCGCGACCCCGGCGTTCGAACCAGAGCACGCGGGTGCCGAGGATCTCGGCGCGCGCGAGCGCGTCGCGAAAGCCGTCCGGCACGGTGCCGAGATCCTCGCCGACAATCACGCAACTGTGACGCTGGCTCTCGAGCGCGATTTCGCCGATGAGATCGTCGAGCGGATAGGCGAGATAGGCGCCTTCGGCCGGCCGCGCGCCCTCGGGGATGACGAACAGCCGCGCCAGGCCCATCGCGTGATCGATCCGCAGCAGGCCGGCGTGGCGCATGTTGGCGCCGTAGAGCGCGGTCAGGCCGCGCCAGCCGTCGCGCGCGCCGGCGAGCGGATCGGGCGGCGGCAGGTGCCAGATCTGGCCGTTGGCCGAGAACGGGTCGGGCGGCGCGCCGACCGAAACGCCTTGCGCCAGTTCCTCGGCGCGCGCCCACGCCTCGGCGCCGTCGGGCGCGGCGCCGACCGCCAGATCGCGATAGAAGCCGAGTTCGAGCCCGCCCACCCGCGCCTGCGCGGCGGCGGCGGCGAACTGCCGATCGGCGAGCCATTGCGCGAACAGCGCGAAGGCGACCTCGTCGGCGCCCTGGCCGGCCGCCTCG
>JBEKEI010000185.1:0-15912 GCA_050013915.1 Roseiarcus sp.
CGGCGCGCCGTCGGCGCGGCGATTGGCGAACTCGGCCTGGCGTGTCGCGCAGCCGATCCGCTGGTCGGTCGATCACACCGTGCTTGGACCCGCCGCGCCGCCGCGCTCGAGTCGTCGCCGGGCGCCGTCCCGGCCGCCTGCCCGTCGACCTCCCGGCTGGAAAGCGCGGGCGCGCGGTCCGCGGTCCCGAGGTTCGTGCTAATCGTGCGCCACGACGCCGGGCGCCGGAATGGACGAGGCCAGGCGCGCGTCGGCCGATTCAACGAGAGGATCCCATCATGGAACAAAGGCGACTGGGCGCATCCGGCTTCATGGTACCCGCGCTGAGCTTCGGCTGCGGCACGTTCGGCGGCAAGGGCGAGTTCTTCAACGCCTGGGGCGACACCGACGACAGCGGCGCGCGGCGTCTCGTCGATGTCTGCCTGGAGGCGGGCGTCACGATGTTCGACACCGCCGACATCTATTCGGACGGCGAATCCGAGCGCATTCTGGGGACCGCGATCAAGGGACGACGCGACTCCGTCCTCGTTTCGACCAAGGCGACGTTCCGGTCCGGTCAGGCCGCCAATGACGTCGGCTCGTCGCGATTCCATCTGATCCGGGCCTGCGAGGCGGCGCTGAAGCGGCTCGGCACGGACTATGTCGACCTCTTCCAGCTGCACGGCTTCGACGCGCTGACCCCGGTCGAGGAGGTCCTGTCCGCGCTCGACGATCTCGTTCGGGCGGGCAAGATCCGCTATGTCGGCGTCTCCAATTTCTCCGGCTGGCACCTCATGAAGTCGCTCGGCGTCGCCGACCGCTACGGCTATCCCCGCTATGTCGCCAACCAGACCTATTATTCGCTGGTCGGACGCGACTATGAATGGGAGCTGATGCCGCTCGGACTCGACCAGGGCGTCGGCGCCGTCGTGTGGAGCCCGCTCGGCTGGGGCCGGCTGACCGGCAAGATCCGGCGCGGCGCCCCTTTGCCCGCGCGCAGCCGCCTGCACAAGACCGCCGACCAGGGGCCGCAGGTCGCGGACGAACTTCTCTACCGCATCGTCGATGCGCTCGACGCGGTGGCGGCGGCGACCGGCAAGACCGCGGCGCAGATCGCGCTCGCCTGGCTGCTGGCGCGCCCGACCGTGGCGAGCGTCATCGTCGGCGCGCGCGACGAGGCGCAATTGCGCGAAAATCTCGGCGCGACCGGTTGGCGCCTGACCGACGCGCAGGTTGCGCTGCTCGACCAGGCGAGCGAACGGCCGCTCGCCTATCCCTATTGGCACCAGCGCGGCTTCGGCGAGCGCAACCCGCCGCCGGTCTGACCCGGCGCAGGGTGCGCCCACGCGCGAATGCCCTATAATGGCCGCGGCGGTCGCCGCATGAGTCGCCCGACGGAGGAATCGTCATGACGCGCAGACTGCTCGCCGCGGGCTTGCTGGCGGCGTTCGCGCTGTTCGGCGCGGCGGCGCGCGCGGACGGCGCGTTCACGCTGACTTCGGCGACATTCCCCAACGGCGGGCCGATGCCCGAGAAGGTCGCCAACGCGGTGCGCGGCAGCTGCGCTGGCCAGAACGTGTCGCCGCAACTGTCCTGGACCGGCGCGCCCGCCCAGACGCGCAGTTTCGTGCTGATCATCTTCGATTCCCAGGGCCGGAACGGCCTCGGCGATTTTCGTTTCGTCGGCTATGGCATCCCGACGACCGTCACCTCCTTCGTGGAGGGCGAAGTCAGCGAGCCCTCCGACAAGTTCGTCGGCGGCGCGAACACCGACGGGCGGATGGCCTATTCGGGCCCGTGCCCAGCGAAGGGGCCGCCCCATCGCTACTCGTTCGTGCTGATCGCCACCGATCTCGAACGCGAGGCGCTGCAGCCCGGACTTTCCGTCGAGGCCCTCCTGCCGAAGCTCGAGGGCCATTCGGAGGGCTCGACCGGCATGGTCGGGCTGTTCGGCGAACCCTGACGCGCTTCAGATCAGCTTGACGAGCTGTTTGCCGAAATTGCGTCCGGTGAGCACGGCGATCAGCGCCTCGGGGGCCTTGTCGATCCCCTCCACGATCGTCTCCCGATAGCGGATCCGCCCCGAGGCGACATGGCCCGCGAGCTCTCCGAGCGCCTGCGGCCACAGCGCGATATGGTCGGAGACGATGAAGCCCTCGATCTTGCTGCGCGTGATCAGCAGGGTTCCGACATTGTCGAGTCCGGTCGGCTCGCCTTCGTAGGAAGCGATCAGGCCGCAGACGGCGACGCGTGCGAAATCATTGAGCCGGCGCATGCAGGTCGCGAACGGCGCGCCGCCGACGTTTTCGAACAGGCCGTCGACCCCGTTGGGCAGCGCCGCCTTCAGCGCGGCGACGAAATCGGGCGCCTTGTGGTCGACGCACACGTCGTAGCCGAGTTCGTCCCGCGCGTAGGCGCATTTGACCGGGCCGCCCGCGACGCCGACCGTCCTGGCCCCGGCGATCCTGGCGAGCTGGCCGACGACCGAACCGACCGCGCCGGTCGCCGCCGAGACGACGATCGTCTCGCCAGCCTTGGGCGCGATGATCTTGTTGAGCCCGTACCAGGCGGTGACGCCCGGCATGCCGACCGGCCCCAGATAGGCCTGGAGCGGAATGCGCGAATCGTCGACGACCCGCGCGTCGCTTCCGTCGCTCAGCGAGAATTCCTGCCAGCCGCCCATGCCGACGACCTTGTCGCCCGGCTTGAAGCGCGCGTTGTGCGAGACGACGACCTCGCCGACCGTGCCGCCGCCCATCACCGCGCCGACCGCCTGCGGCTTGGCGTAGGACTTGGACTCGTTGAGGCGTCCGCGCATGTACGGGTCCAGCGAAAGAAAATGGTGGCGCACCAGCACCTGGCCGGGGCCCGGCGTCGGCACGGGCGCCTCGACGAGCCGGAAATTGTCCGGCGCGACATGGCCGGTCGGCCTGGAATCCAGGATGAATTGTCTGTTGACGGGCATGGGCGCTCCTTCGGGGCTCGGCGATGGTCCCGCGCGAGAGCTTAGCCGCTCCGCGCCCCCGGGGGGAGCCGCGCCGGCGTGATTTTCAGCCGCCGCCGAACAGCCTGCTCAGCAGGCTCCTTTCATGCGCGGGGCCGCCAAGACCCGCGTAGGGGATCGAGGCGGGCGGCACGGGCGTCCAGCCCGGCGAAGCGACGGGGGCGACGTCGCGCCTGATCACGGCCGGCGCATTCTGCGCGGCTGCGCCGCCGCGGTTGATCGTCATCGGCGGCCCGGCGGCGGCCTCCGGCGTCGGGGCGGGCGGCGCCGGCGGCTCGGCGTCGGCCGCCGGCTGGTCGGCGCTCCGCCAGACGCCGGACGGCAGGGCGGCGACCGGCACGCCCTCGTGCGCCGCCTTCATGAACCGGCTCCAGATCTCGACCGGGAGATTGCCGCCCGAGACCTTGCGGGTCGGGCTACCGTCGTCGTTGCCGAGCCAGACGCCGGCCACCAGATAGGATGTGTAGCCGACGAACCAGGCGTCGCGCCATTCCTGGCTGGTGCCGGTCTTGCCCGCCGCCTGCCAGCCCGGCAATTCCGCCTTGTGCGCGGTGCCGGTCAGCAGCGTCTCCTCCATCATCGCATTCATCATCGCGACGTATTGCGGCTCGATCACGCGGCCGAAGCTCACGCTCTTGCGCAGGTAGAGCTGTTTGCCGTTGGCGGTGCGCACGCGGGCGATCACATGGGGCTGGACGCCGATCCCGCCGTTGGCGAAGGCGGCGTAGGCCGAGACCAGTTCGAGCGGGGTGACCTCGGAGGTTCCCAGCGCGATCGAGGCGTTCGGCTCGAGATCGCTCGTTATTCCGAGGCGATGGGCGGTCTTCACCACGGTTCTGGGGCCGACTTCGAGCCCGAGCCGCACGGCGACCGTGTTGAGCGAGAGCGAGAGCGCCTTGGTCAGCGTCACCGGCCCGAAATATTCGCGCGAGTAATTCTCGGGGTTCCAGCCCTTGACCGTGATCGGCGCGTCGTCGCGCACGCTGTCGGGCGTCAGGCCCTTCTCCAGCGCGCTGAGATAGACGAACGGCTTGAACGCCGAGCCGGGCTGGCGCTTCGCAGCGACCGCGCGGTTGAACTGGCTGTCGGCGTAGTTGCGCCCGCCGACCAGCGCCTTGACGGCGCCGTTGGGGTCGAGCGCGACCAGCGCGCCCTGGCCGACGCCGAATTTCTCGCCCTTGGCCGCGAGTTCCTCGGTCAGCGCCCGCTCGCCCAGCGCCTGCATCTTCGCATCGATCGTCGTGGTCACGACGATGTCCTCGTCGATCGCCCCGACCGTGTCGTCGAGCATGTCCATGACGTAATCGGCGGCGTAATTGATCGATCCCGAGCCCTTTTCGTGGACGACCGTCGCGGGCCGGGACAGCGCGAGCTTGGCCATGGCCTCGGTGATGAGGCCCTGTTCGGCCATAGCGGTGACGACCTGGGCGGCGCGCGCGTTGGCGGCCTCCAGATTGTGGTTGGGCGCGAGGCGCGTGGGCGACTTCATCAGGCCGGCGAGCACCGCGGCCTCGGAGAGGTTGACCTGCCTGGCGCTCTTGCCGAAGTATTTCTGCGCCGCCGCCTCGACGCCATAGGCGCCGGAGCCGAAATAGACGCGGTTGAGGTAGAGTTCGAGGATCTGGTCCTTGGAATATTTGCGCTCCAGCCAGAGCGCGAGAATCGCCTCCTGGATTTTGCGCGACAGCGTGCGCTCCTGGGTCAGGAACAGGTTCTTGGCGAGCTGCTGGGTCAGCGTCGAGCCGCCTTCCATGCCGCCGCGACCGGTTGCGTCGCGATAGATCGCGCGGCCGATGCCGATCGGATCGATGCCGAAATGGGAATAGAACCGGCGATCCTCGATCGCCACGAAGGCGCGCGGCAGGTAGGGCGGCAGATCGCCCAGATGCACGGCTGCGCCGCCGGTGTCGCCGCGATTGGCGATCAGCGCGCCGTCGTCGGCGAGGATGGCGATGTTGGGCGGCCGCTTCGGGACCGCGAGCTGGTCGATCGGCGGCAGCTGGCTGGCGTAATAGGCGAGCAGGCCCGCCAGGCCGACGGCGCCCCAGACGCCGGTGACCAGACACCAGTAGAAGAGCTTGCCGAGCCGCGAGCGCCCTCCGGCCGGCCGCCGCGCCCGCGCGCGCTTGGCCGGCGCCCGGTCGGCGGGATCGGCGCGCAGATCCGCGCGCCCGCCGCGGCCGCGGCCCGAATCGTCGAGACGCGGCTCGATCCGTGCCCCGTTTCGCCTGCCCCCAAGGCCAAACATCCGCAATTCCGGTGCTCCGGTCGCCTGTCGAGGAAGGCTTCGACGCGCGCCGTCCGCAGACTTCCAGACTAATGGCGGCGATTTAAGGGCCGGTTAAGGTTGCCTGGCCGGCGTCGCCATCGCGCGAATAATCCCGAAAAACCGCGCCCGTCGGCGCGCGCCGCCCTTGCGGATCGGCCGGCGCCTTGGCAAAGTCGCGCCCCCGTGAAATAGCGCCGGTTCGAATGCCGCCGGAGTCGAGTCGCGCCGGTCGATCGGCAAGGGATGTTTCGATGAAGGTCACTCTGGAGCGGACGACCCTGCTGAAGGCGCTCGGGCACGTGCATCGCATCGTCGAGCGGCGCAACACGATCCCGATCCTCTCGAACGCGCTGATCGAGGCGACGGAACGCCAGCTGACGCTCAAGGCGACCGACCTCGACCTCGAGGCGACCGAATCGGCGCCTGCCGACGTCGCCCAGGAGGGCGCCACCACGGTGCCCGCCCATGTCCTCTTCGACATCGTCCGCAAGCTGCCCGAGGGCGCCCAGGTCTCGCTCGAAATGGCCGGCGAGTCCGGCCAGTTGCTGCTGCGCTCGGGCCGCGCGCGGTTCCACCTGCAATGCCTGCCGGCAGCCGATTTTCCCGATCTGACCCCCGGCGATCTCTCGCACCGCTTCACCCTGTCCGCGGGCGACCTGAAGAAGCTGATCGACAATACCCAATTCGCCATCTCGACCGAAGAGACGCGTTACTACCTCAACGGCATCTACCTCCATGTCGCCGAGGTCGACGGCGCGCCGGTGCTGCGCGCGGTCGCCACCGACGGGCACCGACTCGCGCGCGTCGAATTGCCGGCGCCGTCGGGCGCTGCCGGCATGCCGGGCGTCATCGTGCCGCGCAAGGCGGTCAATGAACTGCAGAAGCTGATCGAGGATCTCGCGCAGGAGGTCGTGGTCGAACTGTCGGCAGTCAAGGCGCGCTTCCGGTTCGGCGAGGTCCTGCTGACCACCAAGCTGATCGACGGCACCTTCCCCGATTACGGGCGCGTCATTCCCGCCGGCAACGACAAGCGGCTGGTCGTCGACAAGGAGCCGTTCCAGCGCGCCGTCGACCGCGTGTCGACGATTTCGTCCGAGCGCGGTCGCGCGATCAAGCTGTCGATCGGCGACGGCAAGATGACGCTGTCGGTCAACAATCCCGATTCGGGCTCGGCGAGCGAGGAGCTGGAGGTCGACTATGATTCGGCGCCGATCGAGATCGGCTTCAACGCGCGCTATCTGCTCGACATCGCGGGCCAATTGTCCGGCGACACCGCGCTGCTGAAATTCTCCGACCCGGGCTCGCCGACCATTATCCAGGATCGCGACGGGGCGGCAGCGCTGTTCGTGCTGATGCCGCTGCGGGTGTAGGGGCAGGAGGAGCCCCGCGCCGACGGTTCGCGGCGGACAGATCGAGGGCTCGCGCCCCTTTCCCTCGCCCGGTTGCGAGATAGGGCCGTCGCCGGGTTCGCCGCCTCAGCGCGTCGCACCCGGACCCGAATACCGCCGGACGGGCGTTCGCGGTCGGTGAGGCTCCACATCCTCGAATTCGATCCGCGCGAAATCCAGGCCGGAGGTGTCCTCGCCGGCGTTGGCGTAGCCTTCCAGTCGGTGGATTTGGCCGTCTTTGACCCACAGCAGAAAACTCATCCCATAATTCAGCCCGTCCACCATCGCCCCGACGTCTCCGACCGGAGAGCGCAGGTCGGCGAGACGTTCGTCGGCATCGACGCTGAGCGTCGTGAAAAAGCCGGCGCCGGTGTTTTCACGGGCGACGACGCGCGCGCCAGCTATCTGCCGCGCGAGCGCGGCGGCGCTTCCGGAGGCTCGAGCGGCTATCGCGCATAACGCTGCACGTTCGAGGCGCGACAGATCGTCAATGCGCCGATCATAGCTCGGCGCGTCCGCGAACCGCGAATCCGCCGATCAGGGAGCGGCTGGTTGGGCGGCGCGTCGGCGCGGCGGCGCGCAGGCGGCGCCGAAGCTCGCGCGCGGCGGGGGGCGGCGAGGGCGAAGGTCCGAAATGGCCGACGGCGGCCGGTCGGCCCCCCGCCCCGGCGCGCTCCTCAAACCCGCCCCGACCGCAGCGCGCGCAGGACCAGGGCGATGACCCGCTCGAACCGCGCCTCCATCGCGGCGGCGGGCGCCTCGGCGTCGAGGCGCATGGCGAGCGGGTGATGCCCTCCTCGACGACACGCTGGATTTCCGATTGCACTCTGGCGCGATGCTTGCGCACGCCGGCCTCGCCCCTGTCGAGCGCGGCGATCAGCAGATCGAACAGGACGGGATCGGTCTCCAGCTTCTGCCGGTAGACGCGGTGGATCGCCAGCAGCATGCGCTCGAGCTTGTCATAGCCGGGATCGGCGCCGTCGGCCGCCTCGCGCAGGCGCGCCTCGAGCGGCCGCAGCCAGGACGCGGTGATTTCCGCGAGCAGGCCGTCCTTGGACGGGAAGTAGCGATAGACGTTGGCATGGGTCATGCCCGCTTCCCGGGCGATTCCGACCACCGTCGTTCGCGCCGGGCCGAACCGACGCAGATGCGCGCGGGCGATTTCGAGAATTCGGGCCTCGACGGGTTCGGTGGCGGCGGAGCGCGGCACGCGGCTGGATTCTCCCCTCGCCAGCGCGGATGCTGACACGAAACGACGGGCGGTTCCAGACGCCGCGCCGGCCGGCGGCCCCGAGTGATGCATTCCTGCATGGCCGAAGCACGCATTTGGCCGATTGTGCGAACCGGGCTTCGTCCCGATACTGCGTGAACTCGACCCGGTTTCGAGGTTCGCCGTGCCATTCTCCCCCGCCCAGTCTCCTGCCCGCCCAGCCGACGCCGCGCCATCCCTGGCCGACGGGGTCGTGACCGGCGCGCCCAACCTCATCCTGCGGCTCGAAGGCGGCGTCGCGCTCGCCCTGGCCGCGTTCGGCTATGCCCGGCTCGGCGGCGGATGGCTGGCGTTCGCGTTGCTGTTCCTCGCCCCCGACCTCGCGATGCTCGGTTATTTCGCCGGGCGCCGCTTCGGCGCGGGCGCCTACAATGCCGTACACAGCTACGTCCTGCCGGTCGCGCTCGCGGCCGCGGCGTGGTCGCTGTGGCAGCCGATCGCAGTTCAGCTCGCGCTGATCTGGATCGCGCATATCGGCTTCGACCGGATTCTCGGCTACGGACTGAAATACCCCGACGGCTTCGCGCACAGCCATCTGGGCGGCGCAGCCCGCGCCGCGGGGCCGACAGGGCCATGACGAGCGCGGCCATGCCGGGCGGGCGCGCGATATCGGCGGCCATCAGCGAGCCCGATGAGCCGGCCGGCGGCGCGCGCGGGCGCGGCAGGCCCGCTATGTCTCGACCAGCCCGCCGAGGTCTCCCGAATCACCCGCGCCGCCGCGCCCGTGCGGCAGCGCGAGATAGTCGGTCGACCGCATTTCGATCAGCCGCGAGGCGGTGCGATCGAACTCGAAGGCCTCGTAGCCGTCCTCGCCCCGGAACAGCGCGGCCGGTTCGGCCTCAGCCGAAGCGATCAGCTTGACGCGCTGGTCGTAGAGCGTATCGATCAGGGTGATGAAGCGCTTGGCCTCGTTGCGCTGGTCGCGGCCCATCACCCTGATGTCGTCAACCAGGACGGTGTGGAATCTCTGCGCGATCGCAAGAAAGTCCGACGCGCCGAGCGGGCGGCGGCACAGATCGTCAAACGAGAACCGCGCCACGCCGTCCCTCGCCTCCGGCACGTCGAGCGTGCGGCCGAGCAACGCGATCTCGAGCCGTTCGCCGCGTTCCCCGCCGGTCAGGCGCGCGAACGCGGCGTCGAGCGCGGCGTGCGCGGCGCTGTCCGCCGGGCAGCGCCAGACTGGGGCGCGTGAAATCTTCTCGAGCCGGAAATCGGTGCGCGCCTCGAGCGGGCATATTTCCATGCGCTCGCGCAACAGCCCAATGAAGGGAGCGAACAGCGCGCGATTGAGGCCGCCCTCGTAGAGATCGTCCGGCGCGACGTTGGAGGTGGCGACGATCACGACGCCGGCAGCGAACAGGCGCGCGAACAGCCGGCCGAGGATCATCGCGTCTGCAATGTCGCGCACGCTGAATTCGTCGAAGCACAGGAGCCAGGCCTGCGCCGCCAGCTCGGCGGCGACCGGGGCGATCGGGTCGTCGCCGGCGACCTCGCCCGCCTTGCGGCGCTGGCGCCAGCGATGGATGCGCGCGTGGACGTCGGCCATGAAGGCGTGAAAATGGACGCGGCGTTTGGCTGCGGCGGGCGCCGATTCGAAGAACATATCCATCAGCAGCGTCTTGCCGCGCCCGACCGGACCATGGATGTAGAGGCCGCGCGGCGGCTCGGCCGGCCGGGCGCCGATGAGCCGTCCGAACGGGCCGGGCGGCCGGGCGGGGTTGTAAGATTCGAGGCGGACTGCGAGCGCGTCGAGCCTTTCGATCACCGCGGCTTGCGCCGGGTCGGCCTCCAGCCGCTCCGCGGCGACGAGGTCGCGATAGCGATCCCGAACCGAAACCGTCAGCATCCGCGCCGTCGGGGCGAGCGGGAGACGGCGCGCTCGATCGACGGGAGCGCAACGACGCCGTCGGTCGCCGGCCGGACCAAACCCCCCCTGCGGTAACGCGGCCTTGACATTTCCGTTACTATATTGACCATTGGACCCGATCACAAAAGCGTGTGCGCTCGAAAAGGCCAGCGTGGGGCCGCACGGCTCGAACTTTGCCTGCGCCTCGTTCGCCCATCCCGGAGGTCGTCTGTTGATGTTTCATATCATCCGCGTCGCGATTGCGTCAGGGCTTTGTGTTCTCGGGGGCGTCGAGTCGAAAGCGGTCCCCGCGCGGCCTGCGGAAATCGAATCGCTCCGCGCATTGCCGATCGTTCCGGTCGTGGTGTTCGGTGACCATCCCCGCCTTACCGTCGAGCAATTCGCCAGCGAAAACCATCTCGATCTCGGCGACGTCAAGCGGCGGCATGCCGCCTCGGGCGTCATCCACTGCGGCAACGCCCGCGGCGCCGGCCAATTGACGCTCGCCGACGACGTCATCACGACCGCCGCGCATGTGCTGTTCAACGAACAGGGACAGCCGCGCAGCGATAGCGCCCATTGCTTCTTCACCGTCGCGGTTGCCGACCAGGAAGTGACGACCGCGATCGACATGTCGACGATCGTGTCGGGCAATTCGGATCCCTATTCCAAGCCGGCGGTCCACGACTGGGCGGTCGCGCGCCTGCTCCGCCCGGTCCACGGCGCCACTCCTTACGGGCTCGCCGGCGCGGCGCAGCCGTCCGAGGACATCCAGTTCGTCGCCCGCGGCCACAGCGACTGGGGCGCCGGCCATGCGATGTCGATGGAGAAATGCCGGCTCCACGACGCGCTGACCGCCGGCGCGGAGGGGACGCGCGAGTTCTCGTTCGACTGCGACGCCGGCGTCGGCGCCTCGGGCGGCGCGCTCCTCAACGCCGGCGGCGGCCGGTTGCTGGCGGTGTTCGTCGGCTACCGCTCGATCGCGCCCGACAGCACGCTGCCGTTCTCGGCCCAGCACTATAATTTCGCGGTCACGATCGAGGGCGCGTTCCGGCGCGCCGTCGAATCCGCCGCCGGCATGCCCGCGACCGCCGCGCGCTGAAACGAGACGTCCGGCGGGCGCCGACCGGCGCCGCGCCGGGCCTTGGCCCCGGCGCGAGGTTTTGGCTAGACTGCCGGGATGACCCAAAATCTGCGTCCCGTCGGCGCCGGCGACCATGTCTTTCTCGTCGACGGCTCCTCCTTCGTCTTCCGCGCCTATTTTCAGTCGATCCGCCAGGATCAGAAATACAATTACCGGTCCGACCGCCTGCCGGTCGGCGCGGTCCGGCTGTTCGCGGCCAAGCTGCTGCAGTTCGTCCGCGACGGCGCGGCGGGCATCGCGCCGACCCATCTGGCGATCATCTTCGACAAGTCGGAGAATTCGTTCCGGCGCGAAATCTATCCGCCCTACAAATCGCATCGGCCGCCGCCGCCGGAAGACCTGGTGCCGCAATTCCCGCTGATGCGCGACACCGTGCGCGCCTTCGGCCTGACCCCGATCGAGCAGGACCGCTACGAGGCCGACGATCTCATCGCGACCTACGCCGCCGAGGCGCGCGCGCGCGGCGCCGACGTGCTGATCGTCTCCGCCGACAAGGATCTGATGCAGCTCGTCGAACCTGGCGTCGCGATGTTCGATCCGGCGTCGGGCGACCGCGAGGAGCGGCGCATCGGCCCCGACGAAGTCTTCGCCTATTTCGGCGGCGGCGCCGACAAGGTCGTCGACATCCAGGCTCTGGCCGGCGATTCCACCGACAACGTGCCCGGCGCGCCCGGTATCGGGGTCAAGACCGCCGCGCAATTGATCGCCGAATACGGCGATCTCGAAACCCTGCTCGCGCGCGCCGGCGAGATCAAACAGCCCAAGCGCCGCGAAGTCCTGACCAATGCCGAATCGGTCGCGCTCATCCGCCTTTCGAAGACGCTGGTCACGCTGGTGCGCGACGTGCCGCTCGAGGTTCCCCTCGACACGCTCGGCCTGGTTCCGCCTGAGCCGAAGCGGCTGATCGCCTATCTCAAGGCGCTCGAATTCACCACGATCACCCGGCGCGTCGGCGACCTCTACGGCGTCGAGGCCGGCGAGATCGAAGCCGATCCCGCCTTTCTCGGGGCGGGCGGCTGGCGCGGGCGCGACGGCGAAGCGGTCGAGCCGCGCGCCCCGGCGCCCGCCGCCGCGGCCGAGCCGCCTGAGGTCGCGCCCGACGCGCTGACGCCGCGGGGCCTCGCCGCCGCCCGCCTCGCCGAGGCGCGCGCGACGAGCATCGACCGATCCGTCTATGCGACGGTGACGACGGCGGACGAATTGCAGCGCTGGGTCGACGAGGCGTTCGAGGCGGGAATCGTCGCATTCGACACCGAGACGAGTTCGCTCGATCCGATCCAGGCCGAGATCGTCGGCTTCTCGCTGTGCGTCGCGCCGGGCCGCGCCTGCTACGCGCCGCTCGGCCATCGCGACGCCGGCCAGGGCGACCTGTTCGGCGGCGGCGAACGCCTGCCCGGGCAGCTCGGCGAAGCGGAGGCGCTCGCCCTGATCAAGCCGCTGATGGAGGCGCCCGGCGTGCTCAAGGTCGCCCAGAACGTCAAGTTCGACTGGCACATTCTCGCCCAGCGCGGGATCGAGACGGCGCCGATCGACGACACCATGCTGCTGTCCTATGCGCTCGACGCGGGCGCGACCAACGAGGGCCATGGCATGGATGCGCTCGCCCAGCGCTGGCTCGGCCATGAGACGATCCAGTTCGGAACCGTCGCCGGCTCCGGCAAGAGCTTCATCGGCTTCGCGCGTGTGCCGATCCGGGATGCGACCGAATACGCCGCCGAGGACGCCGACGTGACGCTGCGGCTCTGGCGCGCGCTGAAGCCGCGGCTGGCGGCCGAGGGCATGACCAAGGTCTACGAGACGCTGGAGCGCCCGCTGGTCGTCCCGCTCGCGCGGATGGAGCGGCGCGGCATCGCGATCGACCGCGATATCCTGTCGCGCCTGTCGGGCGAATTCGCGCAAGGCATGGCCCGGCTCGAGGCGGAGATCCACGCCCTCGTCGGCGCGCCGTTCAACCTCGGCTCGCCCAAGCAGCTCGGCGACATCCTGTTCGGCCAGATGGGCCTGCCCGGCGGCAAGAAGACCGCGACCGGCGCCTGGTCGACCTCGGCCAATGCGCTGGAGGATCTGGCCTCCGAGGGCCACCTGCTGCCGGCGCGGATTCTCGACTGGCGCCAGCTGTCCAAGCTGAAATCGACCTATACCGATGCGCTGCCCGGCTTCGTCAATCCGCGGACGCGGCGCGTGCACACTTCCTATGCGCTCGCGGCGACGACGACCGGGCGGCTGTCGTCGTCCGATCCCAATCTGCAGAACATTCCGGTCCGCAACGACGAGGGCCGCAAGATCCGGCGCGCCTTCGTGGCGACGCCGGGCCACGCGCTGATCTCGGCCGACTACAGCCAGATCGAATTGCGCCTGCTCGCCCATGTCGCCGACATCGGCCAGTTGAAGAAGGCGTTCGCCGAGGGCCTCGACATCCACGCGATGACCGCCGCCGAAATGTTCGGCGTGCCGGTCAAGGACATGCCGGGCGAGGTGCGCCGGCGCGCCAAGGCGATCAATTTCGGCATCATCTACGGCATTTCCGCCTTCGGCCTCGCCAACCAGCTCGGCATCCCGCGCGAGGAGGCGGGCGCCTATATCCGCAAATATTTCGAGCGCTTCCCCGGCATCCGCGACTATATGGAGGCGACCAAGAAGGCCGCGCGCGCCGACGGCTTCGTGCGGACGATCTTCGGCCGCAAGTGCCATTATCCGCGCATCAACGCGTCCAACCCGTCCGAGCGGGCGTTCAACGAGCGCGCCGCGATCAACGCGCCGATCCAGGGCTCGGCCGCCGACATCATCCGCCGCGCGATGATCCGCATGGATGGGGCGCTCGCCGCGGCGCGGCTCGACGCCCAGATGCTGCTGCAGGTGCATGACGAACTCGTGTTCGAGGCGCCGCTCGACCAGGTCGACCCGACGCTCGCGCTCGTCGCCAGAGTGATGGTCGACGCCCCGCTGCCGGCGCTGAAGCTCAGCGTGCCGCTGCAGGTCGACGCGCGCGCGGCCGGCAATTGGGACGAGGCGCACTGACGGCGCTGCAACGGACAAGGCGGCCGCCGCCGGCGGGGCGCATGTCGCCTGACCGCCCGCTTCAAACGCGTGACAATTGCACGCCGGGCGCTTATCTCCCTAACGCTCGCCGCCCGAACCCGAGGTTCCCGCCCATGCCCGCCTATCGCTCGCGCACCTCCACCCACGGCCGCAACATGGCGGGCGCGCGCGGCCTCTGGCGCGCGACCGGGATGAAGGACGGCGATTTCGGCAAGCCGATCATCGCGATCGCCAACAGCTTCACCCAGTTCGTGCCCGGCCACGTCCATTTGAAGGACCTCGGCCAGCTGGTCGCCCGCGAGGTCGAAAAGGCGGGCGGCGTCGCCAAGGAATTCAACACGATCGCGGTCGACGACGGCATCGCGATGGGCCATGACGGCATGCTCTATTCGCTGCCCTCGCGCGAGATCATCGCCGACAGCGTCGAATATATGGTCAATGCGCATTGCGCGGACGCCATCGTCTGCATCTCCAACTGCGACAAGATCACGCCCGGCATGCTGATGGCCTCGCTGCGGCTCAACATACCCGTGATTTTCGTCTCCGGCGGACCGATGGAGGCGGGCAAGGTCGTGCTTGGCGGCAAGACACAGGCGCTCGATCTCGTCGACGCCATGGTCGCGGCCGGCGACGACAAAGTCTCCGACGCCGATGTCGCGGCGATCGAACGCTCCGCCTGTCCGACCTGCGGCTCATGCTCGGGCATGTTCACCGCCAACAGCATGAACTGCCTCGTCGAGGCTCTTGGACTCGCGCTGCCCGGCAACGGCACGACTCTGGCGACGCACAAGGACCGCGAGCGGCTGTTCGTCGAGGCCGGCCACACCATCGTCGATCTCGCGCGGCGCTGGTACGAGCAGGACGACGCCTCCGTGCTGCCGCGCTCCATCGCGACCTTCGAAGCGTTCGAGAATGCGATGACGCTCGACATCGCCATGGGCGGTTCGACCAACACCGTGTTGCATATTCTCGCCGCCGCCTACGAGGCGGAGATTCCCTTCACCATGGCCGACATCGACCGCCTCTCGCGCCGCGTGCCCGTGCTGTGCAAGGTCGCGCCTTCGCGGTCCGACGTGCATCTCGAGGACGTGCATCGCGCCGGCGGCATCATCTCCATTCTTGGCGAACTTTATCGCGCCGGGCTGTTGCATGGCGATCTGCCGACCGTGCACAGCGCCAGCCTCAAGGACGCCATCGCGCGCTGGGACATCGGCGTGACATCGAGCGAGACAGCGAAGAAATTTTTCCGCGCCGCGCCCGGCGGCGTGCCGACGCAAGTGGCTTTCAGTCAGGAGCGCCGTTTCGATACGCTCGACGACGACCGCGCTACGGGCGCCATCCGCGACGCCGCGCACGCTTTCTCCAGGGATGGCGGCCTTGCGGTGCTGACCGGCAATCTTGCGCTCGAAGGCTGCATCGTGAAGACGGCGGGCGTCGACGAAAGCATTTTGAAATTCTCGGGCGCCGCCCGCGTCTATGAGAGCCAGGATGCGGCGGTGTCCGGCATTCTCACGGGCGAGGTCGTCGCGGGCGACGTGGTGGTGATCCGCTACGAGGGGCCGCGCGGCGGCCCGGGCATGCAGGAAATGCTTTATCCCACCAGCTATCTGAAATCGAAGGGCCTCGGCAAAGTCTGCGCGCTGATCACCGACGGACGTTTTTCCGGCGGCACTTCGGGACTGTCGATTGGCCACGTCTCGCCGGAAGCGGCGGAAGGCGGCCTGATCGCGCTGGTGAAGACCGGAGACCGGATCGAGATCGACATTCCAAACCGCAGCATCGCGCTCGCGGTGAGCGAGGCCGAGATCGCCACGCGCCGTGCGGCGCAGCAGGCCAAGGGCTTTATCCCGGCGCCGCGCCAGCGCAAGGTGTCGAAGGCGCTGCGCGCCTATGCCGCAATGACCACCAGCGCCGCAAAGGGCGCGGTGCGCGAGGTTCCGTAGGCGGTGCTCCCTCTCCCCGCTTGCGGGGAG
>JBEKEI010000186.1:0-8560 GCA_050013915.1 Roseiarcus sp.
CGTTCTCCGTATCTGCAAACCAAGCTCCTATCCGACAGGAGCCACCCTCGCCGAGCCGCCCAAGTCCGCCGCTCAGTTCCACGCGTGGCGAGGCGGCGCGACGCCGTTGAGCACGTAGTTGCCGATGTGAAAATACTTCCAGCGCACCGGGTCATGCAGCGTGTGCGTGCGAGCGTTTCGCCAGTGGCGGTCGAGATTGTATTGCGCGAGCGTCGAGCGCGTGCCGCCGAGTTCGTGCAACTTGTTTGTCGCGAGAATGGCGATTTCGGTCGTCAACACCTTGGCTTCCGCGACCGCGACCGACGCCTTTGCGACGCTCTCCTCGTTCGGTTCGGCGACGGCGAGATCGACTGCGCGGCCGGCGCGGTTCAGCAGGGCTTCGGCGGCGTGGAGCCTGATCTTGAGATCGCCGATCTGAGCGATCGTGAAATTGTCTTCGTAGCCATGGTCCTGGCCGCTATCGATCCAAGGGCGTGTATGGGTGCGAACGAATGCGATCGTGTCGTCGATCGCGCCGCCGGCGATGCCGGCGTCGACCGCAGCCTGGATGATTTGCGCCACCGGGCCGTTTGACGTTGGGGTGTCATAGGCGGCATGAGCCGGGATGACGCTCTCGGGTCCGACCTGGACATTTTCGATCAGGACCGTCCCGCTGGCCGTGGTCCTCTGGCCGAAGCTCGACCAGTTGTCGATGATGGCGAGGCCGGGCGCATCGCGCGGGACGATGGCCAGATGCGCCTTGCCGTCGGAATCCGTCGCAGCGATCGGCACATAATGCGCGAATAGTGCGCCGGTCGAATAGAATTTCTCTCCGTTGACGCGAAAGGCGTCGCCGTCGGGCGCAATCTTGGTGTCGAAGACGCCGGCGTGCTTGCTCTTCGCCTCCGAGAAGGCGTTGCCGAACCGATATCCCTGCAAGATCTTGCCGAACCACAACCGCTTCTGATCTTCGGAGCCGGTGAGGCGCAGGATATCGAGGACGCCGAGATGGTTTTGCGGGATCTGTCCGATCGACGGGTCGGCCGCCGATATGATCTTGATCACTTCGGCGACCGTGACAAACGAGACCTCCGCGCCGCCGTAAGCCTTCGGGACCGTCATGCCCCAGAGGCCGCTGCCCGAGAATTGATCGAGCTCTCGAGTCGGAAGTCGCCGTTCGCGATCACGGACTGCGGCTTCCTCGGCGAAGGCCGCGGCGAGGCGCCGGGCGACGTCGATCGCCTCCTCGTCGGAGCGAATAAGGTGCGCATTGGGCGCCAGATCGAATTCGGGCGGCGGTCCATCCGTCGTTTTGTCCGAGGCTGTTACGTTGATCGTCATAATCATAGCTCCCTGGCTGAAACCAATGTGCTCAGCTGTGGTCGGGCCGTGCGATACGTCCCGTATTGGCCGTGTTGATGCGCCAAGGCGTCGCCGTCGCCGAGGCGCAATGCCTTTGCGGCGCCGATGACGATCGCGTGGCTGTGTCGCTCGATCGTCTCCTCGAGTTCGCAGTCGATTGCGGCGAGCGCGTCTTCGAGCGCCAGAGCGCCGGTGGCGAGCGTCACCCATCCGGCCCCCGCATAGCGCGCGACGCCTTTGACGCCGCCGCGGCCGGCGAAGCGATCGGCGACTGCGCGGTGATGCTCCGCCAGAATGTTCACGCAGAAGTGGCGATGGCGCCGGATCACCGGCCAGGCCGATGCATTGCGGTTGATGCAAAACAGCATGGTCGGGGGTTCGACCGACAGCGAAGTCACCGAGGTCACGGTCAGTCCGGTCCGGTCATCCCCGACGCCGGCCGTGATGACGCTGACGCCGCCGACGAGGTGGCGCATGACGTCCCGCAGAGACAGCTCGAAGCCTTGAACGTTCACATTCACTTGCTTTTCCTCGGCGGCCGATCGTCAAGCCATGGCGTGCGTCGTGAGACGAAAGACGAGAAATGACCCTGAACTCACAGCGCGCCGTGACGCGGCGGGTTGATCCCGTTCAAGAAGAAGTCGCCGATGCGATGATATTTCCAGCGCACGGGATCGTGCAGCGTATGCGTGCGGGCGTTGCGCCAATGCCGGTCCAGGCCGAACTCTTGCAGGGTCGAGCGGGCGCCGGTGAGTTCGAAGAGCTTGCTCGACACATGCAGCGCGGCCTCGGTGGACAGGGCCTTGGCTTCAGCGACCGCGATCGAGGCTTCCGCAACGGTCTGATCGGTGGGGTTCGCTGTCGCGATGTCGGTATAGCGGCCGGCGCGTTCGAGCAGCGCGTTCGCCGCATCGACCCTGACGACGAGATCGCCGATGGAATGGATGAGATGCGGATCTTCGGTCCCGTGCTTGTAATCCGTCTCGAACCAGGGGCGGGCGTATTGCCGCGCGAAGGCGATGGTGTCGGCAAGCGCGCCGCGCGCGATACCAGCGTCGACCGCGGCGTGAATGATCTGGGCGACCGGCCCCATCGGCGTCGGCCGATCGAACACATCCTGATGCGGAATGACTTGAAACGGCTCGACGCTGATCTCGTCGAAAAGCGTGGAGCCGCTGCCGGTGGTGCGCTGGCCGAAGCTCGACCAATCGTCGATCAGCGTGAGGCCCGGCGTTTGCCGCTCGAGGAAGACGACATGCGAACGTCCAGCCTCGTCGGCCGCGACCACCAGGATGAGATGCGCGAAGAGCGCGCCGGTCGAATAGAATTTCTGACCGTTGAGGACGAATTTATCGCCTCTGGGCACTATCTTGGTCTGGAAATCCACCGCCGTGCGCGTGCCGACTTCGGTGAAGGCGTTGCCGAGCCGATCGCCATCGAGAACGCGTGCAAAATAATGGCGCTTCTGTTCTTCCGTGCCGGCGAGGCGCAAGGCCTCGACCATGTAGAAATGGTTCTGCGGGATTTGGCCGAGGCTCGCATCCGCCGAGGCGATCGTCGCGACGATCTCCGCGAGCGTCCCATTGGTGACGCCGGCGCCGCCGTAGGCTCCGGGCACGGTGATTCCCCACAGGCCGCTCTGCGAGAACCGTTCGATCTCGGCGATCGGCAGACGCCTCTCGCGATCGCGTTCGGCTGCCTCCAATGCGAATTCCTCGGCGAGCGCGCGAGCGACGTCTATCGCTTCGGCGTCCGATGCGATCCTGTGAGCCGCGTCGCGGCGAGGAGGAATATGCGGGGCAGGGCGGCCGCGGAACGGGATGGCGTCCCGATGCAGCTTGCGATCGACGCTGGTCATGATCTTACTCCTTGCGGATCGACGGTTCAGGGCGCGTTACGCGAGCACGGCCTCGCGCGTTTTTCTGGCGTCGGTGTTTTGCAGCAGCGGAATGACTTCGCGCCCGAAAGCGGGAAGCTCGTCCGTGAAGTGCAGGAAGGCGCACAGGATCATGTCGACGCCGACTGCCTCATAGGCCCGGATGCGCTCGGCGACGACTTCGGGCGGCCCGAACAGGCGTGTCTTGAAGCCATCGTTGGGCTGAACGAGATTGGCGAAATCGGCGTTCGCCCACATGCCGACCTTTTCGGCGGTCGAAGCCCCCGCGTTTTTCACCTGGTCGGCGAAGGATTGCACGATTTTCGGATCGGCATGGGCGATGATGGCTTCGAGCTGTTCGAGCGCCTCCTGCTCGGTGTCACGCTGGATGACGAAGCCGTTGAGGCCGAATTTGACGGTCCGTCCCTCCGCCTTGGCGAGAGCGCGGACCTCGTCGATCTGCTCCTTGACGCCTTCGACCGAATTGCCGTTGATGAAATACCAGTCGGAATGTTTGGCCGCCATGCGGCGCGCCGCCTTGGAATTTCCGCCCTGAAAGATTTCCGGATGGGGCGAGGACACCGGCCTCGGCTTCAGCCACCCCTCGTTGATGCGATAGAAATCGCCTTTGAAGGTCAGGGATTTCTGCGTCCAGAGGCCTTTCAGCACCTGGATGAATTCCTCCGACCGGCGGTATCGCTCGTCATGCTCGAGCCACGGCTCGCCGAAGGCGCGAAACTCCTCCTTGAACCAGGCGCTCAGGATGTTGATGGCGAAGCGGCCCTTCGAATAGACGTCGATCGTCGCGCCCATCTTGGCGACCATGGCGGGATGCCAAAAGCCGGTGTGGACGGCGCTGATCAGCTTCAGCCGCTTCGTCTGCGCCGCTAGTATCGCCGTGCAGGTGACCGCTTCCTGCTGCAGTTCCCAGCCGTGGCTCGCGATGAAGCGCGCGGGGGCAAGACCATATTCGAAGCCCAGATCTTCGGCGGCCTGCGCAAGGCCCACGTTGTAGTCGAGGCTCCAGTCGGTGCGCTGCGGAATGCTGCTGATCACCATGCCGCCGCTGCCGAGCGGCATCCAATAGCCGAATTTGATGGTCATTCCTGTTCTCCAGTTCGTGTGAGGGCGGTCAATGGCGCGTCCGGCGGGCGTCGCTGTTGCGGGCGCCGCCGCCGAGGTAGAATTCCTTGACGTCGTCGCGCGCCGCCAGCTCGGCGGCGGTCCCCGAGGCGGCGACGCGGCCATTTTCGAGGATGTAGCCGTGATCGGCATATTTCAGGGCGAGATTGGCGTTCTGCTCGGCGATGAGGAAGCTCACGCCGCCGTCGCGATTGAGCGCACGAATGATCTCGAAGATTTCCGCGACGATGATGGGCGCCAGGCCCATCGAGGGCTCGTCGAGCAGCACGAGCACGGGCTTGGTCATCAGCGCGCGACCGATGGCGACCATCTGCTGCTCGCCGCCCGAGGTCAGGCCGGCTTTGCTCTTGCGCCTGTCCCTGAGGCGCGGGAACCACGCATAGATTTGCTCGAGATCGGCGGCGATCTGCCGCCGGCTCGGCCGGCGCACGAAGGCGCCGGCCAGCAGGTTCTCCTCGACCGTCAATTGCGGGAAGCAATGACGGCCTTCGAGCACCTGGACGACGCCCTTGGCGACCAGATCGGACGGCGAAAGGCGGTCGACCGCCTGACCGCGCCAGGTGATCTTGCCGCGGCTGACTTCGCCGCGCTCGGGGCCGAGCAAGTTCGAAATCGCCTTCAGCGTGGTGGTCTTTCCGGCCCCGTTGGCCCCCAGCAGCGCCACGATCGAACCTTGCTCGACGCTCAACGACACGCCGCGCACCGCGAGAATCGCCTGTCCGTAGAGGGCCTCGACGTCGTCGACGTGCAGGAAGCTGTTTGGCGCGATACTCACGTCGGTCTCCTGACCATGGCTCGGTTTCATCCGAGAAGGCGGTTGCTTCCCGTCGCGGGAGCAGGGTCCGGCGACAGAATGAATGGCGTCGATGCGCGCACGTTTGAGGCAGCGTGCGCCGCCTTCGCCCCGTGGCCGGAGAGAAGGCGGCGACTATCGCGCGATCAGTTCGTAGCCGCGCGCGGAACGATGCCCTTTTCCTTCGCGTAGGCCGCGGACTTGGCGTAGATCACGTCGTGGAACAGGGCGCCGTCCGCCTTGATCCAGTCGGTGACGGCGGTCCACTTCTCGCCATCCCATTGTTGGATCTTGGCCGCGATGGTCTTCCCCTCGTGGTTGTCGATCGAGACGGTGAGAGGGCTGACGAGGCCGGTCGCGCCGATCTCGGCGATCCGCTTGGCGTCGAGATCGAGATGTTCGAACGCCCATTGTCCTTCGGCGGCGTTGAGCGGACGATTGCCGAATTTCTTGTGGCCGACGCGAAGCGCCTCGACGTAGATGATCGATTCGATCACCCCGTAATTGTAGTAGACGCTGCCGAACTTCGTCTTGTCCTTGAGATCGCTCTTGCCCGTATCGAGGATCGCCGTCTTCAGCTTCTTGATGATCTCGAAATCGACGCCCGGCGGGAAAGCCGAGACGGCCAGATAGTTCTTGGCGGCGGCGCCAGCCGGGCGGACGTCGTCCTCCGACCCGCTCCAGATGTCGCCAATGATGTGATCAGCCGGGAAGGCCACGCGAGCGGCGGTCTTGATCGCGACCGGGTTCATCACGCCCCAACCGCGCAGGAACACCCAATCCGCACTGGCCTGCTTGATTTGCTGCCATTGCGCCTGCTGCTGCTCGCCCGGATGCGGCACGGGGATTTGGATGTCCTCGAAGCCGTATTTCTTGGCGAGAATGCCGAGCGGCTCAATCGTGTCGCGGCCATAACCGGAATCGTGGTAGAGGGTCGCGATCTTCACGCCCTTGAGCTTGTCGTAGCCGCCAACCTTGCCGGCGATATAGTCGACGACGATCTGCGCCTCGCTCCAATAGTCGAACACGAGCGGAAACTGATATTCGAAGATGCGCCCGTCCGCCGCGACGCCCTGGCCGCCGCCCGGCGTGACGATCGAAATCTTGTCGACGCGCGCCTTGTCCGTCAGGGCGACGTCGAGCCCCGAGGAATGCGGGAATATCGCCGCGACCGGCGCCCCGTCATAGCCGTTCTTGTAGCGCTCGTAGCATTCGATGCCGCGTTCGAGTTCATAGGCCGTTTCGCATTCCTGGATGAAGATCTTGACGCCGTCGACGCCGCCCTCGACCTCGTTGACATAGCGAAGATAGTCGCGATCTCCGCCGAGGAACGGAATTCCCGACGGCGCATAGGGGCCCGTCCGGTAGGTGAACAGCGGATGGAATTGCTGCCCCGAATGGTCTTCGGCAAGCGCCGGCAGGAAGCCCATGGTGCTTGCTAACCCTATGGCGCCGGCGAGCGCCGAAATTCGCCTTATCCCTATCGACATGTGTTTGACCCTTCCTGTTGCATTGACTTTTCAGTTCACAGATTTCCCTTGGGAGGACATGGTCCCTCTCAGGGGCTTTGCTGTTCCGTCGTGAGCGGCGCCACGGATCGAGGCGAGCGGCTGAGCCGCAATCGCCGCAAACGAAGCGCCGCGTCCGTTCTCAGCTTGCGCAGAAGGCTCGATAGGCCGTCCGGCTCCTTGATCAGGAGAATGATGATGATCGCGCCGAAGAGAATGCGTTGCAGATTACTGAGCGCGCCCTGGTCGACATAGGCGGAGAGTTGCGTCGCCAGAACCAGGCGATCGAGGACGATCGGTGTCAGGATGATGAACGCGGCGCCGAGGAAATTCCCCGATATGCTCGCCGTGCCGCCGATCAGGACGATGAAGAGCACCTGAAACGACTTGTCGAGATTGAACGCATGCGCGTCGGCGGTTCCAAGGTAGGCGAACGCCCACAGCGCGCCGGCGATTCCGCAGAAGAACGCGCTCACGCCGAACGACTGGAGTTTGCGCTCGGCGATACGGATGCCGATGACGGCCGCAGCCGTGTCCATGTCGCGAATGGACATCCAATCGCGACCGATTCGGCTCTTGACGATGGAGGATGCGAACCAGGCGAGGGCGGCGGTCGTGACGGCGACGAGGAGATAGCGGCCCGTCGCGGAACTCAGATCGACGCCGAGGAGCGCCAGCCGCGGCGCCGAAATGGTCAGCGTCTGCGTGTTGTTGGAAAACCAATGGAAGTTCGTGAAGAGCCATTCGAAGAAGAACTGCGCGCCGAGCGTCGAAGCGCCGAGGTAGAATCCCTTGATCCGGAGGCTGGGCAATCCGAACACAACGCCCGCCATAGCGGCGATCAGTCCGGCAAGGACGAGAGCCGCGGGCAGGGGCAGGAAAGGAACGCGAAGCAGCAGGTTGTAAGCCGAGAAGGCGCCAATCGACATGAAGGCGGCCGAACCCAGCGACACCAGACCGGCATAGCCCATGAGAAGGTTGAGCCCTATGCCCGCCAGCCCCATTACGACGGTCGGAATGATGATGGAGCTCAGCCAATAGTCGCTGGTGACCAACGGTATGATCCCGAAAGCGATGACGAGCGCAAGCAAGACGAGCGTTTGACGCGGACCAAAGCGGCGCGCGCGCTTTTGCTGCGCCGTTTCCGACAAGGCTATGGAGGTTGCGAACGACGACATGGGCTAGACCCTTTCGATCACAGGATCGCCGAAGAGCCCGGCGGGCCTCACCAACAGAAAGCCCACGGCGAGGATGTAGGCGAACCAGGTCGAGACGCTGCCGTTGACCAATGGCCCGAGATAGATGTCGGCCAGACTCTCGGTGGCGCCGACCAGCAGGCCGCCGACGATCGCGCCGGCGATCGACGAAAACCCGCCGATGATGAGAACCGGCAGCGCCTTGAGAACGACCAGCGACAGCGAAAACTGGACGCCCTGCCGCGCACCCCACAACAGGCCTGCGACCAGGGCGACGATGCCGGCGACGCTCCAGACGACCCGCCAGATGCGCGGCAGCCGGATGCCGATGGATTGCGCGGCGAGCGTATCGTCCGCCACCGCCCGTAGCGAGATGCCCATCCGCGTCTTGTTGAAGACGATGGACAGCACGACCACCAGAACGATCGCGATGGCGGAGGCGAACAGGTCGAATTGGCTCACCTGCACGCCGACCACCGAGACCGGCAGGTCGTCGATCCCGAGGTCCAGCATGTGAACGTCGCTGCCCATCAGCAATTGCGCCAGTCCGTCGACGACGAAGCTCAGGCCGAGGGTCGCCATGAACAGGGTGAGCGAGTCGCGGTTGACGAGCGGTCGCAGGACCAGGCGCTCGATCAGCGCAGCGCCGAGGATCAGCGCGAGGATCGTGACCACGAGCGCGAGCCAGAAGGGGACGCTTCGT
>JBEKEI010000187.1:0-8542 GCA_050013915.1 Roseiarcus sp.
TCCGTCCCGCAGCCGCGCGCCTCGCTGCTGCGGGCTTTTCGAGACAGTCTACGATTGGCGACGGCATGAATTGGGCCCACGCCGTGCGTGTCTCGAAGGGGAAGGATCGCGAGCTGAAAGCGCTTGCGGGGAGCGCTAGGCTTCGGCGGGCCGCCGTCGCCGCCCGACGACGCGCGAAGCCGGCAGGAGCCCCGCCTTCGCCGCGCCATTCATTTCGTCGCCCCTGACGACCAGTTCGAACTTCAAGATCAACTTCATCGGCCGCTGGACCTTCTGGGTCCACGACAGCCGATCTTCGACGAGACGGCATTCGTCGAGACGCGTCGTTTCATCGCCCTTGGCGGCCGTCCCGGTCAGGCCGATTGCGGCGCCGCGAAATTGATAGGTCGCTTGCTGCCTGCCGATCGGGGTGAAGATCGTCAGATCCCACATCCCCTCGACCTGCCCGGCTGTCGGCGGCGCCGGCGCGGCGCGCAGGTCGGATGCGACCGCCGCCGTTTCGGAGGCCGGCGCCGACTCGATGGGTTGGTGTCCGATGCTTCGCCAGACGACGCCGCGCCGCTCATGTTCGAACAGCGTTTCGACCGCATGCGCCAGGCGCGGGCCGAGCTCGCGCTCGACGAGATGCAGGGCCAGATCGATGCCGGAAGTGACGCCGCCGCTGGTGACGAGCGTCCCGTCGTCGACGACCCGCGCCCGAATCGGGGCCGCTCCGGTCGCGGCGAGCGCCTGCATGCCCAGATGATGGGTCACCGCCGGCCGGGAGCCGACAAGCCCGGCCATCGCCAGGATGAGCGAGCCGCCGCAGACGGTGGCGACCGTGACGTTCTTCCGATCGAGCGCCTCGCGCACGATCCCCGCGACGGGTCCGCTGGCCTCGCGCGCCAGCACTGCCGGCACGCTGTCCTGGTCGTCTGCGTCGAGCGCGCCGGCGGCGCCGGGGACGAGCAGAATGTCTGCCTTCTCGACGTCCGGCGCGCGATCCGTCGCGACCGCCGGGCCGCCGAGTCCGCTTCTGATCGATCGCGCGCCGCCCGGGGAGACGAGCTCGACGCGGACCAGGCCGTTCGAAAGCATTCCGGCGGCCTGAAAGGCCTCATAGGGTCCGAGCGCGTCGAGCAGATCGAACCCGTCGAACAGGAGAATTTGCACCGACAGAGGGTCGCGCGATGAAACGATCCGCGCCTCGCTCGCGCCGGTCGCGGGCATCACTGCACCTCCTTCAGAAGGCGGGACACCGAACCCAGAACCGACTTGATCTCGGCGAGGTCCGCCCGGACGGCGGCGAGCGCGGCAGCGTTCGCGGTCTGGGCCGCCGCCATTGTCTCCGCCAGTTCCTTGTACGATCCGTCGCTTGCCGCGCGCAGGCGGGCGATCCGACCGGCCGAGAAATATTTCATCCCGAAGATCAGCAGCACGACTGCGAACGCCAGAACCGTCAGCAGCAAAAACGTCATTGCGTGGTCCATCATGGCTGGCTCCCTTCCATTTGCGGCGTTGCCGATTGCGCGGTGAGCGTGCGCGCGGCGGAGGCGACCGAAGCCGGCGTCAGCTCGACCGCGAAGTCCGAGAGTTCGAAGACATTCAGGGCCTTGCCTTCGGGCGAGAGTTCGAACCGGCTGGTGACCAGCCCGGCGTCCTCGAGCTTGCGAAGATGCAGGTGCAGCAGCGGCCGGCTCAGCCCGACCTCCCGGGCCAGTCGGCTGACGTAGTTGCGGCCGCCCAGGTGCAGCCTTTCAACGATCCGCAGCCGATGCGGACTGGCCAAAGCCGCCAGCATCAGCAGCATGCGATCTCCAGCCGTCGGCGTCATCGCTAATTCCGGTTTCATACGTAAGAAATAACTTACGCATGAAACTAATGAGTGTCAAGCCCGGATGGGAGGGATTCCATGATATCCGGAAGGCGCCTCAAGACCGCTTTCGAGCGATGCGCGAAAACGTGGCGTCCATGAAAGCAGCGCGCCGCCGCCGACAATCAAGCGGCGGGAAAGGGAGTGTCCGATGCCTGGTAGAGCGATGAACAGGATCGCCGCTCGCTGCGCCTGTGGCGGCGTGACAGTCGAGGCGACCGGCGCCCCGATAACGAGCCTCATCTGCTATTGCGCCAGCTGCCAGAAGGCCGGCCGCGCCTTCGAGCGGCTTCCCGCCGCGCCGCCGGTGCTCGAAACGGATGGCGGCACGGCCGCCATTCTCTATCGAAAGGATCGCGTCCGCTGCGTCGGGGGCCGGGCGCGTCTCGAGGAGCATCGTCTGAAGCCCGACTCGCCGACCCGCCGCCTCGTCGCCACATGCTGCAACACCGCGATGTTTCTCGACTTCACCAGGGGCCATTGGCTTTCGATCTACCGGCGTCGGTTCCCGGATGGGGCGCCGGAAATCGAGATGCGCGTCATGACCAGAGACCGGCGCGCCAGCGCCGCCCTTGCCGACGACGTGCCCAACCATCGCGGCCTCGCTGGCGCACTGGTCGTCAAGCTGCTGGCGGCCTGGATCGCAATGAGGTTCCAGACGCCGAAATTCGATGTTGGCGGAAGCGCGCGTTGATGGCGGCTGCGACTGTCGGAGGGCGGCGCGAGCCGCCGCAGGGCCGGCGACGGCCCTCGCGGGATCGCCGCCCCGCGATCACTCCTCCACGCGATTCAGCGCCACGCGCGAAAACCCGTCGCGATCGCGATATTTGGCGATCAGGCCAGCGGCGCCGGCGGCCTTGAGCTTGACGACATAATGGTCGCGATCGCCGAACACGATCGCGTCAGCGGTCGCGTCGCTGA
The DNA here is from genome assembly GCA_050013915.1 of Roseiarcus sp. Taxonomy (GTDB): domain Bacteria; phylum Pseudomonadota; class Alphaproteobacteria; order Rhizobiales; family Beijerinckiaceae; genus Roseiarcus. The sequence continues at coordinate 2,774 of JBEKEI010000187.1, forward strand.
ATTTGACCGATATCGGCGTGCCCTCGACGGAATAGCCGACCACCTTGCCGTCGAGGATGTGAACCTCGATCGGGACGGTCTTGGCGACATTCCCGGACCAGACGCCGTCCCACGGGTTGAGCGGCGCGGCGAGCGCAGAAGCCGATATGGCGACGAACCAGGCGCCGGACGCTAGGCCGGCCAGGCGAATGAGCAAAGTCATGACAACCTCCCGGGTACGTCTTGCGTATCCGTCGGCAAAGCCCCCCGGCCAATCTGTCTTGGATGGGGCATTGTCGCGCCTCGGCCCGGAAAGACAAATCAAAGCTGTGTGATCAGCGTTCAGGGGGAATCGCCGGAAGCCGGGTGGAGCCCGCGGCCCTGCCCCGCCTCGCCGACGCGCCGGATCTCCCATTCCAGCTCGACCCCGCTGGTCTCGCGCACGCGGCGGCGGACCTCCTCGCCGAGCGCCTCGATCTCGGCGGCGGTGGCGGCGCCGCGGTTGATGAGGAAGTTGCAGTGCAGGTGCGACACCGCGGCGTCGCCGAGGGTCAGGCCGCGGCAGCCCGCCCGGTCGATCAGCGCCCACGCCCGCTCGCCCGGCGGGTTCTTGAAGGTCGAGCCGCCGGTCTTCTCGCGGATCGGCTGGGCGGCCTCGCGGGCGGCGGTGACCCGCGCCATTTCGGCGCGGATGTCGGCGGGATCGCCGGAGCGGCCCTGCAGGATCGCGCGGGTGAAGATGACGTCGGCGGGGGCGCTGGTGTGGCGATAGGCAAAGCCCATTGCGGCGGCGTCGAAGGCGCGCACGGCGCCCGCGCGATCGACGCCGCGCGCCTCGACCAGCGCCGCGGCGGTGTCGCCGCCATGGGCGCCGGCGTTCATCCGCAGCGCGCCGCCGAGCGATCCGGGAATGCCGCGATAGAATTCGAGGCCGGCGATTGCCGCCTCGGCGGCGGCGGCGGCGATGCGGATGTCGGGCGCCGCGGCCCCCGCGAGGATCCGCTCGCCCGGGCCGGCCTCGATCGCGCCGAACGCGCGGCCGCCGAGCCGGATGACGACGCCGGCGATCCCGCCGTCGCGCACGATGAGGTTCGAGCCGAGGCCGATCGTCGTCACCGGGATTTCGGCGGGCAGGCGGGCGAGGAATTCAGCGAGATCGGCCTCGTCGGCGGGCTGGAACAGAGCCTGCGCGGGGCCGCCGACGCGAAACCAGGTGTAGGGGGCGAGCGGCGCGTTGGCGGTCAGCCGGCCGCGCAGCGCGGGAGCGAGGGCGGCGATCGCGGCGGGCAGGTCCGGCAAGACCGCGCCGGCGCCGGTCACCGCGGGTCGCCCGCCGCCAGTTCGCCCGGCAGCGCATAGGCCCATTGGGTGATGCTGCCGGCGCCGAGCAGCACGACATAGTCGCCGGGTCCGGCGAGCTCGCGCACGAGGCCGGCGAGTTCCGACGGGGCGCCGAGCGCCAGCGCCCGGCGATGGCCGCGCGCCTTGATCGCGGCGACGAGGGTGCTCCTGTCGACGCCCGCGATCGGGGCCTCGCCCGCCGAATAGACGTCGGCGACGATCACCGCATCGGCGTCGTTGAAGCAGCTGGCGAACTGCTCGAACAGGGATTGCAGGCGGGTGTAGCGGTGCGGCTGGACGATCGCGATCACCTTGCCGGCGGTGGCGGCGCGGGCGGCGCGCAGCACCGCCGCGATCTCGACGGGGTGGTGGCCGTAATCGTCGAAAATCGCCGCGCCGTTCCATTCGCCGGTGCGGGTGAACCGGCGCTTGACCCCGGCGAAGCCGGCGATCGCGCGCCGGATCGCCTCGATCGGCGCCTTCAGCTCATAGGCGACCGCGATCGCGGCGGTGGCGTTGAGCGCGTTGTGATGGCCCGGCATCGGCAGGACGAGCTCGTCGATATAGGTCGCCTGCGCGGTCTTGCGGTCGCGGATGAGGACGTTGAAGCGGGTGAGGCCGCCGGACAGGTCGACGTCGAGCAGGCGGACGTCGGCCTGCGGATTCTCGCCATAGGTGATCACCCGCCGGTCCTCGATCTGGCCGACCATCTCCTGGACGACAGGGTGGTCGAGGCACATGACCGCAAAGCCGTAGAACGGAATGTTCTCGACGAAGGCCAGGAACGCGTCCTTGATCGCATCGAAGGTCTTGAAATGATCGAGATGCTCGGGGTCGATGTTGGTGACGATGGCGACGTCGGCCGGCAGCCGCAGGAACGTCCCGTCGCTCTCGTCGGCCTCGACCACCATCCAGTCGCCCTCGCCCTTCTTGGCGTTGGCGCCATAGGCGTTGATGATCCCGCCATTGATGACGGTCGGGTCGAGGCCGGCGGCGTCGAGCAAAGCGGCGACCAGCGAGGTGGTCGTGGTCTTGCCATGGGTGCCGGCGATCGCCACGCATTGCTTGAGCCGCATCAGCTCGGCGAGCATGTCGGCGCGCCGCACGACCGGCAGGCGCCGCTCGCGGGCGGCGACGAGTTCGACATTGTCGCGCCGGATCGCGGTCGACACGACGACGACCGCGGCTTCGCCCAGATGGGCCGGGTCGTGGCCGACGAACACGCTGGCGCCCTTGTCGCGCAGCCGGCGGACATTGGCGTTGTCGCTGGCGTCCGAACCCTGGACCCGGTAGCCCTGGTTGATCAGCATTTCGGCGATGCCCGACATGCCGATGCCGCCGATCCCGACGAAATGGATCGGACCCAGTTCGCGCGGCAATTTCATGATCCCCGACCTCCGGACGCCGACGCCCCGGCCGGCCGGCACGGCATAGAGCGATTTGCCGATTCGGCCAAATCGCCGGGCGGCCGGGCCCTTCTCCCGCGCTTGCGGGAGAAGGTGGCGCGAACCCTCTCCCGCGAGCGGGAGAGGGGCTCCCGGCGCCTCCAGAAGCGCCCCGGGGCCGGGGTCAGCTGGCGTGGTGCGGCTTCTCCAGCCCATAGACCGGGGTCGGCAGGCCCTCCAGCCGCGCCTTCAGCTGCAGCGACAGATATTGGGAATAGTGCCTCGACTGATGGAGATTGCCGCCGTGGAACCACAAAGCCTCCTGCTGGGTCGGCTTCCACATGTTGCGCAATTCGCCCTCCCAGGGGCCGGGGTCCTTGGTCGTGTTCGACCCGAGTCCCCAGCACTTGCCGACCTTGGCCGCGACCTCGGGCGAGATCAGCGCCGCCGCCCAGCCGTTCATCGAGCCGTAGCCGGTCGCATAGACGATGAGATCGGCGGGCAGCTCGGTTCCGTCGTCGAGCAGGACGGAATGCTTCTTGATCCGCGCGACCGCGACGCCGCTCTTCAGCTTGATCTTGCCCTCGATCACGAGCTGGGAGGCGCCGACGTCGATGTAATAGCCCGAGCCGCGCCGCAGATATTTCATCGTCAGGCCGGTTCCGTCGTCGCCCCAGTCGTGCATGAAGCCGGCCTGCTCGAGCTTGGAATAGAATTCGGCGTCGCGGGCGGCGATCGCCCGCGCGATCGGCAGCTGGAGCGCGGGCAGAACCTTGTAGGGCACCGAGGCGGAAATCAGATCGGCCTTGTCGGTGGTGATCCCGGCCTTCACCGCCTTTTCCGAATAGAGCGGCCCCAGTCCGAGCTCCATCAGCGAGTCGGATTTCGAGACATGGGTCGAGGAACGCTGGACCATCGTCACCTCGGCCCCGTGCTCCCAGAGATCGGCGGCTATGTCATGGGCCGAATTGTTCGAGCCGATGACGACGCAGCGCTTGCCGGCGAAACCCTCGCCGCCCGGGTGGCGGCTCGAATGATGCTGGACGCCGGCGAAATCGGCCATGCCGGGAAAATCGGGCAGATTGGGCACGCCGGCCATGCCGGTGGCGAGCACGAGCTGGCGGGGATTGAGGGTCACCGATTTGCCGGCGCGATCGATCACGACGGTCCACATCCGCTTGCGGGCGTCGTATTTGGCGCTCTTGCACTCGCTCGAGCCCCAATAGTCGAGCTCCATGATCCGGGCATAGGATTCGAGCCAGTCGCCGATCTTGTCCTTGGGCGCGAACACCGGCCAGTCGTCGGGAAACGGCAGATAGGGCAGATGGTCGTACCAGACGGGATCGTGCAGGCACAGCGACTTGTAGCGCTTGCGCCACTGATCGCCGGGCCGGGCGTGCTTGTCGACGATGATCGTGGGAACGCCGAGCCGCCTCAGCCGCGCGCCCAGCATGACGCCGCCCTGGCCGCCGCCGACGATCAGGCAATAGGGCTGCCTGGTCGCGCCGAGCTCGGCCTCCTCGCGCGCCTTGCGTTCGGCCCAGGATTCGCGGCCCTTGACGACCCCGTGGTGGACGCCCATCGCCCGGGTCGGGCCGCGCTTCTCCTCGAAGCCCTTGAGCTCGACCATCGAGGTCAGCAGCGTCCAGCATTTGCCGCCCGTCAGCCGGATGTGGCCCTCGCCGCGCGCGAGCGCCGTCTCGAACGTGAACCAGCCCTCGGCGGTCTCGCCCGCCTCGCTCGCCTCGCCCCGCATCGCCCAGTGCGAGGGCTTCACGTCGGCGAGGCGGGCGCGCAGCATCGCCGCCACCGCCTCGCGGCCCTCGAGGGTCTTGATGTTCCAGGTGAAGGCGACGAGATCGCGCCAGTAGCATTCCTTGTGGAACAGGCCCGCCGCCGCATCGATGTCGGCGGCGTCGAGCGCCTTGGCGAATTTCTTCAGCCAGCGCGTCACGCGCCGATCCGGCCCCTCCGTCTTGACCATGCCGCACTCCTCCCACGGCGAGGACGCGCGCCTCGCTCGACTTTCCGGGGATCATCCTGCACGGGCGAGGGGGCTATCGGCAAGGGGGCGGGGTTGGTTGCGCGGATGTGGCGAGGCCGGTCGTCCGGCCGGACGCAGGATGTGAGCCGGTTGATCGCGGCCAGCGGAATCGGGCGCGGGAGTCGCAGAGATCGAGCATTGACGTCGAGGCCGGCTGTCGCGTGCGAGCGCCCGCCAGCACTCAACGCGCGACTTTCTCTGTCGACCGCTCTATTGCGTCCGGGACGTTGACGCGGCATCGCAGCGGCCCACGGGCCAGCTTCGCTCAGCGAAGGCGCTTGGGAAGCAAGGAGCCATCGCCGCGCGGCGGGGTCGAGCCGTCGACCCGCGCGGCGGTCGACTCGAGCACGAGCGCCGCGACGGCGTCCGCCGGACGGTCGCTCACGTTGAGCGCGCCGATCGTCTGTAAAAGCGAACTCTGAGAAATTTCTTCCGTAATTCAAAAAAATCGGCTATGGTGTCAGTTCGCGTCCGCACCGGAACCCCGCCATGCCCGACCCCACCGTCCCCGCGCCGCCGTCCTTCGAAGAGGACGACGACGCCGTCATATTCGACGCCGGGCGCGACGAACGCGTGGCGACGGCCGCCGAGGACAAACCGCGGGCCGCCGTCGCTCGACGGGCGCCGGACGGCGACAGCGCCCAGACCCCCGCGCCGGTGTCCGTTTGCCTGCAACCCTTTGATTTCCCTCGACCGGCCGAAAAATGAGCTTCCAAATATTGCCACACCGAAAGGATTTGTCGCCCGACGCGGCCGGCGCCGGGCAATCACGGCTTCGGGAATTGCGGCGGGAAACCGGGGATCTGGATGCCAGAGGCGAGTTTCGGAACGGCGAGGCGGCGGGGCTCGCTGGCCGACGGGGCGGCGAAATCCTATTGTCGCATCCGGCGATCAGACTCGCCGCACGGCGGCATCCGGGGGCCAGAATGATCCACCCAATCGGCGCGCTTGCGGGACGGGCGGCGACGGCCTGCGCCCTGTCGCTTCTGGCGACCGCGGTCGCGGCGCAGCCGGCCAAGG
>JBEKEI010000188.1:0-8520 GCA_050013915.1 Roseiarcus sp.
CCCGCGCGCTGCGACCCCGCGCCTTGTCCCCGGCGATCCTGCGGACGCGTTGGTCGAGCCCGGCGTCGAGGCTGGCGGTGCAATCCTCCTCCTCGTCGCATGGCGACGGCGCGGGTGCAGCGGGGTCGGGCATGGCGGGCTCCTGCCGGGGGGATCAATGATGGGAGCATAGCCGATCTTTTGGAATTCCGCAATCATCTTCTCATATTTCTCTTTTACACTACGCTCAGGACGGCGCAGACGCAGCGCCCGGCCCGCCTCGGCGCCCGCAGCCAGCGCGGCCTCAGCCGCCGTCGTCGCGACCGGCGCGCCGAACGTGAACTTCCCACCGTCGGCACGCCAAACGCCGCGCCGACCCGGCCAGCTTGGGCTGCGCCCGCACGCGCGCTGCCTCGGCGCAGCCGCGAATCCCTGCTCAGCCCGCGTTTTCGATCAGCCGCCTGGCGGCGGCGCGCGCTTCCTCGGTGATCGTCGCGCCGGCCAGCATGCGGGCGATCTCCTCGCGGCGCGCCGGCGCGTCGAGGGCGGAGACGCTCGTGGCGACCCGCTCGCCGCGGCCGACGTCGCTCTTGGCGATGCGGAAATGGCTGGTCGAGCGCGCCGCCACCTGCGGCGCGTGGGTGACGGCGAGCACCTGGGCCTGCGCGGCGAGGCGGGCGAGCCGCTGGCCGATCGCATCGGCGACGGCGCCGCCGACGCCGGTGTCGACCTCGTCGAAGACCAGGGTCGGCGCCGAGCCGCGGTCGGCCAGGGCGACCTTGAGCGCCAGCATGAATCGGGCGAGTTCGCCGCCCGAGGCGACCTTCATCAGCGGCCCGGCGCGCGCGCCCGGATTGGTCTGGACGCAGAATTCGACGCGGTCGAATCCGTCGGCCGAAACCAGCGCGCCGTCGCTGGCGATCTCGACGATGAACCGCGCGCGCTCGAGCTTGAGCGGCGCAAGTTCGGCGGTGACCGCCTTTTCCAGTTCGCGCGCGGTCGCGGCGCGCGCTTTCGACAGCGCCGTCGCCGCCGCGAAATAGGCGCGCCGCGCCGCGGTCGCGGCCTCGCCGAGCGCGCCGAGCCTGGCCCGGCCGGCGTCGAGGGCGGCCAGATCGGCGCCGTATTTTTCGGCGAGCGCCGGCAATCGGGCGACCGGGGTCGAATATTTGCGCGCCATGCCGCGCAGCGCGAACAGCCGCTCCTCGGCGCGTTCGAGCTCATGGGGATCGAAATCGGCGGCGGCCATCGCGGCCTCGATCGCGCTCGCGGCGGCGTCGAGCGCTTCGAGGGCGGCGTCGAGCGCCTTCACGCAGGGCTCGATCAGCATGGGCGCCTGGGACAGGCGGCGCTCGAGACGGCGCGCGGCGGCGACGAGCAGCGGCGTCGCCGACGCCTCGCCCGCCAGGCTGCGATGCGCCTCGCGGATGTCGGCGGCGACCTTCTCGGCCTGCATCATCTGCGAGCGGCGTTCGGCGAGCGCCTCTTCCTCGCCGGGCTGGACCGCCAGCTTCGAGAGTTCCCGATGGGCATGGGCGGCGAAGTCCGCTTCGGCCTGCGCCGCGGCGACGCGCGCGGTTTCATCGGCCAGCTCGGCCTGGATCGCCTTTAGCGCCGCGAAGGCCGTGCTCGTCGCCCCCGCCATCGGCTCGAGCCGGCCGAAGGCGTCGACCAGGGTCCGATGGGTCGCGGCGTCGAGCAGCGCGCGCTCGTCGTGCTGACCGTGGATTTCGACGAGGCCGCTCGAAATCGCGCGAATCAGCTGCGCGCTCACCGGCTGGTCGTTGACGAAGGCGCGGGTGCGCCCGTCGGCGACCTGGACGCGGCGCAGAATCAGTTCGCGGTCGGCCTCGATGTTGCGCTCGCGCGCCAGGGCGATCGCCGGATGATCGGCCGGCAGTTCGAACACCGCCGTCACCTGCCCCTGCGGCTGGCCCTGCCGAACCAGGGCGCCGTCGCCGCGCGCGCCGAGCGCGAGCGACAGGGCGTCGAGGAGAATCGATTTGCCGGCCCCGGTCTCCCCGGTCAGGATCGACAGGCCGCCGGAGAATTCCAGATCCAGCGCATCGATCAGCACGATGTCGCGGATCGCAAGTCGAACGAGCATCGGGAGGCGCCTCCCTCCCAATCAGCCGGGCACGACCGTATGGTAGAGCTTCGAAATCCACGAGGCCTGATCCTCGTTCGGCGCCAGGCCGTCGCCCTTCAGCAAGGCGAACGCGTCCTTGTACCACTGGCCGTCGGGAAAATTGTGCCCGAGCACCGCCGCCGCCGTCTCCGCCTCGTCGGTGATCCCCAGGCCGAGATAGGCCTCGGTCAGCCGATAGAGGGCCTCTTCCGCGTGCCGGCTGGTCTGATAATTGGTCAGCACGTTGCGAAACCGGTTGATCGCCGCCGTATAGTTCCGCCGGGTCAGATAGAAGCGGCCGACCGACATTTCCTTGCCGGCGATCTGGTCGCGCGTGACCTGGATCTTGAACTTGGAATCGCTGACATATTCGGAATTGGGGAATTTCTCGACGATCTGCTGGAACAACGCCAGCGCCTTGACCGCGCGGTCCTGATCACGGGAAATGTCCGGGATCTGGCTGTAATAGGACATTGCCTCGAGATACAAAGCGTAAGCGGCTTCGGGCGTATTGAGATAGAGCTTGGCGTAATGTTCCGCCGACTGCTCGGCGCTGTCGTAATCGCCCGCCTGATACTGGGCGTAGGTGGTCATCAGCAATCCCTTTTTCGACCAGTCGGAATAGGGATATTGCTTGCCGAGTTCGACGAATTTCTTGGCCGCCCCGTCGTCGTCGCCCTTCTTGAGGCGCGCCAGACCCTGGTCGTACATCACGTTGGGCGGCACCTCTTCCTCGATCTTGGTCTTGTATTTTTCCGGGCCGAACGGATTGAGGTCGTCGAACGTCGAGCAGGCCGCGAGCGGCGCGGCCGCCCCGACGAGCGCGACGAACCGGGCGGCGAAGGCCGCCGGGCGCATCGCCGAGCCGCAACGACCGAGTGGAGCAAAAGATCTCATGCGAAGGAACTCGACAATCTGGGCCTCGCCATAACAAGGACAAATGCGCGCCGGCCGAGCGCAGCCGACCCGCAACGCGGAGAGTTTCCCTTAACCCAGAACTCGCCGTCGCGCCACCGGACGCGCAACGTCGGCGGGCGGCAAAAGGCGGATCGGCGGCGCGGGATCGGCGGCGCCACAGCGCGCTCGATTGTGGCGCCGGGAGGCCGCGGCTGGTCTCTAGCGCAGACGCGGGCGCGGCGCCGGCGCCGCTTTCCCGATTGTCCGGCGCCGTTCGCCGCCGGACCCCAGGGCCGTCAATCGACCTCGGCGGCATAGGCGGCCAGGGCGAACGCGCCCTGCCCCGCCCGGGCGCGCGGGAATTCCCGACGCGGTTCGGTCTCGACCAGTTCATAGGCGCTCCGGTCCGAGAAGAGCGCCTCGAGGGCGAGAAAATTCATCCTGTGGCCGGGCATGTAGGATCGGAAACCGCCGATGATCGGCGCCCCGGCGAGCGAAAGGTCGCCGATCGAATCCAGCGCCTTGTGGCGGACGAATTCGTCGGCGTAGCGCAAGCCTTCCGGATTGAGCACCCGTTCGCCGTCGAGCGCGACGCAATTGTCGAGCGAGGATCCGAGCGCAAAGCCCATCTTCCACAGCCGCTCGACATCGCTGACGAATCCGAACGTTCGCGCGCGGGCGATCTCGGTGCGGAAACTGGCGGGATCGAGGTCGAACGCCCGCCGCTGCCGGCCGATCGCCGGAGCGGCGAAATCGATCTCGATGTCGAGATGGAAGCCCTTGTCGGCGGGACGGAATTCCGAAAAGCCGCGTCCATGCTCGACGCGGACCGGCTTCAACACCCGGAGATGGCGGCGCGTGCGCGCCTGGGCCACCGTGCCGGCCTGATCGATCGCGGCGACGAAATCGGCCGCCGAACCATCCATGATCGGCGCCTCCGGCCCGTCGATCTCGATCATGACATTGTCGATGTTCAGCCCCGACAGAGCCGCCAGCAGATGCTCGACCGTCGCGATCGAGGCGTCCGAGGCGTCGCGCAACACCGTGCACAATTCCGTCTGCGATACGTTCGACCACTTGGCCTCGATCAGCCGCTCGCGGCCGCCGGCGAGGCCGGTGCGCAGGAACACGATCCCCGAATCGGCGTCGGCGGGATGCAGGACCACGCTCGCCGGAGCATTGGAGTGGACGCCGAACCCCGAGATCGACACCCGGTTGCGGATCGTCGTCTGTCGCCCCAGTTTCATCGATGCGCAATCCCTGATGCCGGCGACCCGGAATTTGCCGGACGGGCCCCGATGTCCTTCGACCGATGCGCCGGGCGTCCGAGCCCCGCCGTTTCGCCGCGACCGCCTCGGCGTCGCCACGAAAAAGTCGAGAAGATTTCTTCCGCGAACATACGGGCCGCGGCGCCGAGCGCCAAATCACCTTTCTTAACTTTCTGTAACATTCTCCATAAAATTAACGCGAGATTCATGAAGTCATGGGGTCGGCGGAAATCTCCATCGCGTTGAAGAGTCGAGTGTTTCTCGATTCTCTCGATTCTCCTCCGCGCGCCGGACCCGCCCCGCGGGCGCGGCAAGCCCCGGGCAAGCCCCGCCCTCAGTTCGACTGCCGGCGCAGAAAAGCGGGGATTTCCAGCTGGTCGTCGTCGACCGCGGCCGGCCGCGGCCCGACCCGGCCGTGCGCGTCGAGCGCGCCCTGGGGCGGACGCGGCGCGCCGGGCCGCGGTTGCGGACGGCCATAATCGGCGTGCAGGACCGACGAGGCCGGCCGCTGCGAGGCGGGCAGGACGGGCGGCGCGACCGCGCGCGGCGGCTGCGCCTGGGCGGACTCGTCATGGCGGCTGATCCCGAACGCGGCGAGCTTTTCGAGCAGCGAGCGACGGCGCTCGCCCGGCGGCGCGGGCGCGGGCTCCTCGCCGCGGCGCTGGCGGATCTGGCTCTGGACGACCGGCGGCAGATCTTCGACCTGCGGCATCCGGGCGTGCCGGATGAGCGGCTGCTCGGGCGCGGGCGGGAAGAACTCGGTCGCGACCGGCTCCTCGACGCGGGGCGCCGGCGGGGCGCTGTAGATCGCGACCTTGGGCGGCGCCGGGCGGATGTCGACCTCGTCCTGGACGTGCGGGCGGGCCTCGCCATGCGCGTGATCGGCGCCCGCCTGCGGCTCGGCGACGCTGTGCGCCGGCTGGCTGCGCGCGGCCGCCTGGGCGCGCTGACGCTGCTGGGCCTCGATGATGCGGACCTGACTGGCGGTCGGCTCGTGGACCTCGAGGGTCGGCTGATCGATGCCGGTCGCGACCACCGAGACGCGCACGACGCCGTCGAGGCTCTGGTCGAAGGTGGCGCCGAGGATGATGTTGGCCTCCTCGTCGACCTCCTGGCGGATGCGGCTGGCCGCCTCGTCGACCTCGTAGAGCGTGAGATCGTTGCCGCCGGTGATCGAGATCAGCAGGCCGCGGGCGCCCTTCATCGAGACCTCGTCGAGCAGCGGATTGGCGATCGCCGCCTCGGCCGCCAGCACGGCGCGGCGTTCGCCCGACGCCTCGCCGGTGCCCATCATCGCCTTGCCCATTTCGCTCATGATCGAGCGCACGTCGGCGAAATCGAGGTTGATGAGGCCTTCCTTGACCATCAGATCGGTGATGCAGGCGACGCCGGAATAGAGGACCTGGTCGGCCATCGCGAAGGCGTCGGCGAAGGTCGTCTTCTCGTTGGCGACGCGGAACAGGTTCTGGTTGGGGATGATGATCAGCGTGTCGACCACCTTCTGCAACTCGGCGATGCCGCCCTCGGCGAGCCGCATCCGGCGCCCGCCCTCGAACTGGAACGGCTTGGTCACGACGCCGACGGTGAGAATGCCCATTTCGCGCGCCACTCGCGCCACGACCGGCGCCGCGCCCGTGCCGGTGCCGCCGCCCATGCCGGCGGTCACGAACACCATGTGGGCGCCGGCGAGATGATCGCGGATCTCCTCGATCGCCTCCTCGGCGGCGGCGCGGCCGACTTCGGGCTTCGAGCCGGCGCCGAGGCCCTCGGTGACCTGCAGCCCCATCTGGATGATGCGTTCCGACTTGGACGAGGCGAGCGCCTGCGCGTCGGTGTTGGCGACGATGAAATCGACGCCCGCCAGGCCCGAGACGATCATGTTGTTGACGGCGTTGCCGCCGGCGCCGCCGACGCCGCACACCATGATGCGGGGCTTCAGCTCCCGCAGTTCGGGAGCTTTCAGGTTGATGGTCATCTCTGGCCTCATGACGTTGGACGCCCGCCGGCGCCGGTTAAATCGCGACTCTCGACTCGAACCTCCGCGCAGGGGCGGCCGCCCCCGCGCGGATCCTAGAAGCTTTCCCTCAGCCAGCGGCCGACGCGCGCCACATAGCCGTCCTCGCCGGCGCCCGCGGCATGATGAGCGTGGCGGCGCGGCTCGAAATGCTCGATGCCCGCCACCTGCGGATAGACGAGCAGCCCGACCGCCGCGGCGAAAGCCGGGCTCTTGGCCGATTCCGGCAGGCCCTCGACCCCGAGCGGCCGGCCGATCCGGATCTGGTCGGAGATGATCGTGCGGGCGAGCGCCGGCAGGCCGGTGAGCTGGCAGGCGCCGCCGGTCAGCACGAGCCGGCGTCCGGCATGGGCGCCGAGCCCGGCGTCGCGCAGCCGGTCGCGCACGAGCTCCAGGATTTCCTCGACCCGCGGGCGGATGATCCGCACCAGCTCGGACTTGGGCAGATAGCTGGGATGATCCATGTCGTCGCCGACGCGGTGAACGGCGATCGAGTCGCGTTCGTCGGAGGCCGAGGCGGCGCAGGCGCCGTAGAGCGTCTTCAGCCGCTCGGCGTCGGCGACGCTGACGGTCAGCCCGCGCGCTATGTCCATCGTGATGTGATTGCCGCCGACCGCGACCGCGTCGACATGGGCGAGCCGGCCGCCGGCGAACACGCCGACCGAGGTCGAGCCGCCGCCGAAATCGATCAGGGCGACGCCGAGGTCGGCCTCGTCGTCGACCAGCGTCGACAGGCCGGCGGCGTACGGCGTGGCGACCACCGCCTCGACGCGCAGGTGGCAGCGCTCGATGGCGAGCATGAGGTTGCGCGCGGCGGCGCCGTCGCAGGACGCCACGTGCATCTCGGCGCCGAGTTCATCGCCGACCATGCCCTTGGGGTCGCGCACGCCGGTCGTCGCGTCGAGCCAGAAGCCGGTCGGCAGCGCGTGCAGGACCGTGCGCCCGGCGTGGCCGCTGGCGGCCGAGGCCGCCTCCAGCACCCGGTGGACGTCATAGTCGCTGACCGCCTTGCCGCCGATCCCGATCTTGGCGTTGTAGAGCTGCGAGGCCAGCCGGCCGCCGCTCATGTTGACGATGATGCTCTCGACCTCGACGCCCGCCATCCGTTCGGCGGCGTCGATGGCGAGCCGGATCGCGTTTTCGGCGGCGTCGAGATCGACGATCGCGCCCGCCTTGACGCCGCGCGAGCGCTGATGGCCGATGCCGAGCACCTTGCAGCGGTGGGTGCGGCCGCGCAGCGAATCGGAGGGCGCCATCGGCGCCAGCCGGGCGATGAGGCAGACGATTTTGGAGGCGCCGACGTCGAGAATCGAAAGCACCGCGCTCTTGCGCGGCGGGATCGGCCGGAGACGCGGGGTGAGCGGCTTGAAATTCACGTCGCGCCCGCTTTCCTGGGTTGCGCCGCCGCCCGTGCGGCGGCCGCCTCCTCGGTCAGCCGGGCGAACATCCGCCCGGGCAGCCGCAGATCCAGCGACAGCACGTCGCGGTCGAGCACGCGCGATTCCCGCTGCAGCCGGACGAGCCGGGCGACCGCCGCCTGCGGATCGATCTCCGGCAGCAGCACGTCGACGCCGGACGTCATCTTGAGGTTCCAGCGCCGGCCGGCGACCAGCACGCCGGCCCGGATCCGCGGGCCGAGTTCGCCGGCCGCCGCGACCAGCGCCAGGAATTCCGGCAGCCGCGCATTGGCGCCTTCGCCGACCACGAAGGGCAGGTTGGCCCAGCGCTGGTCGCGCATCTCGTCGATCACGGCGCCGTCGGCGGCGACGATCGCGACCCGGCCGTCGCGCTGCCAGAGCGCATAGGGCGCACGCTCGACGAGATCGACGACGAGATGATTGGGATAGAGCTTGCGCACGCTCGCCGACTTGACGAGCGGCGTCGCCTCGAGCCGGGCGCGCGCCTGCGCCGCGTCGAGAAACAGCAGCGAGCTCTTCGGGCCGATGCCGGCGCGGGCGAGAATCTCGGCCTCGCTGAGATCGGCCTGGCCGGAAATCGTCACGATCGCGATGTCGAAGCCGAGCGCGCGCGCCAGGAAATCGCCCGGCCCGCCCTCGCGGGCGAGAAAGGCGTCATATTCGCCGCCGCGCAGCGCGCCGAGCAGCCCGGCCCCCAGCAGCAGCGCCGCGGCGAGCGCGATCCCGAGGCCGCGCGGCGGCGGACGGTCGAACAGCGCGGTCCAGGACAGCAGCCGCGGCGCGGCGCGTTCGCGCGCCAGCAGGACGCGCGCGGGC
>JBEKEI010000189.1:0-8472 GCA_050013915.1 Roseiarcus sp.
CATAGCCCATCCCGCTTTGAAAATCGGCGCGCCGATACGTTCGCCGGAGCGGCCGCTCCGGAGTTGGTTCAATTGCGTTTCGAAATTGCGGTCGCTCAGGCGGCCGAACCTTCGGCGGTCACGGATCCAGCCGCGCGCCGTTCATTTGGTATTGCGCCAGGTAGATCGCCTGCAGCTCGCGCCAGCCATGCTTCGACTGGCGCGCCGTCGGATCGACCAGCAGCGCGGCGAGACGCTCGAAGAACAAGTGCCAGCCGGGCAACATCAGCGCGCGATTGGCGAATGGCGCGCCCCTGTGGGTGAAGATCAGTCGGACGCCGTCGCCGTCCCGCGACAGTTCGTAGCGCGCGGTCGACTCCGGCGCATGGGCGTTGCTCCACGCGAACTCCAGGACGCGCGGCGGCTCCCAGGTCAGGATGCGGCCGGTCATCGGGTTGGGTCCGTCGAGCATCAGCTCATAGCGGCCGCCGGCTCGAGGCTCGACATGGGCGGCGCCCATCCAGTCCTTCAGGCGGACGGGATCGGTCAGCGCGCTCCACACCGTTTCGATCGAGCGCGGGTAGCGGCGTTCGAACCGCATGTCGATGCGATCGTCGCGTCGCTCGAAGGAGCCGAGTTGTTCCTGCAGATCCATGTCAGTCGCTCCTGCCGAGGTGGTCGCCGAGAGCATCGAGCTTGTCCAACCAGAACGCGCGATAGGACGCGAGCCATTGGTCGATTTCCGCGAGCGGGGCGGCGTCGAGGCTGTAGAGCCGTCGCGGCCCGTCGACCCGCATCCGGACCAGTCCGGCTTCGCGCAGATATTTGAGATGCTTGGATACGTTCGGCTGCGGCAGGTCGAGCGCCTCGACGAGGTCGCCGGCCGGCCGTTCGCCGCTTCGGAGGAGGGCGAGTATGTCGCGACGCGTGGGGTCGGCGATGGCTGCGAAGGTTCTCATTTCGAGATATTCTCACCTTGGCATATTCTTGTCAAGGCATTCGATCGAATTTTTTCGACCGCAGGAGCGCTCTCGTCGAGACTTCGCCGTTCGGCCGGGCTTCGCCGGTCGCGCAGCCCCTACGAGCGGCCATTTCGACTCGATCGGTCCATCTCGGCCGGAACCAGGCGTCCGGATTGATCGCCGCGCCCGGCGAGCGCCGGGGCGCCGCCGCGTTCGCCCGAGGGACCGGAGCGCAAATCCCGCGCTTGCGCCGTCTCCAGGACAAAGAGATCCACCGCCTGCTCCTTGCCGCGCATCGGGAGGGGCCCGAGCGCGCGCCGCGTCACGCCATCGGGCAGCGCGGCGAGCCGCTCCAGCAGCGTCGCCGAGGCGAGCACGCGGCAGCCCGTGTCGCGACAGGCTTGCTCGATGCGCGAGGCGGTGTTCATCGCGTCGCCGATCAGCGCGATCTCCTTCTTGAGCCAGCCGAGTTCGCCGACCGCGACCGGTCCGCAATGGAGGCCCGCGCGGAAATCGGCGCGCTCGCCGAATTCGCGCTCGTAGCCGGTACCGCCGGCGGCGAGGCGGTCGAGCGCGCCAAAGCAGGCGCGCACGCAGCGCGGCTCGTTGCCGGCGCCCGGGCCGAGGCGCCAGGTCGCGATGACCTCGTCGCCGACATATTTGTGGATTTCGCCGCCCGCTTCCGCGATCGCGAGCGAGAGATCGACGATGAACCGGTTGAGGAAGGCGAGAAACCGCACCTCGCCAAGCCGCTCGGCGATCGCCGAGGAGCCGCGCATGTCGATGAACAGCAGCGCGCGCTCCTCGATCCGCGGCCGGTAGTAGCGGCCCGCGACGAAGGCGAACAGCACGCCGGGCCCGAGCAGCGCGTCGACCCCGAGCAGCAGATTGTAGCCGACGCTCAGAGCGACGGAAAAGGCGATGTCGGTTTGGGTGATCGACGCGATTCGGCCGGCGGCGTCGGGCATGAGCCGATTGACCATGGCCTGAACGAGCAGGATGCCGACGAGATAGATCAGCGAGCGGAGCGCGAGATGGGCCAGGAACGGCAGGCCGGAAAACGGATCGCCCGACGCCCGGCGCAGCACCAGAACCTCGAGCGAGGCGAAGCCGCCGCCGGTGAGGCCGCCCACGAGGGCGCCGTGCAGCCAGGTCAGGAGCGTCGCGTCGTCGCTCCCGTGATGCCCGGCGCGCGCATAGACGGCGCCGATCAGACCCGCGCTGAGGGCGATCCAGAGGATGAGTCGGAGCGATCTGGCCGGCGGCATCGGCGCACCATAGCCCAGATTTCACCCGGGCGCCGCCGCGCGGCCGCGGGGGCGTGGCGCGGATATTGCTGCGGCCGGCCTGACGCCCTCGCACGGGAGAAACGCCGGAATGTCGACGGTCCTCACCGCCCAGCCGCTCGCGGCCCGCGCGCCCCTCTACAAGTCGCTGTTCGCCCAAGTGCTCGTCGCGCTCGCGCTCGGCGTGGCGATCGGCATGGCGGCGCCCGAATTCGCCAGGAGCCTCAAGACCTTCAGCGACGCCTTCCTGAAGCTCATCTCGATGATCGTCGGGCCGATCGTGTTCTGCGTCGTCGTCCACGGCATCGCGAGCGCCGGCGACCTGCGCAAGGTCGGCCGGGTCGGCGTCAAGGCTCTCGTCTATTTCGAGGTCATGACGAGCCTCGCCCTCGTTGTCGGCCTGTGCCTCGCCTATCTGCTGGCGCCCGGCGCCGGCATGGACATCGATCCCGCCAGCCTCGACGCCAAGGCCCTCGGCGCCTTTGCCGACAACGCCCACAAGCTCGCCGGCGGCGGTGTGGCGAGCTTCCTGCTCGCGCTCGTGCCGAGCACCGCCTTCGACGCGCTGGCGCGCAACGACGTGCTGCAGGTGCTGTTCTTCGCGATCCTGTTCGGCGTGTCGATGGCGCTGGTCGGCGCCGCCGCCGCGCCGGTCGCCGGCCTCGTCGATTCGGTCTCGACGATCCTGTTCAAGGCGATGGGCCTGATCGTGCGGCTCGCCCCGCTCGGCGTGCTCGGCGCCGTCGCCTATACGGTCGGGCAATATGGCGTCGGCTCGCTGCGCCAGCTCATCGGGCTGGTTGCGATCTTCTATGTCTCGGTCGCCTTCTTCGTGGTCGTCGTGCTCGGCGCGGTCATGCGGGTCTTCGTCGGCCTCAACATCGTGAAGTTCCTCGCCTACTTCCGCGAGGAGCTGACGATCGTCCTCGCCACCGCCTCCTCCGACGCCGTGCTGCCGCAGATCATGCGCAAGCTCGAGCGTATGGGGGTGAAGGAGTCGGTGGTCGGCCTCGTCGTGCCGACCGGCTATTCCTTCAACCTCGACGCGTTCTCGATCTACCTGACCCTCGCCGTCGTGTTCATCGCCCAGGCGACCAACACGCCGCTGTCGTTCGGCGATCTCCTGCTCGTGCTCGGCGTGTCGCTGATCACCTCGAAGGGATCGCACGGCGTGCCGGGCTCGGCGATCGTGATCCTCGCCGCGACGCTCAACGCCGTGCCGGCGATCCCCGCGATCGGCCTCGTCCTGGTGCTGTCGGTCGACTGGTTCATCGGCATGGCGCGCGCGCTCGGCAATCTCATCGGCAATTGCGTCGCCGCCGTCGTCATCGGCGCCTCCGAAGGCGACGTCGATCTGGCGACCGCCCGGCGCGTGCTCGACGGCGAGGCGCTTGTCGACGTGACGGCGGGGTAGCAAGGGCGCGCCCTCAGGACGCCGGTCTGTCGCCGGGCGGCGACTTGGTGGCGACCCACAGCGTCATGTCCCAGGCGTTGCGCACGCCGCCGGCGAGCAGGGTCAGCAGCGCGGCGGCGGCGACCTCGACGCCGGCGGCCGAGCGCGTGAGCGCCAGCGCCGCGGCGATCAGCAGCAGGAAGTAGCCGAGCACGGGGACCGCGGCGTAGAAGACCTGATCGCTGAGATCCACCTTGAACCGCCGGCGAACGACCAGCACGAACAGGATCCGGCCGGAATAGCACAGGCCGGCGAGCGCGCCGGCGCCGAGCGCGCCGCCGAAGCTCAGCCAGCTCTGCGAGGGAATGCAGCCGAGCATGCAGGCCAACAGCACGGCGGTGAAATGCGCCACTGTCGGGGTCAGGAACGAGCCGAGCGGCGCGCGGTGCTCCTCCCGGAACGTATTCGAGCCGATCGAGGCGGCGACGAACAGCAGGCCGACCAGCGTCGCCGAGGCGGCGCCGACCAGCGCATAGAAATCGCGCCAGGCGTGGAGCAGTTCGGCGAGCGGCTGCGCGGCCTCCATCCCTAATCCGCCGCCTTCTCGATCCGCCGCGAGGCGGGCGGCGCCAGCCAGCGATCGCGGAAGTCGCCGTCGCGGCCGTCGAGGCGGCGTCCGCCGGCCCTGGCGCGCGGCCCGACGCATTGCCCATCGGGCCGCGCAACGGGCTCTTCCGCGAGCGCGGCGAACAACGTAAACCGTGCGGGCGTCTGTGAATCTGAAGTCATCGCGCCGCCGGACCGCGGCGCGGAGACGGCGCCGCGCCATTGCATCGTTGGTCGCGGGGAAGGATGTGCATGGCGGTTCTGCGTGTCAAGGCGCCGTTCGAGCGTTCGGTCCGGCTCGCCGCCGGCCTCGTCCTGTTCGCCTACGTCGTGTGCCACTTTGTGAGCCACGCCGCCGGCCTGTTCCTGCTCGACGGCATCGAGGCGATCGGTCACGACATCATCCTGGCGCCCTGGCGCACGCCGGTCGGGCTGGCGATCCTGCTCGCGGCGATCCTCATCCATGTCGCGCTCGGCCTGCGCGGCCTCTACCGGCGCCGGCACCTGCGCATGCCGGCGATCGAGGCCTGGCAGTTCGGCCTCGGCCTCGCGATTCCGCTCATGCTCGCACCCCATGTCGTCGATGCGCGGATCGGGGTTCTGCGCTACGGGCTCGAGGATTCCTATTTTCGCGTGCTCTATCTCTTCTGGGTCACCGCCCCCGGCGTCAATCTGCCGCGCCAGTTCGCGCTGCTGCTCGCGGTCTGGACGCACGGCTGCATCGGCGTTCACATGTGGCTGCGCCAGCGGCGGTGGTACCCGCGCCGCGCGCCGGCGCTCGCGGCCTTCGCGCTGCTGCTGCCGACGCTCGCGATCCTGGGCGTCGTCAACGCGGGCTGGGACACCGTGCTGCGCGCCGCCGTCGAGCCCGGCTTTGCGGACGCGCATGGCCCGCCCGCGCCGAACACGCCGCACGCGCTGGCGGACGCGGCTCTCGCCTTGCTCGTCGTGCGCCTGCAGCTCGCCTATCTGGCGATCCTCGCCGGCGTCTTCGCAGCCCGTGCGATCCGGACGGTGCGCGAGAGCCGCGCGCCGGTGCGAATCGTCTATCGCGACGGCCGCAGCGTGACCGTGCCGCGCGGCTTCTCGATCCTCGAGGCGAGTCGGCGCGCCGGCATCCCGCATGTCTCGGTCTGCGGCGGGCGCGGCCGCTGTTCGACCTGCCGCGTGCGCGTCTGGCGCGGCCTCGAAGGCCTGCCGCCGGCCAGCCCGGCGGAGTCGGCGACGCTGCAGCGGATCGGCGCGGCCCCCGACGTCCGGCTCGCGTGCCAACTGCGCCCGATCGCCGACATCGGCGTGACGCCGCTCGCCAAGCCCGGCCGTTCGCGCGAGGGCCTCGGCCTCGGCCTCGAGGACGGCCGCGAACTGGCGGTGACGGCGCTCTATCTCGACCTCAGGGAATCGACCCGGCTCGCCGCCGGCCGGCTGCCGTTCGACGCGCTCTACATCCTCGACCGCTTCATCCAGGCGACGACCGCGGCGATCGTTTCGCATCGCGGCCATGTCGCCAGCATCGCCGGCGACGGGATCATGAGCGTGTTCGGACTTGGCGGCGACGCCGCCCTCGGCGCCCGCGACGCCCTGCGCGCGACCGGCGCGGCATGGCGCGCCATCGACCAGGTCAGCGCCGATCTCGCCCATGACCTCGACGCGCCGTTGCGGTTCGGCATCGGCGTCCATAGCGGCCCGTCGGTGGTCGGCGCGATCGGTCCCGCCGAGCGCAGCGCTTTGCAGTTCCTCGGCGACACCGGCAATGTCGCGGCGCGCCTCGAGAGCCTCACCAAGGAGATGCGCTGCGTCGCGATCGTCTCCGCGGCGACGCTCGCCGCGGCGGGCGGGCCGGCGCCCGATTGGCGGCGCGCCGAGGTCGCGATCCGCGGGCGCGACCAGCCGATCGGGGCGTTCCTGATCGATCGCATCGACCAATTGGCGCCCGACGATCACGCCGTCGAACCGCGTTGAGCGTTCCCGCGCGGCCGCGCGCGGCGACGCGGGCGATCCGGCAAAGCGCGGGTTCGCCGCCGATCGGGGCCGTGCTATCCTCACGGCGCCGGACGTCGCCGGCGCCGCCGCGCAGCGGAAGCCAAGCGCCCGGAAGTCGAGCCCGCGGAGCCCGCGATCATGAGCATGGGAAACGAGGAGGGGACGCAGGACCCGAACCCGCGAATCGAAGTCGCCGAAGGCGCCGCCGTCACGATCCTGTTCGAGACCAAGCGCTGCATCCATGCGCGGTTCTGCGTGCTCCAGCAGCCCGGCGTGTTCAAGGCGAACGTCGTCGGCCCGTGGATCGCGCCCGACGCGGCGACCTCGGCGGAAGGGCTCGTCGCCGTCGCGCAGAACTGCCCGTCGGGCGCGATTGGCTACCGCCGCCGGGACGGCGGCCCGGAAGAAGCAGCGCCGCCGGTCAATCTGATCCAGGTGCGCGAGAACGGGCCGCTCGCGTTCCGCGGCGCGCTGGCGATCGACGACGCGCCGATCGGCTATCGCGCGACGCTGTGCCGCTGCGGCCGGTCGCAGAACAAGCCGTTCTGCGACGGCGCCCACAGAAGCGCGAATTTCGCCGCGACCGGCGAACCCGCCGATGGCGACGTGACGCCGCTCGCCGCGCGCGACGGCGCCGTTTCGATCCGCCCGCAGCGCAACGGCCCGCTCGTCGTGTCGGGCAATCTCGAGGTCGTCAGCGGCACGGGCCGGACGATCCGCAAGGCGAGCGCGCTCGCGCTCTGCCGCTGCGGCGCCTCGGCCGCCAAGCCCTATTGCGACGGCAGCCATGCGCGGGTGGGTTTCGAAAGCTGAGATTTCCTCCCCCGCTGCGCCCGGAGGCAAGCGATGGGCGCGATCGGCGGTCACGATAGCGTGAAGCCCGGCGCGCCGCGCAGGTGAAACCTTCAGCGTCGATATGCACTTGAAGACCATAGTGCAACATGCCGATCGCAACGGGATCGGCGCCGGCGGCGGGAGGGCGCGGTGAAAAAGGAAATCGCAATGCTCAAAGCCCTCATCGGCGCGACGGTCGCGCTTGCTTGCGCGCCGGCCTTCGCCAGCGACGAAGAATGCGCCGCGGTCGACGTGCCCAAATCCATCGCCGCCCGCCAGGGCGGCGCCTGGGTCGATCTCACGCCGTCGCAATGGCAGTTCCTGCGCGGCATCTACGCGATGAACCCGGCGACGCCGGCCGGCCTGCCGGTCGGCGACCGCGCCGCCATGGTCGAAGTCGCCGGCGGCGACGGCGCGCTGGTGTTCTTCATCGACGGCGACCGGGCCTGCACGCCGATGCCGGTGCCGCAGGCGCTCGTCGACGTGCTGCGCGACGTCGGATCGGGGCAGATCAAGCATGTCGGGTCGGGGTCTTAGGCGGCTGCAGGAGGCTCCGGCGACGCCCGACCGCGATCGTGCGCGCGCCCGCGACCGCCAGAGACAAACTCTCGCGCCCGGCTTCACGAGCAACGGCCCCGGACATTTGCGCTCGGCCGGCCGCTCATCCTCTCGGCCGCCCATTGTATCGGAAGGTCGAGCCTCACGACGATCGACGTTCGCCGCGTCCTCCTCACGGAAGGCCGCACGCTCGCCGAAAGCCTGATGACGACCCGCCCGTCGCCGAGCCGCTCCAGCAAAGCCGCGTGAGCGGTCGTCGCCGGCAGGATGCTGATCCGAAGGTTCGCGGCGATCAACGGGAAAAACGTGGTGCGCCATGACCGCGGCGTCATGACGGCGAGACCGCGACGTAAACTCGCGCCGCGCTGTCCCATCACCCGCGCTCGTCCCCGACTTGACGCCCCCGATCCCGGCCACGTCCGACCGCGCTCGCCGGCCGGTCAATGGGGCGCCGCGCGTCGGTGTTTCCGGGCGCCATGGCCATGGACGAGCTCGCGCGCTCGGCGCCATGAGCGAGGGCCTGAGACAGTACGGTTTGGGGGTTTCGGCGGCGGCGCCTTTCATCGGTTCCTCCACTCGAGAGAGACGCAAGTCGAATCCACCGGCGCGGACACCCCGCGGGGAACGGTCCGCGGGGCCGGCTTCCCGGCGCCGGCCGCGTCGCCCGGGTCCGGACGGCGGCGGAAATTTTTGGAAATATTTTGAAATCTTTGGAAATCCTTTGAAATCCTTTGAAATCCTTTTGAAGTCTTTTGAAGTCCTTTGAAATCCTTTTGAAATCCTTTGAAATGCGTCGTTTCCAGGTTTGTGGCGTTTCGCGCGATTGCAAGGGTTTGCGGCCGGGCGGACGCATCGTCCGCCCCGGCGGCGC
>JBEKEI010000190.1:0-8749 GCA_050013915.1 Roseiarcus sp.
CGCGCGAAGCGTCCTCGCGGCTCGCCGCCGACGCTATCTTGCGTTGGTCGCCGCGTTGGATACGGCCGTCAAGAAGACTTGTCTCTCGGCATGCATCCACACGATCTATCGCCGCTCGAGGAACCCTCGTCCATCGAAGATCGCAGGCATCGCCTTCTCGATCCGCTCGGTCCGCGTCGCAGACTGCTTCGCGCCGGCGACACTATCGGCAAGCTAACCGACAGATCCCCAAGTCCCTTGATTTGCTGAGTAATTTCGCTTTCGCGATGGCGTCCCGGAAGGGAATCGAACCCCTGACCCCAGGTTTAGGAAACCTGTGCTCTATCCTGCTGAGCTACCGGGACTAGGCGCCATGGTCGCGACCGCGCGTCGCCGAACATTCCGGCGCCGCGCCGGGATGTTATCATCCGAACCCCGCGCCGAATTCAAGAGGGACGTCGCTCTCACCAGTCTTCTCGCAATGCCGGTGGCGCGCGGACGCATTTGCGCCCGCAAAACGCCCATATCGTCAAATAATTCGCAATCCCGTCCTGGTTTGGGCTCGGAAATTCTATGATTTCGCGTGCGCCGCGTGTTTTCCGTCTGATGATGGCCGCCGTGGCGCTGTGCGCCGGCCCGGCGCGCGCCGCCTGCCCCGGCTTCGGCGACGAGCGGGCGGTCGTTGCGGCGATCGGCGCGCGCGGGGAAATCCTGCTTTCCGACGGGCGCGCGGCGCGCTTCGCCGGGCTCGACATTCCCGATGCGAGCCGCGGCGAGGCGGAGACCGCAAATGACGCGCGCGGCTGGCTTTCGTCGCGGCTGGTCGGCCGCGAAGTCCAATTGCGCCGGCTCGGCGCGGCGGCCGACCGCTGGGGCCGGCTGCTCGCCGACATAGCGGTGACGGGTCCCGATTCGCCGCCCGGCCCGGTGTCGCTCGCCCTGCTTTCGGCCGGACTGGCGCGGGTGCGTCCGGAGGCCGAGGCGCGCGATTGCCTGGCCGAACGGCTCGCCGCCGAGGACGCGGCGCGGACCAACGGCCTTGGCCTGTGGACCGATTCATATTATGGAGTGGTCGAGGCGACAGACCTCGACGATCTCGGCCAGCGCGACGGACAATTCGCCATCGTCGAGGGGGTCGTGTTACGGGTTGGCCAGGGAAGGGACCGGACCTGGCTCGACTTTGGCCGGCGCGGCGGCTTCAGCGCCGTGATCGCCGCCCGCCAGACCAAGGCTTTCGAGCGCGCAGGGCTCGTCCTGACGGCCCTCGCCGGCGCCAGGATCAGGGTGCGCGGCGCGATGGACAACCGATTCGGGCTCCGGATGCCCATCGCCGGTCCGGAACAGATCGAAAGGCTGGCGCAGTCCGCGGGACCGGGCGCGGTCGAACCGAGCAGATGAGGGTGGACGGAGAAACTTTGCGGACAGGGGCTGCGGGCGGGGGTTCGGCGGGGAAACGGGGCTTCGGCTCCTGGGCGCGGTTGCGCCTCGTCCTGTTGTGCCTGCCGACGCTGCTGGCGGCCGCCTGCTCCAATATCGACGTCTCGGGCGTCCAGCCCGCGCCCGGCGCGGCGGCGGCGCAGCCGCCGCGCACGACCGGCGGGACGGCGTCCGCCGCCGAGCGCGCGCGCCTCGTCGAACTGTTCGGCGGCGAATATAGCGCGCCGGCGACCGAGCGCTACATCAACGACGTCCTGACCCGCCTCGCGCCCGCCACCCAGTCGCCGAACGAAACCTATCGGGTGACGATTCTCAACTCGCCGATCGTCAACGCCTTCGCGTTGCCGTCGGGCGATATTTTCGTCACCCGCGGCCTGCTCGCGCTCGCCAACGACACGTCCGAGATCGCGGCCGTGATGGCGCACGAGATCGCCCATGTGACCGCCCAGCACGCCGCCAAGCGCGCCGAAAAGGAAAAGACCGCCCAGCTGTTCTCGCGGGTCTCGACGACCCTGATGGATCGGCCCGACCAGGGGCAGGAGCAGGAGGCCCGGGCGCGGCTGGGCCTCGCGCAATTCTCGCGTCAGCAGGAATTCGAGGCCGACCAGATCGGCATCAAGACGATCGGCCAGGCCGGCTACGATCCGTTCGCGGCGTCGCGCTTCCTCGGCTCGCTCGGCCGCTGGACGACCATGCGCGCCTCCCTGCTCGCCGAAAACGCCAATGTCGGCAAGCCCGACATGATGTCGACCCATCCCTCGACGCCCGAGCGCATCGCCCAGGCGGTGGTCGAGGCGCGCCAGGTCGGCGCGCCGGGCGTCGGCGAGGACGCGCGCGACCCCTATCTGGCGGCGATCGGCGGGCTGGCGTTCGGCGACGATCCATCCGAAGGCCTGGTCCGCGGGCCGCGCTTCGTCCATCCCAAGCTCGGCTTCGCCTTCGCGGCGCCCGACGGCTTCGTGCTCGAGAACCAGTCGGCGGCGCTGATCGGCGTCGGCGACGGCGGCGGCCAGGCGATGCGGCTCGACAGCGTCAACGTCGATCAGGCGACCGGGCTCGAGACGACGATCGCCTCCGGCTGGATCGACGGATTGAAGACGGCCTCGGTGGAAACCCTGGAGATCGCCGATCTCCCGGCGGCGACCGCGGTCGCGCAGGGGACCGACTGGAGCTTTCGGCTCGGCGCCGTCCGGCTGGGGCCGAAGGTCTATCGGCTGATCTACGCCGCCAAGGCGCTGACCCCGGCGGTCGACGCGCGGTTTCGCGCCTCGATCGCCTCCTTCCACCGCCTCACCGCGCAGGAAGCGGCGGCCGCCCACCCCCAGCGGATCGAGATCGTCCAGGCGGTTGCCGGCGACACGCTCGACTCGATGGCGCGGCGGATGGCGATCGCCGACCGTCCGCTCGATCAATTCCTGGTGCTGAACGGCCTGGACAAGGACGCGGTCCTCAAGGCCGGGATGCGCTACAAGATCGTCGTCGAATGAGCGTCGCGTCGCCCCGGACGCTGACCGGCCCGCTGGTCGCCGCCACCCACAACAGCGGCAAGCTGCGCGAATTTCGCGAGCTTCTGGCGCCGTGGCGCCTGGCGATCCTCGGCGCCGGCGAGCTCGGGCTCGCCGAGCCCGAGGAGACCGGCGAGACCTTCGAGGCCAACGCCCGGCTGAAGGCGCTCGCCGCGGCGCGCGCCGCGGGCCGGCCGGCGCTCGCCGACGATTCCGGCCTCTGCGTCGACGCGCTCGGCGGCGCGCCCGGCATTTATTCGGCGCGCTGGGCGGGCGCGTCGAAGGATTTCGGCGTCGCCATGGCGCGAGTCGAGCGCGAGTTGCGCGCCGCGCGCGCGCCGGAGCCATGGCGGGCGCATTTCGTCAGCGGCCTCGCGCTCGCCTGGCCGGACGGTGAGGTCGAGTATTTCGAGGGCCGGGTCGACGGCCGCCTCGACTTTCCCCCGCGCGGCGCCCAGGGTTTCGGCTATGATCCGATCTTCATGCCCGACGGGCGCACGCGCGGCTTCGGCGAAATGACCGCCGAGGAGAAGCACGGCATCCCGGCGGACGGGTCGCCGGCGCTTTCGCACCGGGCGCGCGCGTTCCAATCGCTCGCGCGCGCCTGCCTCGGACAGCCGGGAGGCGGCGGCGCCCGGCCAGACGGGCCCCGGAGGACGACATGACCGAGTTCGACAACCGCGAGGAAGCCTTCGAGCGGCGCTTCGCGGTCGACGAGGAGATCGCCTTCAAGGCGCTGGCGCGCCGCAACAAGCTGCTCGGCCTGTGGCTCGCCGAGTTGCTCGGCCTCGCAGGCGCCGAGGCCCGCGCCCATGCCGACGCCCTGGTTGCGGCCCAGGTCGGCAACCCCGATCCCGAATCCGTCTTCGAGACCATTCGCGCGCGGCTGGCCGCGCGCGGCGTCGAAATGTCGGAGAACCGCATCCGCCGCAAGATCGCCGAGGTCGCGGCCCAGGCGCGCGCCGAGATCATGGCCGGCCGCTAGCGCGCGTCACGCCGGCCGCGCGAAGCTGCTGAACGCGGCGACCACCGCTTCGTAGACCGGCCGCTTGAACGGGACGACGAGCGCAGGCAGCGTCTCGAAGGGCGCCCAGCGCCAGGCGTCGAACTCCGGCGGGAACTCGCCATGCCCGGGGCGCGCGATGTCGATCTCGTATTCCGCGCCGGTGAAGCGGAACGCGAACCACTTCTGCGTCTGGCCGCGATAGCGCCCCTTCCAGCGCCCCGCGAGCGCCTCGGGCGGCAGGTCGTAGCTGAGCCAGTCGGGCGCCTCGGCGAGCAGGGCGACGCTGGCGATGTTGGTCTCCTCGAACAGTTCGCGCCGCGCCGCTTCCAGCGCCCCCTCGCCGTCGTCGATGCCGCCCTGCGGCATCTGCCATTCGTAGCCGGCGGCCGGCGCCTCGCCGTCGCGCCGCCTGGCGCGCCTGCCGATGAACGCCTCGCCCCGCCCGTTGAACACCGCCGCGCCGACATTGCGGCGATAGGGCAATCCTGCGGTCGGCATGCCGATCGGCTCCACGCGTTCAGGGGCTGGCCTGCGCGGCCGGGCCCGGCGCGCGCGAGGCGAGCGCCGATAGCGGCACCAGGGCGAGGCCGCGCGCCTCCAGCGCCCGCGCCCAGCGCCCGACCCGCTCGACGCTGTCCGGCAGGGCGGCGGCGACGCCGATCGCGGCGCCGTTGGCGCGCGCGAGCGCCTCCAGCCTGACCAGCGCCGCGTCGATCGCCTCGGGCGACGGATTGGCGTCGAGCACGACGTCGGCGACCCCGGCGGGCAGGTTGAGCGTCGCGGCCTGTTCGCGCGCGAGGCTGCGCGGCGACGAGCCGTCGTCGAGATAGAGCAGGCCGCGCGCCGCGACGTCCTTCAGCACCGGCGCCAGCGCGGCGCGATCGGCGGTGAATTTGGCCCCGAGGAAATTGGTCACCCCGACATAGCCGGTGAAGCGGCTCATCAGCCAGTGCAGATTGTCGAGATTGTCCTCCGGCGAAAGCGAACTCAAGAGCGTGTGCGGGCCCGGATTGTCGGCGGGATAGTCGAACGGCTCCATCGGCAGCTGCAGCAGCGCCTCGTGGCCGGCCTCCCGACCCCGCGCGACGGCCTGCTCGAGGTCGGCGCCATAGGGCGCAAATCCCAGCGACACCGCGCCCGGCAGCCGGGCGATCGCGTCGCGCGTGCCGCTCTCGCTGAGGCCGAGCCCGCCGACCAGCAGGGCGATGCGCGGCGCGCCGGCGGGCAGGCCGGGGGCGGCGATGACCGGCCGCGCATAGACCTCGAGCGGACGGGCGCCGTCGGCGCCGATGCGCGGCAACGGGCCGTATTTCGACTTGTCGATGAGACGCCGGTCGGGCGCGGCGGCCATCCGCATGGCGATCGCCTCGGGCACCGTGATGATCAGCGAGCCCGGCGCCGCGCCGCCGCCGCCGCGCACGACCTTGACCCCGCTCGAGGTTTCCAGATCGCTCGCCGACGAAGCCGCGGCCGGAACGGCGACCGGGCTGGCGGCGGCGGGCGTCGCCGGAGCGGTCGCGGCCTGCAGGTCGACCGAGGCCACCGCATAGGGCTCGCCGCCCAGATGATCGTCGGTCTCCACGACAAAGACGCCGAAGCCGACCGCGACCGCGGCCCCGGCCAGCACGACCACGCGCCGCCACGAGGTCGCGCGCGTGGCCTTCGGCGCCGCCAGTCCCAGCGGCCGGTGCAGTTCGTCGCGCTTGTCGAGGCTCGCCATGGCTCCTGTCCAGCCCGGCCATCTGGAGCCGATCCGCCAAGCGAATCAACTCGCCGGGCGGGCCATTGTCGGCCGGCCGGCGCGCCGGGTCGAGCGGAATTTTCCGACCGGCGGCGCCGCGAGCCCGGTCGCCGTCGCGCCGCCTGAAAATCGTGCAATTTGCGCGCCTTGCGCCTATAGTGAAATCGATTGCGAATCGATGCGCGCCAGCCGCCGCCCAGCCAGAAAAAGGCCATAAGTTGAACGATCAGATCCCGACGCCGATCGACCGCGACAGCCAGGACGCCAGCGACGCCTACGGCGCCGATTCCATCAAGGTGCTGAGGGGCCTCGACGCCGTCCGCAAGCGGCCGGGCATGTATATCGGCGACACCGACGACGGTTCCGGCCTCCACCACATGGTCTACGAGGTCGTCGACAACGCGATCGACGAGACGCTCGCCGGCCATGCGAAGCTGGTGACGGTCACCCTCAACGCGGACGGCTCGTGCACCGTCAGCGACGACGGGCGCGGCATCCCGACCGGAATCCACGACGAGGAGGGCGTATCGGCGGCCGAGGTCATCATGACCCAGCTCCACGCGGGCGGCAAGTTCGACCAGAACACCTACAAGGTCGCCGGCGGCCTGCATGGCGTCGGCGTCTCCGTCGTCAATGCGCTCTCGACCAGCCTCAAGCTCGAGATCTGGCGCGACGGGCTCGAGCACGTCATCCATTTCGTCCATGGCGACGCGGTCGACAGGCTGGCGATCGTCGGCCCGGCGCCGCTGATCGACGGCCGGTCCAAGCGCGGCACCCAGGTGACGTTCACGCCGTCGCCGCAGACCTTCACCATGATCGAATTCGACTATCCGACGATCGAACACCGCCTGCGCGAACTCGCCTTCCTCAATTCGGGCGTGCGGATCGTGCTGACCGACGCGCGCCATGCCGAGGTCAAGCGCGAGGAGCTCCATTACGAGGGCGGCCTCGAGGCGTTCGTGCGCTACCTCGACCGCGCCAAGGCGCCGCTGATCGGCACGCCGATCCTCATCCGCGGCGAGCGCGACAACATCGTCGTCGAAGTCGCGCTGTGGTGGAACGACAGCTACCACGAGAACGTGCTCGCCTTCACCAACAACATCCCCCAGCGCGACGGCGGCACCCATCTCGTCGGCTTCCGCAGCGCGCTGACCCGCCAGGTGACCGGCTATGCCGAGCGCTCGGGCATCGCCCGGAAGGAGAAGATCGACCTCACCGGCGACGATTGCCGCGAGGGGCTGACCTGCGTGCTGTCGATCAAGGCCCCCGATCCGAAATTCTCCTCGCAGACCAAGGACAAGCTCGTTTCCTCGGAAGTGCGCCCGGTCGTCGAGGGCGTCGTCAACGAAATGCTCGCCCAATGGTTCGAGGAGCATCCGCAGGACGCGCGCACCGTGGTCAGCAAGGTCGTCGAGGCCGCGCAGGCGCGCGAGGCGGCGCGCAAGGCGCGCGAGCTGACGCGGCGCAAGGGCGCGCTCGACATCGCCAGCCTGCCCGGCAAGCTCGCCGACTGCCAGGAGCGCGATCCCGCCAAGTCGGAAATCTTCATCGTCGAGGGCGATTCGGCCGGCGGCACCGCCAAGCAGGGCCGCAACCGCGAGTTCCAGGCCGTCTTGCCACTACGCGGCAAGATCTTGAACGTCGAGCGCGCGCGCTTCGACAAGATGCTCTCCAGCGAGCAGGTCGGCACGCTGATCACCGCGCTGGGCGCGGGCATCGGGCGCGATGATTTCAATGTCGAGAAGCTGCGCTATCACAAGATCATCATCATGACCGACGCCGACGTCGACGGCGCCCACATCCGCACGCTGCTGCTGACCTTCTTCTTCCGTCAGATGCGGCCGGTCATCGAGGGCGGCTACCTGTTCATCGCCCAGCCGCCGCTGTTCAAGGTCAAGCGCGGTCCGTCCGAGCTCTATCTCAAGGACGAGCGCGCGATGGAGGAATATCTCGTCGCCGGCGGACTGGAAGGGTCGGCGCTGCGGCTCTCCGACGGCGAAGTGCGCGCCGGGGCCGATCTAGCGGCGCTGGTCGAGGAGGCGCGCGCCATGCGCCGGCTGCTCGAACAGGCGCATTCGCGTTACAACTAGGCGGTGCTCGAGCAGGCCGCGCTCCTCGGCGCGCTGCGGCCGCTCGCCGTCGCCGACGATCCCGAGGCCGAAGCGCGCGCGCGCGTGCTCGCCGAACGCATGAACGCGATATCGGAGGAGACCGAACGCGGCTGGAGCGCGCGCACCGAAGCCGGCGGCTACATGCTGACGCGCGAAGTGCGCGGCGTCAGGCAGGCGGCTTCGATCGACGCCGGCTTCATCGCCTCGGCCGAGGCGCGCCGGCTCGACGAACACGCCAGGCCGCTCAGCGAAGCCTTCCGCGGTCCGGCGACGCTGTTGCGCCGCGGCGAGGAGACGACGGTCGCCGGCCCCTCCGAACTGCTCGAAGCGGTCAACGCCGCCGGCCGCAAGGGCGTCGCCTTCCAGCGCTACAAGGGCCTGGGCGAGATGAACAAGGACCAGTTGTGGGAGACGACCCTCGACCGCGAAGCGCGCTCGCTGCTGCAGGTGAAGATTCGCGAGGTCGACGAAGCCGACGACATCTTCGTCAAGCTGATGGGCGACGTCGTCGAGCCCCGCCGCGAGTTCATCCAGGACAACGCGCTGAACGTGGCGAACCTGGACGTGTGAGGGGGGGCCTGACGCCGCGACGCCTTGTCGCGCCCCTGGCCGCGCCCGTCGTAATCATCTGGCAACATGTGAGTCCCAAGGCGCTCAGTTCAGTCGGCGAGCAAAACTATCCGATCAAGGCAACGCCGTTTGCGCCTGTCATAGGCGTGACCGACGGTGACGATGGTATTCCCGGAGGAGACGATCGCGTAGGTGCGCTTGCACTTCATGCGATGGGCGACCGTCGATCCAAAGTCGCTCTTAAGGTCGTCGAGAGCCCTTCTTGAAAAGAATAGTCGCTCGCAACCGCCTCTTGCGGGCCTTGCATCTCCGTAATCTAATAATATCGCCAAGTCGGTCCGATGTATGGCTCTCTGCTGAAGGCGTTTCGACGCGTGAGCAGATAAATTGAATGATGATA
>JBEKEI010000191.1:0-8385 GCA_050013915.1 Roseiarcus sp.
ACGGCGAGCGGATTGCTCGCTGCAAGCTGGCCGAGCGGTCGCTGACCTGCAAGAAGGACTGAGGCGATTTCCCAACCGATAGGCCGAGGCAAAGAATCGGCAGAGTGTGACACCTGCAATCCCCTGGGATCGTCCTCTTCCGAACACCACACGCGCAGGCCGTCAAGGTCGGCGTGGCCTTTGCCTCCGAAGGCGGAGGCCACACGTTCGAATCGTGTCGGGCGCGCCAATTCGGTACAGAACTGGGCACGCCAAAACCCGCCGTTTTCGCGCTTGAAGCGGCGACGAGCGTGCGCAGCAGTTCGCTTTTCGAGCCCATGATGCGAAGTTCTTCCGCGTCGACCCGCTGAAGGAAGTCTCATATGCCCCAAGTCCAGCTTACCGGCGATATGCATCACACCAACATGGTCGCTGCTGTCGAAGACGACGGCAAGTGGCACATGCTCCTGCCGTTTCCCAAGCAGACCATTAGACAGATTGCGCTCGTGGGGAGCGACCGCCTCGTCTGCCTGTCCGAGGATTCGGAAATCTGTTTGATCGATTGGCGATCGAACAAGGAAATCGCCAGGCGACACCTCCCGAAGAAGACGACCAAAGGCATATTTGTAACGGCTGATGCTGAGTTCATCGCCATATACCCCAGGAAAAGTCATCTTGACCGCGCACGACATATGCAAGCCATTCAGGTCCTCCGGGCGACGAACCTCGAGACGATGGTGGAAGGTGACGCGCTTCAATGGCCGATCGGCCAATCCGTCGGACGGATTGTCTATCGAGGCACACATCAGCCAGAACGCGGCGGACCCGGCGAACCGATCGAACTCCAGATGCAGGGCAATATCGTCGAGGACGACGCCGGTCGATTGGCGTTCGTGTGCTCCGATTGCAGTCCGACAGACTCCTACTCTTATTATGGACTCTGCCGCATCGATCGTTCCGACTGGTCAGCGCATTTCCAACCGATCCCGAATGAAGCGGGACCTTGGCGATGGTTCAGCCCAAGTGGACATTATTCGATCGCACGACATTCGGGCGTCCCCTTCGACCAAGGCCGCTCCGCCAGCGAGCGAGCATCCAATTGGTCCGCAATTGCGGAGGGAGAAAAGCAGCACAGCGCTGTACTCGAACTCTGGAGGACCGAACCTCCCAAGCTTGAAAAACTTATCGTCTTGGGCAGAACGCTCCCTGAGTGGGCTTCCGACGTGGTCTGGGAGCCCAACGAGACCGGCTTCTGGGTTCAGTTCGGCGGCAATTCGCGGCAGATCGAATACCAGCGCGTCGGCCTCGACGGTTCGCTTTCGCCGTTATTTGCCTTTCAGCGCTTCTGTGACAAGAAATTTACTCACGCCCAGAAAATTGTTGGCTTGGCGGATTCCCGGCGGGTCGAGATCCGAACCGCCCATGACTCCGTCTACATCCAACGTGACTGGTGCAACAGCGACGTGCCTTTCCGAATGATCTCTCAGGACGAAGATGGTTTTCGCCAATCGACTACGCTCTATCCACCAGAGGCGGCTGTTAAGCGTTTTCTCGCCCGATCGCTACGCCGCCACGTCGTGGCGGTACACGAATTTTCGGAAGCTGGCGTGGTCGACGCGCTCCAGCGTCTCACGCACGACGTTCGCGAACGTCTGCCTGATATCCTTCAAAGAGAAGTCTTCGAGGTGTCCTTCAAGGTGGGCAAACGATCGATGTCCGAAATCGTGTTCTTCCGACGCCTGACACAAGAACGCATCCCGGTCGCATCGGTACTGCGAGAATTTCTGACGACTTATCTAGACACCCAATTGCCCATCGTCGAGACCAAGAGGATATTTCGTCAGATTTGGGGTCCGGAAAACCAAGGTGCGCTCGGCCCCGCGATGCTGGCGCTGCTGCGTCTTGATCCGAGCGCGCACGATGTGTTTCGCGTCTATCTCGCCAAGCGGGATGGGGAGGATGAAACATATTCTACCGACGTAATCATGAAGATCTACATCCAGGAAACCGGGTGGCGCGATCGGGCCATGATCGGGTTCGGCGTTTATTTTGCGCTTATCCGGCACAGGGATGGACGGCTGGCGCTCGCCGGCGGGTTGCTCAATGAGTATGGCCTCCTCCCAGCCGCCGAAGCGATGATCAATGCGGACGATTTCGCTTCGTTAGTTATGCAGGAGATCGACCAATTCGTCGTCAATCCCGGCTTGCACGAAGGCGGTAAACAGGATCTTTATCTGGCGCTCCAACCCAGCCTCGAGATGACGGAGTACGGCCGGCAGGCGCTTGCAATCGTCGCTTCAAAGAGTGGTTTCGCCTTGGTTCGCGGCGCCGATGAACGCGGCTTGGACCGTGCGCTTCTGCAACTTCGCGACTTTGTCGGGAGAAAGCAATAATTGTCGCAAACGGCGTGGGCTTCCACGATGCGCAAGATGGTGGGGTGTCGGACACTTGCCAATTGGAGCGCGCGCCGGGCCGCGGCCTCATCGCGTCTGAGCGAAGCAATATTGCCCATCTTCATCGACCATGGCGCGCCATTTCGGGTGCTCGAGACGTTTGGGCTGCAAGAGGCGATGCTCGATGTATTAGGCCACGACACTGTCGAGCTTCCAGCTGCCGCTTCGCCGAGTTCTTCCGTGCACAGGGTGAGCTTGATTCGGCTCCCGGCTTCGGTTCGCTGGATCTGCGCTTGCACGCTCCGGTCCACTTCATGAGTTCCGGTACGCCGGCCGTATTCTGGATCGCGATGGGAGCGATCTTCGTCGATGAGTTCCGCGTGCGCTGGTATCGCGCCCTCGCCTGGCTGGCGCTGGTCACGCTCGGCGCGGTGGACATGTTCAGACATTGGCGGGACAGGCGACGGACCTCGTGGAAGGCCGGCGCCGGCTTCGTGTCTGTATGCAATTGTGACCGCGCTCTACGGGGTGCTGATCATCGAGTCGGAGTGGCTCTGGCCGGGCGGCTTGTCGGCGGCGCCGCTGGTCGGCTCGTTCGCCCGAACAGCCGCCGAGCCCGCGCGGCGCGGGCCCGGCAGGCGCATCATTCAGCGCGTCGGCACCGCGACGGGCTGCATCAGGTTCTTCACCACGTACTCGCCGATCTTGTAGCCCATGTCCTGCCCGACACGGGTCGAGAACCGGTAATGGAAGCCGGCCCAGATCCGCGCCTGCGAAACCTCGTCGGTAAAGGCGCGCACGTCGGTCCAGCGATGGACGATACCAGGCGCCGTTGGACTCGTGATCGAAACTTCCGGCATCTCGGGCGTGCCGAATACCGCCTGCACGACGCCCGCGAGGCTCGCGCTGACGATGCAGTGCGCACACGGATATTCCGGATGCATGGGGGTCGCGTCGGTCGGTTGCCAGGCAGCGTCGCGCTCGGTGGCCGGATTGTCGTCGATGTCGCCGTTGCGGATGGCGGTGACGGGGCGCCAGAATCCGTAGTGGTACTTGGCGTCGAACACGGCGATCTGGGCATCGGCTCTCGCGACCGCCGCGAGCGCAAACAGGCGGGCGCAGTCGACGATGCTGAGTTCCTTGGCCTGCGCCAGCGTGCGGATGACGGGATAGTAGACTCTGCCGTCGACCGCCAGCCAGAAGCGCGCGTCCGCGGTCTGCCGCGCCGAGCGCTTGGTGCTGGTGAGGCCGCCGAGCTCCTTGATCTCATTGTAGTCGGCGGCCCATTCCGCGCTGTTGAGTGCGATCGGTGCCGCGGGCCGGAACTGGGACGCGCTGGTCAGGGCGAATGGCTTGACGCCCGGCCACTGCGGCACCAAGGGGGGAGCGGTCGGCACATAGACGCCGGCCGTGGTTCGCGGCCGGTAGGTGTCTGGTGCGCGCGCGCCGTCGTTGGTCCGCGCCTCCAGGATCTTGGCCGCGATCGCTTCGCCAAGCTTGATGCCTTCGTCCTTCGCGGCACCGTTGGGAATGGCGGCGAGGTAGGCTGCAAGCGCGGCTTTCACCTCGTCCTGCGTCCGCGGGTCGACGGCAGCGAGCACCGTCCCGGCGGCGGCCGCCGCCGCGGCCTCTTTCGACGCGCTTGCCGCCGCCGGAAGCTGCACCAGATAGGGCCGGTACTTGCGCTCGATCGAGTTGACGGCGTCGAACATGGCCAGTTGGGTCATTGCGATGATGCGCTCTGCCGGCGCCGGCCCCATGTTGCGGCTGACGCCGAAAGCGACCGCCTTGTCGTTCCAGTCGGTGATGACGTCAGCGGACGCCGGGTGGGCCAAGCCGAGCAGGGCGACGGCGACCAGGGCATTGCGATGATTTGCGCTCATTCGGGTTCTTCCTCCTGATTGCGGCCATGACGGCCGCGTGCGACAAATCTCGCGGCGACGGCTCAGGAAGTACCGGGGCAGTTCCGGGAAATTTCCGGGAAATTCGAGAGCGAGCTGACGCATGGCCGCGGATCGGCAATTCGCCTTTGGCTTGTTTCGCTTCGACGCGCGAACCGGGCAGCTGTGGCGCGACGGCGCCGAGGTGAAGCTCACGCCGCGGGCGGCCGCCGTGCTGCACATGCTGGCCGAGCGGGCGCAGGAACTCGTCACCAAACAGGAGCTGTTCGACCACGTCTGGGGCGGCATGGCGGTGAGCGACGACGCGCTCACGTCCTGCATCCAGGAGCTGCGGGGCGCGCTCGGCGACGACGCCCGGCACCCGCGCACCATCGAGACCCGACACCGGCGCGGCTACCGTCTAATGGTGCCGGCTACTCCGATCGCCGATCGAGGCGGCGGTGCCGCGCCGCCGGAGATTTTTGCCCCCGAGCGGTCGCGGCTGGTTGGGCGGGTCGCCGAGCTTGAGGAGCTTGCGCGCGCCTTCGGCCATGCGCGGTCGGGCCGTCGTCAGGTCGTGTTCGTGACTGGCGAGCCCGGCATCGGCAAGAGCTCGATCGCCGACACCTTTCTGGAGCAACTGCGGACCGCGTACACGGTCAGGATTGCGCGAGGCCAATGCCTCGACCATCACGGCGTCGGCGAGCCCTATCTTCCCTTGATCGAGGCGTTGACGCGCTTGGCTGGGGGGCAAGACGGAACGGCGGTGAAGCAGATTCTTTGGGCT
This sequence comes from Roseiarcus sp., assembly GCA_050013915.1. GTDB lineage: Bacteria > Pseudomonadota > Alphaproteobacteria > Rhizobiales > Beijerinckiaceae > Roseiarcus. The sequence continues at coordinate 5,040 of JBEKEI010000191.1, forward strand.
CAGGCGCCGAGCGGGCTCGCGCAAATGCCGTCCCTGTGGACGCGGTCGGAGCGCACCATGCTGGAAGCTCGCGGCAGCGCGACGCGCGAGCGCATGATGCGTGAACTGACGCTTGCAATCGAGGCGATCGCCTCGGACGTGCCACTGCTGCTCAAGCTCGAAGATATTCACTGGAGCGACTCGTCGACGCTCGACTGGCTCGCCCACGTGGCGCGCCGCCCGGAGCCCGCTCGCCTCATGGTGCTGGCGACGTTCCGGCCAGCCGACGTGACGGCCGCAAGGGCGGGCCTCGGCGTTCTCGTGACGGAGCTTGCGTTGCATGGGCGGTGCAGGGAAATCGCGCTCGATCCTCTCGGTCTCCAGGCGGTTGAAGCCTATCTGCACGCACGGCTGGGAGATGACGGCGGCGCCGCGCAGTGGCGCGGAATGGCGCCATTGCTGCTCGAGCGAACGGGCGGCAATCCGCTGTTCATGACCAGGATCGTTAATCAGCTGGCGCAACAGGACGCCTCGCGGCAGACGCCCGGCGCGATCGTGTCAATCCCGCATGACGTGCGGCGCTTCATCGATCGGCAGATCGACGAGCTTGACGAGAGCGACCGCAACTTGTTGACCGTCGCGAGCGTCATCCGCCGCGAATTTGCGACCGCCGCCGTTGCCGCCGCCTTGGAGATCGACGGCGAGCGGGTCGAGACCGCCTGCGCACGTCTGGCTCGGCAGGGCGTGTTCATCGTCAAAACCGGATCGGCCGTCTGGCTGGACGGCACGCGCGCGGAGCTCTATTCGTTCCGGCACGATCTCTACCGGGAGCTGTTATACGAGCGCCTGCCGGCAACGCGCCGCGCGCGCAGCCATGCCCGCGTCGGCAATCGGCTCGAAACCACCTGGACCGGCCGGCTGGACGCGATCGCGGCGGAGCTTGCGGAGCATTTCGAGCGCGGCAACGAGCTGGTGCGCGCGATTCCTCACCATCAGCGCGCCGCCGCCAACGCTATGCGGCGCAGCGCCAACGAGGCGGCAGTCGGACATCTGCGTCGCGCGATCGATGCGATCGGGCAGATTGCTGACGAGACTCAGCGCGCCATGGTCGAAGTCGAATTGCGCATCGGGCTGGGGGCCGCCTTCGTGGCGACCCGGGGATTTGGGGCGTCGGAAGTGCTCGAGGCTTATTCCAGGGCCGAGGCGCTTTGCGAGCATTTGGGCGAGCGCGCGGATATCTTCCCGGCACTCTGGGGTCAGTGGATGTTTCGCTGGGGACGAAGCGAACTGGACGAGGCCTGGCGGCTTTGTGGAAGGTTGTTGGCGTTGGCGGAAAAATCCGGTGATCCGGGACTCCGGCTTCAGGCCCACCATGCCGCGTGGGCGACCGCGTTTGGGCGTGGCGAGCTGGCGGAAGTCCGTGCGCACGCGGAGGCCGGTCTTGCCCTCTATAACGCGTCGATGCATCAGGCGATGGCGTCGAGCTACGGCAACCATGACGCCAGCACCTGCGCGCGAAACTTCTCGGCCCTGGCGTTGGCGCTGGCGGGCGAGGACGAACGTGCACGCTCGATGGCGGATAACTCGCTGGCTGCCGCAAGGAGCCTCAACGATCCGTTTTCGCTGGCGCTCACCCTCTATTTCGCGTCGGCGATGGCACAAGTTCTGGGCGATGTAACACTCGCCGCTCAGCATGCCGAAGCAAGCAGGCAGTTGGCTACGGAACATGACCTTGCATCGCCAAGAGCATGGAGCACGGGAGTGCTCGGATGGTGCGCGGCCGAAGCCGGTGACCCCGACCGTGGCGTCGCTTTGTTGAACGAGGCAGTCGCTGCGTTGCAGGCGACGCAATCGCGTTATTTCATGTCTTGTCTGCTCGGACTGTTGGCGGAAGCGCACATGAAGGCCGCGCACCCTGCCGACGCGATGAAAGCGGTCGAGGAAGGATCGCGCTGGCCGAAACGAGCGGCGAGCGCTTCTACAGCGCGGAACTCCATCGGCTGCGCGGCGAGCTGTTGGCTCGTGCGCCGCACGGCTGGAAGCGCAAGGCTGAAGCGTCGTTCCGCGCCGCCATCAAGGTCGCGAAGCAGCAAGGCGCCACGGCTTTGGAGCGTAAGGCAAATGAAAGCTTGCGCCGCTGGTCGGGATAGCTGCGACCATCGGAGGCAAGGATTTTGAGGGAATGCCGGGCATGGTTCTCTATATCCCCCCGAACGTGGTTCATTCGGTAAGAGCGACGCCACAGGCCGACGGAGTATTCTTCACCGCGAAGGATGCATCGCATGGCTTGCAAGGGGTCAAAGCCTGAATTGGCGTGTAAAGTTCTTATTGGGAAGGAAACACACGGAATTACCGATGCAGGAAACTTCATCCGTCAGTTTTAGCGGCGTATTTGCTTTGCGTGACAGCGTCACGGAAGAAGAGTTCTTGCCGCGATTGCACGCCTTCTTGCAGCATTTCATAGATATAGGATTCGCGACGGACTATCGCGTTATGCGCCGCGAAGCGCTAGACGGTTTTGGCAAGACACTACCGGCCTTCACGTATCGAGGTGAACTTATCTATCCAGACTTGGAGCGGGAGCATGCCGCGTATGAATACGTCAAACAACGTAGCGAGCAAGTACACTCGCTGCATGTAGCAATGAACTCACTGGTCAAACCCGACGCAGACTTCTTTCTAGAGACGCAGATCGCATAGAACATGAATGTCTGCCTCTGTGAAGGGTTTCGGATGACGGACCATCGCGACGATTCGGCTTGCACGGGGGCCGTGGTCCGAAAGCCTCCAGTGAAGGAACGCGCGGGAGATGAGGTGCCGACGGTAAGGCGTGCACTATGGCGATTTGATCGCGGCGTCGACGGTGGAGGCGAGGCGCGAGAGCGTGGCGGTCGGGTGGTGGCCGGCGCTGGTGGTTGTCGGGCTCGCTTAGGGCAGATTGCGACGGCGTTCGAGAGATTGCGCTGTGGAAATCGCTGCGGGGTCGCTGTCCGGCCGAGCGTCGCCGTGCCGGGGTTGTGACCAGCGAGGAACTTGCTCGACGATGCGGGTGCGTGCTGGCGTACAGACGCCGAAGCCGCTGAGAGTCGCCTGAACGGCGGTTGAGACCACACGTTCGCAGGCAAGGCGGAGGGCGAGTTGGGACGAGATCGTGGCGTTTTGCCGCTCGGAGCGCATGATGGGCCGCGCCATCATGAGGCATCATCAAGCAACGTCATCGAACACCAGCTTGGCACGAAGCGCGACAGGGACCGCTGCGTTGTCCGCAGCGATCCCTGTGACCAGTCCGCAGGAGGTTTCAGGCGGTGTGAACCGCCTGAAACGCGATTGTGCCATCAAGCCAGCTGCTTGCCGATCGGCAAGGCGC
>JBEKEI010000192.1:0-8357 GCA_050013915.1 Roseiarcus sp.
GGATCGGCGTCGGCTTGCTATAGCCCATTTTGGTCACAGCGGTGACGAGCGGCGCGGCGAGGCCGAAGCCGTTGAAATTTTCCAATTGTTGTTTCTTTCAATCAGCCGCGCGTAACGCCGGACAAATCCGGCGGCGCGGCGTGGGATGGGGTGGGATTGACGCCCCGCGTGTCCGGGCTGTCGAGCGGCGTACTAACAGGCGCTCGACAGGAGGATGAGGACATCCTTCACGCAGCCGGCGCGCATCGACCACATTGAAGTGGTGGCCCCTTCATGAATGATGCGGCGCAACAAGTCAAGCAAAACGAGCATTCTGCGATGTCAGGTCGAAATGTCGGTCGACTTGATCAGGAGACAGCCGTTGATGAGCCATTGGCCGTCGGGCTGGCGCGCGAGCTTGTAGAGCGCCTTCCAGACGACATTGTCGGCGTCGACGATGGTCAGCACCTGCGAGACATTGTCGCCGTCGATCTCCATCCGGCCGAACTCGACGCTCTGGTGGCGGTAGACCGGCGCATAGCTGGCGCGCACCATCGCGATGAAATTGTCGGGATCGGTGAAGACCTTCTTCAGGCCGGGGGCCGCGAGGGCATAGGCCGCGGCGGCGTCGTCATGGGCGAAGGCGTCGAGCTGGCGCTCGATCAGCGCCCGCGCCGGCGGCGCGCCCGCCTGGCCGTCCGCCCGCGCGGCCGGCGCGGCGAGCGCGACGACGAAACCGAGGATGCAAAGGCTTCGAGCGAATGCGCGCGGCATGACGGCCTCCTGCGAATGGATGCGCCCATCGCCACAGAAACGCCGCGCGGGCGCGAAAGTTTCACCCGCGGCGCGCTTCGGACCGTCGACAATGTGTCGGTTGGCGCGCCGCGGCGCGCGCGCGGCGTCACAAAGTTCCGGCGCGCGATCATGGACTTTTGTCGCGGCATGCGCTAAATAGGCCTCATCACGTTTAGGCAGAAGACTTTGCCGCGCCGCCTTGGCGGCCCAGCTCAAGACCTCAATCAAACGCGATTAAACCGGCCCGCATGCGCGGGCCATGCTCTATGCTGACGTCAAGGAATTACGATGGCTACCGGAACTGTGAAGTGGTTTAACGGCGAAAAAGGCTATGGCTTTATTCAGCCGGACAATGGCGGCAAGGACGTGTTCGTCCACATCAGCGCCGTCGAACAGGCGGGCTTGCGCAGCCTGAACGAGGGTCAGAAGATCAGCTTCGACGAGACCGCCGACAAGCGGACGGGCAAGTCGTCCGCAACCAACCTCAAGGCCGTCTGAACGACCTCAATAGCCTCGCTGGCGGGCTCTGCTCCGCCGGCGAGAACAAGCCGACGAAGACCGGGAGGAGGAGACGCGGCGTCGCCGCCCGGCCGACCCGGCGCAGAATCGCAATTCCCCGGCGCGCCCTTGGCGCTGAAGCGCGCTCCTCCCCGCCAAATCCCCGCACCCATCCGCCGCGCGCCCGAAGCCGAGCGCCCTTGCGAGCCGGGTCTCCGTCACCTGGTCGTCAAGAAGACTCGCGAAGGCGAACGCCTTTCTCTCACCGAGCTGGTCTGCGCGCCCGCCTTCGATCCCGATGATTCCGAGGGCGCACGCGTCCGGCAGATCGTCGGCGCCGTGGAGAAGCCCGGCTTCGAGGCGATCCGCGCGCGCCGGTTCGAGGAGGCGGCGACCGCGGTCCGGACCGGCCCCATGTGACGAAGGGCCGGTCGGGCGAGAGCCTGACCGGCGCTGGTTGTTCGACCCCTTCGTCCCCGCCCGCCGCGCGCCGCCGCCGACCGGCGCCGGCGATCCCGAAGCCGAGTCGGCGACGAATCCCCGGCCGAGCGCGCCGACCGACGAGCGCGCCGCCGAGCCCCGCGACTGGGAGCTCGCGCCGGGCGCCGGCTGGCGCGGCTTCACCCATCGCGCGCCGGGCCATGCGATGACCGATCCCAACAAGCTGGCGCTGCTGACCCCGGGCTTCGACCGGCGCAGCGGCGATTAAGCGGCGTTCGGCGTGCCGGCGCCGATCGCCGCCCGGCATCTGCGCGACAACCGCGTGGTGGCCGAGCAGAACGACCTCAATTCGCTGCCGTTCCCGCCGACCCCGGGTGGCGAGGCCGCCGATCCCGACACGATCCACGAGCCGCCGGGCGGCGGCGCAGCGCCGCGCGCGTCGCGGCGCATCCCGTAATCCCGCTGCGATCGCCGGGCGGCAAGCCCGACGGAGCCTGCGGCAACCGGCGACGCACTCGGGCGTTTCCGTCCGCACCGCCTTCCGCCGGCGTCTGCAGGGGAAATGGTTCCATGCGCCAGTTCTGGATTCTCGGGGCGGCTGTGGCCCTGATGGGCTGCAACGGCTCGGTCGACGGCGCCTCCTTCGTCGAGGGCGTCGACGGCCTGCGCTGCACCGCGACCGCGCTGCTCGTGCGCGACACCGGCGAGCGGATCGACGGCGATCCGGTCGCCGAGCTCAGCCTGGCGGTGACCGCGCCCGGCGCCCCGCAGCCATTCGCCGCGACGATCGACGCCGCCGTTCCCAGCGCCGCGTTTCCGCGCCAGGGCGACGTGCTGCCGGTCGCCTGCACTCCGGGCGATCCCGACGCGACCCAGCTGATCCAATAGCGCGCGGGGGCTATTGCGCGGGCGCGGCCGGCGCGTCGCCCCTGGCGACCACAACCCAGCCGCGCGTCTTGCCGTCGTTGACGGGGTCGATGGTGTTCATCGCCGTCCACAGCTCGGCCGCCGCGACCCAGACCGGCGGGTATTTGTAGCGCGCGACGTCGAGGATGAGGAAGCGGTCGGCCCTGGAATCATAGGCCGCGAGCGGCGAGATGTGGCCGCCGATCTGCTGCCCGATCGCCAGGCGCAGATAGTTGACGATGACGAAATGGTCGCGCGCGGCGAGCGCGGCGCGCGCGGCGGCGCGAAAGGCTTCGAGGCCGCCGTCGCCGGCGTGGTGGACCTCGACCTTCACGCCCTGCAGGGCGAGCAGCGCGCCGAGCTGGTCGAGGGTCATGCCCTGGCGGGCGAGGATTTCGCGCGGCAGCACGCCGTCCGTGCGGGCGTCGAGCAGATTGTCCTGGGTGAACGTGTGGTACGGCTGGTATTCCGGCGTCGTCGGCGCCGGCGCGCCGAGCGCGTTGAGCACCATGACGATGCTCGCCACGCCGCAATAGGCCTGGGTCTTCTGGGTGACGAAATTGGCGGCGATCGGGAAATAGCCGGCGACGGCGTCGCTCTCGAGAAAATACCGTTCGCCCTGCTCGGAACTGAGGTCGGTCAGGTTCGGCGGCAGCGGCAGCGTATCGGCGCCGGCGCCGGTCGCCAGGGCCGACAGCGCGACGAGAAGGAAAGCGAACAAGCGGCCCGGCATGGCTGAACCCCCGACGCGCCGATGCGTCGGCCCGAAGTTAGCGCGCGCCGCACCGCGCCGCCATGCCGGTCTGGGGCGTCTATCCGCCATTCCGCGGGATCGCCGGCGTCCAGCCGACTGCGCGGACGCCGGGGCCCGACGGTTCGGGAGCGCGCCCTTGCGCCCGGGATCCGCGACGCGCTATCGTGGCTGGGAGGAGGCCGCCTCATCGAAGGAGTTGCGATGAAAGCCTCGTCCCCCGGCCGCACGGCCGCGATCCTGCTGACCCTCGTCCTGTTCGCCGCGCCGGCCGCGGCCGCCACGATCGTCACCCGCGATCAGGCCGGCGGCTTCCATCGGGCGTACGGCCGCCTCCCCGAATTCGGCAGGGGCGAGGGCCGCTTCCGTCATGCGGCATATCGCCGCGACCGTCGATTTTACGGCGGCTTCTGGGATTCGGGTTACGGCGGCGACAGTCTTTCCGAGCCGCCCGGCGGCGCGCTCCCGGAGTCGCCCGGCAGCGCAACCGGCGCGCCCGCTCTGTTCGGACAGGGTCCGAGCTTCGCCATGGCCGGCATCGCCTACGGCCAGGCCGGCGACGCTTCGGCCTGGGCGGAGCCGAGCGGCGGGCCGAAGATCATCACGATCGGTCCGCTGCGGCGCTCGGCGCGGTTCGCGAAACTGCCGATCGTCGTCTACGGCCGGCCAACGGTCAGCGGCGCCTTCTGAGCCGCCGTCTCGTCCTTCAGGAGCACACCGGTCAGCCCGAGCCGGCGCGCCTCGCCGCAGAGATGGACGAGCCGCGCGCCCGCCTCGGCGTAGCCCATCCCGTCGGGGCGGATGTTGGACAGGCAATTGCGCTCGGAATCCGCGCGGCCGACCAGAGGGGCGAAAGTCAGGTAGGCGCCGAGGCTGTCGGGCGAACTCAGCCCGGGCCGCTCGCCGATCAGCACCACGACCAGCGCGGCGCCGAGCGCCGCGCCGATCTCGTCGCCGATCGCGACCCGGCCCTGCGTCACGACCGCCGCCGGGCCGAGCCGCCAGCCCGAATCGCGAAACGCCGGCAGGACCTCGTCGAGCAGCGCCGGCGCGTGGCGCGCGGCGGCGCGCGCGGAGAGCCCGTCGGCGACGACGAAGGCGAGGTCGCAGCCGCCGGGCGGCGCCTCCAGCCGCTCGCGCGAGGCCGGATCGAGCCGACGGCCGAGATCGGGACGCGAAAGATAGGTCGCGCGATCGGGCGCGGCGCTGCGCAGCCGCGCGCAGGCGAGTCCGCGCGCGCGCAGCTCGGCGGCGAGCGCGTCGCCGTCGAGCGCCTCGTGCACCGCGTCGCGCGCGCGGGCGTGGGCGAGCTGGAAGGCGAGCAGCGCGGGGGTCGCCAGCGAGGCGCCCGCGCGCGGCAGGCCGATCCGCGCCGGCGTCGCCGCGCGCAGCCGCACCCAGAGCGGATCGGCCGGCTCGAGCGCGTCAGCCATGGCCGCCGCTCACCACGGCTGCGGCCCCTCGTCGTTGAAATAGCCGCCGGTCGGCCCGTCGTCGGGCAAGGTGGCGAGCCGCACCGCGATTTCGGCGCCCTGCGCGACGCTGCGCGGGCCGCTGTGGCCGTTGAGGTCGGTGGCGGTGTAGCCGGGATCGGCGGCGTTGACCTTGATCGGCGTGTCGCGCAGTTCCTTGGCGAAGATGACGGTGATCGCGTTGAGCGCCGACTTCGACGAATTGTACGCGAGCAGATTGGCGGGGTAGGACGGGAAGGCGGGATCGGACGTCCGCCCGAGCGAGCCGAGGCCGCTGCTCATCATCACGATCCGCGCGGCGGGCGCGGCGCGCAGCAGCGGCAGGACGGCCTGGGTGACGCGCACCGGGCCGAACACGTTGACCTCGTAGGTCGCCTGCATCAGCGCGAGGTCGAGCGCACTCGGCGCGACGCCGCGGTCGAGCGCGATTCCGGCGTTGTTGACGAGTGCGTCGAGCCGGTCGCCGGCGCGCGCGAGCGTCCCGGCGGCGCGCGCGACGCTCGCGGCATCGGCGACGTCGAGCGCGAGAAAGCGGACATTCCCGCCCGCCGCGCGCAGGGCGGCCGCCGCCTCCTCGCCGCGCGCGGCGTCGCGGGCGCCGAGCCAGACGAGATAGCCGAGCCCGGCGAGGCGGCGCGCAATCTCGCGGCCGATGCCCTTGTTGGCGCCGGTGACGAGGGCGGAGCGGGGTGCGGACATGGCGGTCTCGCGGGTGTGGCGGGGGCGGCCGGCAAGGCCTCGGTTCCCGCAGACGCCCCCTCGGCGATAGGGGCCACGCCGCCGCGCCGCCGTCAAGGCGCGGCGATTGTGTTCATGCAGGTCCAGGCCTGCCTATTGACATGCAGTCTTTTACCTGCATGATGGCGTTCGGAAGGAGGTCGTGTTGGATCAGGCGGACAAAGTGTTCAAAGCCCTGGCCGACCCCAGCCGGCGCAAGGTTCTCGATCTGCTGGCCGCCGACAACGGCCGGACGCTCGGGGCGCTGTGCGAACACCTCGACATGAAGCGGCAATCGGCGACCCAGCACATCGATATTCTCATCGACGCCAATCTGGTCACGGCGGTCTGGAAGGGCCGGGAGAAGCTTCACTTCATCAACCCCGTTCCGATCCACGAGGTCTACGAACGGTGGGTCAGGAAATTCGAGCGGCGACGCCTCGGCTTCCTGCACGACCTCAAAACGCAACTGGAAGGGCATGACGATGACGCAACCTAGCTTCGTGTATGTGACCTACATCGCAACGACGCCGGAGAAGGTCTGGCAGGCGCTGGTCGACCCCGAGGTGACGCGCCGGTATTGGGTCGGCGTGAAGCCGGACAGCCCGGCGCACGAGAACATCTCGGACTGGACGCCAGGCTCCCGCTGGGAGCATCGGCGCGTCGATTCCGGCGCCATCGACATGGCCGGCAAGGTCGTCGAGCACGCCCCGCCACGCCGCCTCGCCTACACCTGGGCGAGGCCGAACGAGTTCGACGACGAGTCGAAGCACTCGGCCGTCAGCTTCGACATCGAGCCGCTGGGCAGCGGACTCGTCCGCCTGACGGTCACCCATGACGGGCTCGACGGCGACCCGAAAATGCTCGCCGGCATTTCGGGCGGCTGGCCGCAGGTCCTCTCCCAGCTCAAGACGCTGCTGGAGACCGGGCGCACGCTGCCGCGCGGCGAGGCGACCTGACTCTCATCGACCGATGGCGATTCAGCGGCGTACGCCCGGCATCACGCCTCGCAACCCTCGCCGGCCGCGAGGCCGCACCCCGGACGACGGCGCAACGCTCGCCTTCAATCGGATGGGCCCGCGAACAGGATGAGGTTGCCGTCGGGGTCCCGGACGATGAAGTTCCGGGCCCCCCAGGGCGCCTTCTGGAGGGTCTGGAAAAAATCGGCGCCCGCCGACTTGAACTCCAGAAACAGCGCCTTGATCTGCGCCGCCGCGACGAGGGTGACCGGCGCCGCGGCCTCGATGGGCCGGGACGCTCCGGTTCCGCGGAGCAGTCCGCTCAAAAACGCTTGCCGAATGACCTGATTTCTGTTATTCAGAATGTTCCTCCCCGCGTCAGAGGAGTCCTCGATTGACCCCGCCCGCCCGGCCGGACCGTATGATCCGGCGCACCGTCGACGAAAGCCGCATCCGGCGCTCGCCCCTCATTCGCCACCGCCTCCCCGGGGCCTTCGAGCGTCCGGGAAGCGCGGGCGCCGCGGGGCCGCAAGATAATCCCGCGCGCTCGCAAACCCTTGAAACTCCAAGAAATCTCATGAAAGGCTCGGCTTCAAAGAGTTTCCAAGGGCTTTCCAAGGGCTTTCCAAGGGCTTCCAAAGATTTCAAAAAATTTCCAAAAATTTCAAAAAACTTCCGCCGGCCTCCGGGCGCGGGCGACGCGTAAGGGATGGCGGGCGGATGACCACGACGGGCTGGACGGCGTTGCGCCGACGCGGGCGGGCCGCAAAATCTCTCTCCGGCTCCGCGCCGGATCGGCCAGTTCCTCTTCGATCCCAGGCAGATCGCCGGTATCGGGCGCCCGCCACCCGTCGATCCGGGCGCCAAACGCTGGAGATCATCGACGCGCCGGTCGAGCTTCGACCATGCCCCGAGTTTCCCCGGACAGCCCCGCCCGCAAGGCGGCGCGGCTCATCGCGCCCCCAGCAGCTCCCGCATCCGCCCGGGCAGCGCCGCCGGCCCGGCCGTCCCGCCCGCATCGGCCAGCCCCATCCGCGCCAGCCAGTCCTCGAATTCCGGCGCCGGCTTCAGGCCGAGCAGCCTTCTCGTTGCGAGCACGTCGTGGCCGCTGGTGCTCTGGTAGTTCAGCATCACGTCGTCGGCGCCCGGCACGGCCATCACGAAGGCGACGCCGGCGGCGGCGAGGGCGACGAGCAGGATGTCCATGTCGTTCTGGTCGGCCTCGGCATGGTTGGTGTAGCAGACGTCGCAGCCCATCGGCAGGCCGAGCAGCTTGCCGCAGAAGTGATCCTCAAGCCCGGCGCGGATGATCTGCCGGCCGTCGAACAGATATTCCGGGCCGATGAAGCCGACCACCGAATTGACCAGCAGCGGCCGGAACGCGCGCGCGACCGCATAGGCGCGCGCCTCCAGCGTCTGCTGGTCGCAGCCCTCGTGGGCGCCCGCCGACAGCGAACTGCCCTGGCCGGTCTCGAAATACATGCAGTCGTCGCCGATCGTCCCGCGCCGCAGCGACAGCGCGGCGTCATGGGCCTCGGCGAGCAGGGCGAGATCGATCCCGAAGCCGCGGTTGGTCGCCTCAGTCCCGCCGATCGACTGGAACACCAGGTCGACCGGCGCGCCCTGCCCGATCAGCCGCAGCGTCGTCGTCACATGGGTCAGCACGCAGGACTGGGTGGGAATGGCGAGCCGCTGGCGGACGTCGTCGAGGAGGCGCAGCAGATCGGCGCAGCGCTCCGGGCTGTCGAGCGCCGGATTGACGCCGATCACCGCGTCGCCGCAGCCGAGCAGCAGGCCGTCGATCACGCTGGCGAGCACGCCGGCCGGATCGTCGGTCGG